>JAFQUP010000028.1 GCA_017408405.1 Thermoguttaceae bacterium
AGGAATCCCCGGATCAAAGCTCGTTTATCAGCTACCCGAGGCTTATCGCAGATTGCCACGCCCTTCTTCGCCTGCTAATGCCAAGACATCCCCCGTATGCCCTTAGTAACTTAATCACATGATTTTAATGCTTAAAATCAAAAGCTACAAAGTGTAACGTTTTATGCTCGTCTTCGCGCTCTCTTAAAAAATTATAATCTTTTAAGATGTCACTTACCAAATTGTTCTTTATCTTGTCAAAGATCCGCCAGCCCCTAGGGGCTTGACTCCCTCTTAAGCTCACACTTGTTTCACTTAAGATGTGAAGTAATATACCACATTCTAAAAATCCTTCAAGGGGGGGACGCCGCTTTTTTTCACTTTTTTCCAAATTCACCCATTTTCCTCAACTTCTAAAACACGTTTCGTTCCCTATTTTACGGCATTATCGTGTTTCTGAAAAAATTTTCTTAAAAGGAGTTTTTTTGTGGAAACAGTCTTTTTAAGGATTAGAATTTGCTTAAACCACTTCGAGAAGCACATTGACTGTCTCTAACAATGAATTATTCAGTTCAAAATATCAATAAAAAAAGCGGTTTTAACATATTCAATTTCATTCATGTTAAAGCCGCTTATGGGAGCATCGTTATTTTACGCTTAAAATACGCGCACATCCGTGCCGGAGAGTGTTCGCGGGAGTGAGCGTTTTCAAAAAAAACTTTTCAGGAAAGTTTTTTTACTTTACGCGGTCTTCCTACGGCTCCCTCATCAGAGGATTTCTGGAATCCCAGAACGAAGTTCAGGAAGGCCTCCATATTGATCGTGATGTCTTTTGGTACCCGAATCGGCTTTTCTTTATCATAGTATTGGTTACTAAAAATTCGGCGTTTTATGTAAGCAGTAACCGTAACGCCCTCATCAGCGGCCGCTTTATGAAGCATGGCTTTTTCGTCTTCGGTTAGCCACATGGTTATCTGCTTTTTTCCGGCTCTGTTTTTTGGAAGGTTTTCAAAATATTCCTTTTTTTTACGCGGCATTTCTTTTTCTCCTATTAAAAAACGAAAACTATTTTCCACCCAGGAACCAAGCAGGAATGAAATCCGTTTGTTCCGAGTGTTCGCACCACTTTTTGTCTCGACGCGGCTTATTCCTTGCCCCGATTCTTCGAATTTGATTTCATTAATTTATGAAGGTCGGGACAATCATCACAAAACATTTCAACATTCATTCATGGATCGCGGCAGAATCAACGGTATGACACCGCATATTCCGAACCGGAATTCCGATTCATTTTTTGTCGAATATTTTCGAACATGCCAAATTTTATACAGCGCAAAACATTTTCCTTAAATGGTATCAATCAATTATATTATATTTTTTTAAAATGTAAAGGGGAGTATATTAAAAAAAATTCCCCAAGTGGTAAAATTCAACATTTTAATTGGCGTTTTAGCTTAATAAACTCGGTTTTGCGGTATTAAAATATATTTTTGTATTTTTAAAAGTTTTCGTGTGTTTCAGTAATTCTCTCTAAATCGGATTTTGATACACGGGAAAAAAAGTTAATAATTTACGTTTGTGAAAATTTTATACAGAGACCTCATTACCATCCTATTCCTCTGAAATTTCTTTTAACAAACACAATCTCCCGCTCCCCTAATGACGCACTGAAATTATCCTCTTATTCTTCGTTTCGTGTTATTTTGGCGAGAGAACGATATTCGCGGGGCCAGATCCAAATAAGCAAAGAACTATACTGGAAGATTCCCATGACAAAATTTTTCCTGTTTTTCCTATTTAAAATGAAATTTTAAAAGTTCTCGTGATTATTTCATGCTTGAGGCTCCTTGACGAATTGAAAATCATTTATTAAAATATGAGAAAAGTTTGTTATTTATCCTTTGGTTTAAACCTGCCTGAAAATCATGAAAAAGTTTTCCCTGTCATTTCCTGGGGTTTTACTCCGTGGCATCGTCATTTTTCTTTTGTTTTCATCATTGACACTTTTGAGAGCGGAGGCACGTCAGCTAAGACAGGTCACTCCCGAATCTGAAAATTTTGTGTCAGAATACTTTACTGAATTTGACGGCTGGATCATGGAATTGATTGAGCGCGGCAATATTCCCGGGGCAATCGTGGCCGTCGGACGCGGCGATCGAATCGTTTATCTTAAAAAATGGGGAGACAGGCAAAAAAATCCCGTCGTCGAACCTCTTACGTATGATACTCTTTACGATCTGGCTTCCTGCGGCAAGATCGTCGGCCTTGCCCCGAGTATCGCGATGCTCGTTGACCAAGGGAAACTCCAATATGAAGATCCTGTCGTGAAATATCTGCCGGAACTAAACAATCACGGAAAAGAAAAGATAAAAATACGTGACCTTCTCACGCACACGTCCGGAATCCGCGACGGATACAGCTGGTCAGGGACGCCTGAAGACATCTGGCAGCGCATTGCCCAGCTTCCAGTAAAATGGGAACCAGGTGAACGATATGAGTATTCGTGCCTCGGCTGCGTTATCCTCGGAAAAGTGGTGGAACGTATTTCAGGCGAGAGCTATGCCGACTGGACACGAAATCATCTTTATCTTCCGCTGGGAATGACAGACACCATGTTCCATCCGGACGCGGAACGGCGCAGGCGAACGGCAGCGACCCAATTTATGGACGGACGATGGATCAAAGGAGAAGCCAACGACACACGCGCCCGAAGAATGGGAGGCGGAACCGGAAATGGAGCGAACTTTTCCACGATCCATGATACCGCGGTATTCGCGTCTGTCATGCTGAATCAGGGAATCTACGTAACGGAAGACGGCCGAGAGGAAAAACTCTTTTCGCCTGAAATCTGGGAACAAATGCTTTCGTCGCAGCCAACGACCATCGGGAATCGCGCACTTGGCTGGGATAAACGCGCCGACAAACCAAATCGCGGAGTTCTTCAATCCTCCAAAGCGTGCGGGCACGGCGGATATACCGGGACATCCATCTGGATTGATCCGGCTTTTAATACGTTCGTTATCATGCTTTCGACACGATTAAATATTGACCCGAAAATGCCGAATATTTATCCGACAGCAGGAAAAATCGCGAATCGTGTCATTGACGCGATTCGTGACCCGCGCAATGAGACGGAAATCCGAACGAAAGTCCAAAATCAGGTTCGTGAATTTCAGGCGGCAGAGGCTCTTGCGTTCCTGAAAGGCAAGAAACTTTGTCTCATCGCGAATAACGCGGAAGAAGTTGAGCGTTTTCTAAATGCCGGTCTGGAAATCGTAAAAATTTTCTGGCGAGATGAAGATCATTCCGCCCAGCTTTCCACGAAAATCCCGCAGTCGCTCCAGCTTTCAAAGCTGAATAACCGACGGATTCGCGTTCAGGACATCAAAGGATCGGATACTCTGGTTTACGTGGCGGAAATCAACGGCAACGGCAACTCCCTCTCCATTCGCGACCTTGGCAGCTCTCTTCAAAGCGCGGCTGACCTTGATTTGGAATACGTCGTAATGGATACGCTCAATCCTCAGGGGATGAAACTGGTTGAAGGTGAATTTCCGGAGGCAGGCACGGAATCATCGATAATATTCCGCCGTTTACCTCAAAAATTCGGAATGTCTCCGGGTGAACTCGCACTGTTATTCAACACTGAATACCAGGTAAACGCGAAACTGACCGTTATTCCCTGCCGGGAAACTGAAATTACGGTCCCCGGAACGTTGGAGTCCCCCGTCGTGACACCGACTCTTTCCATGAAAGATGACGACTCCTGGTTTCGTTACCAAAGAAACCTTTATCTGATTTATCCGCGCTGAAAAATAAGATCTTTCCCCTAAAAAATCCCGCTCCAACGCAAAATCGGAGCGGGAAAGAGTTTTTCACCATAATATTGAATAAAGTTTGACCGCGTATTCAGTTCATTGGAATTGGAACGGCCATTTCCTCGCCCTCCGGCATTTGTCTCGGCAGCTTAAAGACATCACCATGAATGTTCGAGAAAAAAAGATCCGCGTCGGAAGGCATTCTTCCGTGTCCGTCAGCCCAAAACGCGAAGAAATCTTCATGCCAGTCAATCGGTCGTCGCGGGTAACAGTGGTTTTTAGGACTGTTTTCGGTCATCTGCCGTACTTTTTTCCAGTCCGCCCCACGGTTCGATGAGGTCCAAAGGGAAACTTCACCTCCCGTATTGAACCTCTGCGGTCCATATCCGTCGGTAGCCGTGACACGCCACGTGCCGTCCTTTTCGACGTAAAGCGAACCAAAATCGTAATTATTGTCTGATTCGGTAAATTTCCTTATTTCCCACTCTTTCCCATTCCAGGCGCACGTAAACCATTCGCGCGGTCCAGCTTCCGGCCCGCTCTGCCATCCGTTGCTCGTAATATAGAAAATAATTGGATATCCGTTTTCATCGTAAACCAGATCCAAAATATAGACGTTTTTCTTTTTTGCCTCATAATCATGAACCAGCGCGGGACCTTTCTCGTCAAGCATTGGAGTTTTGACCGGCTTTCCATCCACCGTCCGCCATGTCTCTCCGCCATCATTGGATTCCGCATAATAGAGATTCGTACGCCAATTCAAGCCAACGCGTCCCTCTTTAGTGTTATGCGGATGATAATTGAAAGAGGTTCCTATCTTAAATGAATTTCCATTCTTCCAAACCGCCGCGTTCTGATAATGCCCATGCTCCATGGCCGCCAGGGGTTTCCACTCACTCCAACGTACCCCGTCTTTACTTTTCATGAAACTGACAATGCGGTCCGCGCGTGAATTAGGGTCATTGAGTACCGAACGGTCATAGGTAGTAAAGAAGACGAACATTCCTTCTCCTTTAACGTTGAAAACCTGCACATAGGAGAAGTTTGTCATGGGAATTTCTTTTCCATTCTCCATTTTGAGAGTTTTGACCAGCTCAAATTCGGAGATGTCATACGGACGAACACTTCGCGTAACGTAAGAGGGGCGCGAAGTTCCGTGGCTGGTGGAAAAAATCCAAATGTGCCCGGCATCATCCATCGTCATGACCGGATTATCGTGAGCATCTTCAGTCTGCTTATCGAGAATGATCGTCGGACGGGCAATTTTCCCGGAGGCATGGTCAAAATACGATACCTCATGAAGAAGCGTTTTTCCGGCAGGATCCGTCCCCCCAAAACAGATAAATGTTTTGTTCACTTCCGGGCGATAAACACCGAATGGATAGTGATTGGCCGGGTACGTTCCCAGACCGCCCGAGTATTTGTACCCGTATTGATCACCGCTTGCCTGGTTGAAGTACCAGATACTTCTGAACCCAGTATCTTTTTCATTAATGAGAATATCGTCTCCGGAATAAATTGCGTCCGTCAGCTTTATTTCAGGATTAACGAGACAAACGGGATTCCCGCTCTCCATTCGTTCAGACGACCAGCAGGCAGTCAGCCCGGCGGCAAGCGGCCCGTCTTTCGTTTCAGCAAAAGGTCCTTCCGCCAGTTTCGCGGCTTCTTCCGCGGTTAGTACGCGCGAATAGACACGAACGTCTTCCAACGCGCCGTTAAGGTTTCGGTCATAATCCGAGCAGGCCCCTATTTTCAAATGACGCGCGGAAAAACGGGTACGGCGAACCCGCGTCTTCCAGTGCGCGGCTTCTTTTCCATTGAGATAAAGGCGGACGTTTTCTCCATCGCAGGTCCCGACAAGATGAAACCATTTTCCCGTTTCAGGGAGAGGAATGTTCGCGTGACCATAACCGCTCATTTCGTCTGTCTGAATGAGAAAGCGAATTCGCCCTTTGTACGCGTAAAGCGTCCAATCCCGATTGGGTGCCCCGGAAGTCAGGAAAATCTGGGAATCTTTATTTTCATTCAGCAAGACCCACGCACAGACAGAAAAGGCGTTTGGAGCGATAGAGACCTCCTTTGCCGAAGTCTGAAAACCGGCGTTTCCATCAAAAAGGATTCCTTTGCCGTCGGGTTCCGCGTAAAGCGTGCCGGGAATCCCACAAAATAAACAGCTTATCGCTAAAGTAAAAGAAATTATTAAAGTTTTGAACATTTGGAATTTTGAAATCATGAATTCTCTTCTCCTGAAAGCAAAACAGGCGGGAAAGAAAGAACTGTTTCACATATTATACTAATATTTCAAATACCTGTAAATACCCGCGCGAAAAAATTTGAAAAATCACTCACGCGTTTCCCCAATTCAAGGTATTTCCTTTCCCGTGTTTCCACTTCCCGGAATTGAAAACGCGATTCCCCGGTTTCAGCGTCTTACGCGAAAATACTCCCCCCGATTTTAACTCCTCTTTTACTTTTTCAGACTCTGAATAAAATTTTCAGTGGAATCTTTCGTCACATTCTCCGGCATAATCTCAAACTCCTCCGACCTGAACGTCGCGTTATTCAGATAAGTATTCTCAAAAGAAATCACAAATCTCAATCTTGGCGCGGTTTCCCCATTTATTCCCTCATTCTGCTCATCGTCCTTCCTGAAAAAATGAACGTAAACAGGAAATTCCAGCTCCTTATCAATAAAAAACTCAATATGTGTCGGCACCTCGTCGGCAAGCTGCGAAAGAAAACAAAGATATTCCTCATTCATTGATATTACGTTTGAATTTGCCTCTCCCGCGTTTTTTCGGTTATTGATTTTAAAGGCAATCTCCGGTTTCAAAACCCCCTGAACGCGGTAAAGCGCCCGGCGTGTTCCCGGATAGTTCGTTATGCCGGCAATCGTAAATGAAAAGTTCTGCCGAATCCCCTCCAACAGCTGATCCACATGAAAAACCGAAAACCATGGCGACGCTATCGGCTGATAGGCCTGCGGGTCAGAAGAAACAGCTCGAAGCACTTCATTTAAATCAATCACCTCCAAATCCCCATACTCCGTTTTCTGATCCGGACGAATCGAACGCCTCTCGTTCTGTGTCCAGAGTTTCTTGCGTTCCCCATTCAGTACTTGAAGAGAGTATTGACTGCACTCCTCCATAAAATACTCCATCTCCCAGCGAACCGAGTAAGTTCTTTTTCCGGTCATCGAATCAATCTGGCTTGTTTGGCGATAAATTCCTTTCCCGTTAAATGTCTGGCCGCAAATATCCGCCTGAGTACGAATATCCACCGCGTAATTTCTTGAATTTCGCAATTTAAAGATCGAATTGTCCAAAATCAAATTGACTGCCTGCCTCACAGAAACTGTCTGAGAATCAGAATTGGTATTCCCGGCGGAATCTTGCGCGAGCAAACCAGACGTAAATTCGCCTCTACTCAAGAGTAAAAGAGTAATGATAACGGCAAAGACAGCCGCACACTTTGCGCATTTTACCTCTTTTACGGTCCAAAAAAATATTTTATTCCACATTTGACAATCTGAACGAATTTATCAAAGAATTTAGTGATAACGACCGAAAATAAAAACTGACAGAACTTTTCTGGAAATGAAGTAATTTAAATATTCTTTTTTTCAGAAGTTCCGCTTTGGGATATTATATTCAGAAACAGCTTTTATTGAAAGTGATATTCCTGAAAAAAAGCTGAAAATTGAAATAAATCCCCAAAACACATTGGAAATTTTGAAGCTATGGGGTATTTTTATCCCGGACCGCTCATTGAAACGGTTTCAGATGAAGGCCGGCTTTCGCCGAAAGTAATCCCAATAAACTGTTCCAGAGTGCTCAACACAGCGTAGAAACCTCCATAGCACGCAGGATGCTTTAATTATTGAAGGAGTCAGATAGGGGGACAAAATGAGAACCTGGTTGACGTTGTTTTTCTCGCTCTGCATCATTGCCGTAGTCGTTGGCTGCAGAGAACAGACCTTGGGTCCGTATACTCAGGGTGGATATGATTTCTCACAGATGAGTCATCCAACCGGCGCAGCCGGTCCTGGCCCTGGGGTCGATATGGGCAATCCAAACGCCGCTTACGGCTCAAACGTGAGTGCTCCGCAGGCCCCGGCAGCAATGAAAACGTCCCAGTTGGCGTTTGTTGGTCCCGCCGGTTCCAATATCCGCTGGGATGTCGCGGCTCAGGGAATGTTTGATTCGGAACCCATGGTTTGCCCGTTCCGTCAGGATTTCCCGCAGGGCGGTATTTATCGTCTGAAACTTACGGATATTCCGGGCCATTCCGGACTTGAACTTTATCCGACGGTTGAGGTCGCCCCGGCCATGCCGCGCACTCAGGCTTTCCTTGCCCACAGCATGATTCCGGTTAATTTCACCGAAGAAGACATCATGCAGGTTCGCAGCGGCAACTTCGTCACGAAGGTCATTTACCTGCCTGACCCGGAATTTCAGGAACTGGCACTGGCTGTCGGAACTCCCGACACGATCGTGAGCACCCGCCTTGATCCCGGTGTTGACCCGGTAGCCGAAGCGGATCGCCGTGGAGCCATCCTCGCTATCATCCGCATGGGTAACAAACTGGTTGAGCCTGAAATGGGTGCCAGTGTCGTCCTTGACGAAGCCGGCAATCCGGTCTCTGACGCGGCCCCGGCTGGCGGAACCACGCCTTCTGACTATATTTCGGGCGTTACTGGTCCGGAATACGGACAGCCGATTACCGCTACTCCTCACGGACTCCCCGGACCGGTGGATCTCCCGCAGGCTGAACCTGCTCGTAAACGCGCTACCTACCCAACTTCCCGCTAATCAAGCGAAGTTGAAAAATCGTAACGGAGAGTTCAAAAGCGGCGAAAACGCTTAAAAAACGCCGCTGTTTCCCAAAAGCCTCTGAATGGATTCGGAGGAAACGAAAGAACTCTCCCCATCCATTCCACTCAAAAGAATGAAGGGATTCAGGCTATGTGGAAGTTGTGCACAAAAAATGCTGTTGCGCTGGCGGAAATACTCTTTGTCGCGATGTTCATCATTCCTGGACACACTCTGGCCAATGAGGAAAATGCCCAGGTAATGGAAATCAATGATGCCGCTCAGGTGCTGAACGCTCCCAAGGATGGGATTTATTTTCAGCACGTCCAGATTCAGGCCCCGAAAGGAACATGTGTCGCGGCGGCCGTTGACGGAGCGTTCATGAATCCGGCTGCCGCTCCCCAGTATTTTGCGCTCCAGGTTGGAACCCAATACCGTTTTCGGGTCACGGATGTCCCGCTCATGCCCGGTATTGAAGTCTTTCCGACAATCGAGATACTCGACAGAACGCATCCGCCAATCGGTGAGGAACTTCGTCACGCGGTCATTATCGAATTGACCAAAGAAGATCTTTACGCGGCTATTCGCGGAAAATTTGTCACGCGTGTCATCTATATCGAAAATCCAGACACTGCTTTTCCCATTTCTTCCAAAGATCAGGTGGGTCAGGGGTACTTTGACATTGCTCCGGAATCAGACCCAATCGCTGTGGCGAAAACCTTGGGAAGGCCAATCGCCATCCTGCGAATTGGAGGAAGAGCACCGGGACAGGACGAAGGATACGACATGGCATTCCTGAACAATTGCCCTCCATTCCTCCACTATCCCCCGCAGGATAAAGCAGCTGAATAAATTTCCACGGCCTCCCGGACACTTTCCGCGAGGCCATTTCCTTTAAAAGAAAGTTCCCAAAATACTTTTCAGCAAAAAAATAAAACTCTGTGAATTTCCGCGAAATGTCTGAAGTTTCACACCATGAACGGAAACGCGCGAGACTTCCGGTAACGAACAGAAGCGAAATTACCCTCTTTTCCAAAACTTCGTTGGAAAACTCACTAAATTTAATTCCAGCTGAACCCCCTGATTAAACCTTAAACAGCCAAAACTCTCAGTGCATCATCTGAAAGCGCGACGCGATCCAGCGCGCTTCCTCTCGCGTTAATTCACCAATGAAGGCAAAACATTCCTCCTCTTCACGGTCAACAAACCAAAGAGAATCACATTCAATCTCAAGACGCTCTGTTTTGGAAACATCCAGTTTTCGCGTACGCCGAAAACAAAATAATTTCTTCTCGTGACGAAGTTCCTTACGCGTAATTATCCAGGTCTCACGAATCTTTGAGGAAAAAAGAAGTACCCCCAAACCGACGAAAAGACCAATTCCAACCAGCACAAATGGCACATAAAAAAGAAAAAGTACCCACTGTTCAAATCCAAAATCCATTTTCTTTTCCTGAAATGCCGTCAGAAACATAAGGAAATGGGTCACGGTGAAAGCATTCCATAAAATCGTGAAAAAAAACGCTGGAAGAAACCGCGAAAAAGAAAACTTCCCCATTCGGAAAATCGTCATTTCCGCTGCTGTCTCATCGTATTGCCAATTCCCGTCAAATGGCTGCGGCGCGTTCAAAAAACGATCCGTTCCAAGATCAAGAACTTCCATCGATGAATCTTCATCAAAACGATCTGTTCCGCGCAAATCCTCTCGAGACATCTCCATGTTCATCATTTCAGGATAAACCTTTCTGCTTTCCGCACTGTCTGTTTTCGGTATTTGGGAATGAGAGAACTCTCGCGTAAAGAAATTTTTAATTCACGGTCCGCCTACTGCCCAAATACTATTTTTTCTCCGCGATACGCCCTGCCTTTCCTCATTTGATTCTTATTCTACCAGATTTTATTCTGGAGTCAATGGGGACTTTTTTCCAAAAATTCTTCCAATGAATTTCATGACGAATTTTACGCTCCTCAATGTCTTTTTCTCCTGAAAAACTGTAATTATTATTTTGTTCTCCGGGCAACTTCCGCTTTTTTCGATTCTAAAAAATACGCAAAATGTACTTTTTATGATGAACAGGATGAAATATTAGCAAATATTTTCCTAAAATGCTCACGGGGGGGGATTCCTAATTTTTTCAGGTCGACTATAATAAATAATGATTAAAGATGGATTGGGAGTTTTTCTGGACTGACATTTCACACGGCTTTTCGTATTTTGTTGGGGTAAAACGTGGAATCCAGTTTGGTCTGACCTCACCATTTAACTTCTCAGTCAGGAGACCTTGAAAAATGTATGAACGATTTACCGACCGTGCCCGAAAAGTGCTTCAGCTTGCCAACCAGGAAGCTCAGCGTTTAAATCACGAATATATTGGGACTGAACACATCCTGCTGGGCCTCGTCAAGGAGGGAAGCGGTGTCGCGGCTAACGTCTTGAAAAATATGGACGTTGATTTGGCCAAAATTCGCCGTGAAGTTGAAAAACTCGTCAATCAGGGAACCGACATGATCGCGATGGGGAAACTTCCCCAAACTCCCCGGGCTAAAAAAGCTATCGAATACGCGGTGGAAGAAGCACGAAATTTCTCCCACACATACGTCGGCACGGAACATCTTCTTCTTGGACTCTTACGTGAAGAAGAGGGAGTCGCAGCCCAGGTTCTCCTCAACCTGGGCCTTAGTCTGGATCGTGTCCGTGATCAGATTCTGGAATTAATGGGAAATGGCAAAGATTCCGCCGAACGTTCCGCTGCCAGTGTCGGCGGACCTTCTGCCGATACGGATTCACCAAAACCGTCTGGAAAATCAAAAACTCCCGCGCTTGACAGCTTTGGACGCGATTTGACTGAACTTTGCCGTCAAAAGAAGCTGGACCCGGTCATTGGACGCGACAAGGAAATCGAGCGAACGATTCAAATTCTCGGCCGCCGCACTAAAAATAATCCGGTTCTCCTGGGAGAAGCCGGTGTCGGAAAAACCGCCATCGTCGAAGGCCTCGCGCAATATGTTGTCTCTGGAAACGTTCCTGAACTGCTCCTGGAGAAACGTATCGTAGTCCTTGACCTCGCTATGATGGTCGCCGGCACAAAATACCGCGGTCAGTTTGAAGAGCGAATCAAGGCGGTCATGAATGAAGTCCGCAGAACGGGTAACGTCATCCTGTTCATCGATGAGCTTCATACGTTGGTCGGAGCCGGCGGCGCTGAAGGCGCGATTGACGCCGCCAATGTCCTGAAACCCGCCCTTTCGCGTGGTGAAATTCAGTGCATCGGCGCGACCACTCTCGACGAATACCGCAAACACATTGAAAAAGACAACGCTTTGGAACGCAGATTCCAGCAAGTCCTGGTCGAACCGCCGAACAAAGAAGTTACCGTTCAGATTCTTAAAGGCCTTCGAGACCGATACGAAGAGCATCACCATGTCAACTTCACGGACGACGCACTTGAAGCCGCGGTGGAACTCTCTGACCGATACATTACGGGACGCTGCCATCCGGACAAAGCGATTGACGTCATTGATGAAGCCGGCTCACGCGTTCACCTCAAGTGCATGACGCGCCCGCTTGACCTGAAAGACATCGATACGGAATTGGAACGTTTAATTCAGGTCAAGGAAGGGGCTGTCGCCTCACAAAATTTTGAATCCGCCGCTTCGCTGCGTGACCAAATCGACAAATTGCGCAAGAAAAAAGAAGACATGACCGAAGAATGGCGGCAGAAAATGCAGGCAAATCGCGGCCAGGTTGACGCGGAGGTCATCGCTGAAGTTGTCGCCAGAATGACTGGCATTCCGGTTACCCGCGTCTCGACGGAAGACTCCGAACGTCTCATGCGCATGGAATCGGAACTCCACAAACGGGTCGTCAGCCAGGATGAAGCCATTCGAAAAATCTCTGAGGCGGTTCGTCGAAGCCGGGCTGGCCTTAAGGATCCCAAACGTCCTGTCGGCTGTTTCCTCTTTGCCGGACCTACTGGCGTGGGAAAAACCCTTTTGGCGAAAACTCTTACCGAATTCCTTTTCGGCAATGAAGACGCGCTCATTCAAATCGACATGAGCGAGTACATGGAAAAAATTAATGTCACACGGCTAATCGGTGCCGCTCCTGGATACGTCGGATATGAAGAAGGCGGACAGCTGACCGAAAAAGTTCGCAGACGGCCATATTCTGTCGTTCTCTTCGATGAAATTGAAAAAGCTCATCCGGACGTTTTCAATATGCTGCTCCAGATCATGGAAGAAGGCCGTTTGACGGATAGTTTCGGAAGAAACGTCGATTTCCGGAATACGGTAATCATCATGACGACCAACGCGGGAGCTTCCGCAATTAAAAATGAATCCTCTTTTGGTTTCCAGACTGGCGAAAGCGACAATTCCTACGAGCAAATGAAAACGCGCGTCAAGGAACAAATCGAAAAATACTTCAGACCTGAATTCCTCGGCCGTCTGGACGAGCTGATTGTCTTCCAGTATTTGACGAAGGCTGATTTTGAGGAAATCGTTAATTTTGAGGTCAACAAAATCTGCCGCCGCCTGGCTGACCACGGTTACCAGCTTCTCCTCACCGATTCTGCTCGCGCGCTCCTGATCAAACGCGGAAGTGACGAAGACTTTGGCGCGAGACCATTACGACGCGCGATTGAAAGTAATATCGAAAATCCCTTGGCGGAAGACATTCTGCGCGGTAAATTCCGCGGCATGAACACGATTTCCATCGAAACTGAAGTCGTGGATGAAAAGGAAAACTTCCTATTCATCGGAAGCCAGGTCGAAGAGAAAAAAACCGGCGAAGACGCCGCAGCTGAAACTTCATCCAACACGGAAAATCCTGAATCGGATAAAGAGGAGTCTGTCGCGGAAGTCAAGGAAGTGAAAGAAACCAGAAAGCGAAAGAAGAAAGCTGAACCTGAATCCGAAAAAGACTGATTTCTGCCGTATCCGTACGTTTTTATTTTGTTTTCCTCATGCGAAACTGTCCCGTCAGACTTCGCATGAGGTTTTGTTGCCAATAGCGACTTTAACTCCTGAGAGACTTTCATGTTAAATCCCTTTCTGATTTATCTGGCCCTAACACCGCTGGCCCTCTATTTTGTCCTTTTAGGTTTAATGAATATGACGGGCCGCCCCTTCCTCGTTACGGGATTTCGGGATCAGATCGTACTTTTTCTGGCGTTGAGCGGCCTAATCGCGATTGGACCTGTCCAGCTCTTTTTCCCCGTAAACGCTTCGTGGAGTTACGGTCCAGTAACTTGGCTGTTCCTTTTGGGAATTTATGTTTTGGCGTGCACTCTTTATCTTCTCCTTCAGCGGCCTTCGCTTAATCTCTATAATTTGGCACTTACGGAATTTCGTCCTTTTTTCGCCGACTCTGTCGTGGAGTGGGACCCGGAATCAAGAATGGCGGGGGATACGGTTTTCATGCCGACGCTTGGTATTCAATTTTATGTTGAATCGACTCCCTTTACGCGGACTATTTCTCTCATTTCCGCGGGACCAAATCAAAATTGGGACGGGTGGAAGATTTTTCAGAAAAAACTCATGGAAGACTTGAAAAAACAGGCGGAAACTTTCTCGCCAAAATATTCCGTTGGAATCTTTTTCATGCTTTTGGGATTATTTATGCTCATTGCGCTTCATATCCTGATCTGGATCAATTCCGCGGCTTTTTTGAAGGCAATCCCCGACTTTTTGCGTCTTTAGCGAAAAATTAAACGAGAATACTGCCGGGAGTATTTCCAACTCTTTCTATTCGAAAATATTTAAATTAACCTGATTTTAATCCTTACCCCGCCAAAAATCATGACTTCATTTTTTCAAAAAATGCTTCACCTCCTGCTTTTAATTGGTCCTGGTCATTCTTTTGATGATGATACTCACAAACAGAAAACGCTCATGGGTGAACATCGCGCGGTTTTTTCCTGAACCTCGGAATGGCAGGGGCTTTGCTCTTTTCGCTCGTAATTTCATTCACTGCTGTTCAGGGACTCATTACTATTTTTCGGAGTTAAAAAATGAAACTTGAGATTATTTCTGGAGACATCACCAAAATTGAGGCGGACGTCATCGTCAATGCCGCGAACTGTTCATTGCTTGGAGGAGGCGGTGTGGACGGCGCAATCCACCGCGCTGCCGGAAAGGAACTTCTCGAGGAGTGCAAAACTCTCAACGGATGCGATACCGGAGAAGCGAAGATTACGAAAGGGTACGCGCTTCCCGCGAAGTTCGTCATTCACACGCCGGGGCCGAGATGGAGGGGCGGAGAGAAAAACGAGCCTGCGCTGCTCGCCAATTCTTACCGAAACTCACTGAAACTCGCTGCCGGGAACAAATGCGTCTCAATCGCGTTTCCATCCATCAGTACCGGCGTTTACGCTTTTCCGCTGGAGCTGGCCGCGAAAATCGCCGTTCGGGAAATTATCGCTTTTCCCGATCACACTTCCTTAAAAATAGCGTGGATGGTCTGTTTTGATGAAAGAACCCGAATGGCTTACGCGCAAGAACTGGAAAAATACGCAAGCGAGAACTTCCCGGAATAAATACCGTATTGGAAAAGTTTTCACTAAATTTAATTTTTTTCGGAAAAAAACGCTAAAGTTTAACGACTCCCCCTTGACGAATTTTAAAAATATGGTATGATTCCTTCCATATTCAGGGGAATCGTGTAATGGCAGCACAAATGATTCTGGTTCATTTAGTTGGGGTTCGAGTCCCTATTCCCCTGCTTAAGCCGTGTTTTGGACACGGCTTTTTTTATTTCTACCAATTGCTTCCACGGCGACATTCCTGATCCTTTCTCCAATTTTATCTCATGACAGTATTTTTTGAATTACGTTAAACGAACTCGCGAAATCACTCCGGAAATTCTCTTTACCCCCTTGCGAAATACCTTAAGCGGAGTATAATCAGATTCATGTTCCCGAAAGGGCTGGACCGTTTCAATTCTTTTAGAAATAACTCAAAATGAAAATCACAGACATCCTGAAAAAACTGCGCGAACTGGCCGCAAACTCTGCCGACCAGGGCACGCTTTTTGAACGTTTCATCACGCAGTACCTGCGAGCCACTCGAATTTACGGCGAATTCAAAGAGATTTGGCGATGGAGCGACTGGCCGCTGAATCAAGAACAGCACGACACGGGCATCGACCTCGTCGCGCTCACCGAATCCGGAGAGTACTGGGCGTTTCAGTGCAAATTCTTTGATCCCAACTCCAAAGTCAGCAAACAGGACATCGATTCCTTCCTCTCGGCCTCGGCGGTCAATTTCACGGACGAGGAGGGAAAAACGCGCACGTTTTCCGCCCGGTACGTCGTCGCGACCTGCGAGATCAGCTCAAACGCCTACCAGACCATGAACGCGCAGACGATTCCCGCCAATTTCATCTCCGCCGAGCAGTTCGACCTCAGCGGGATCAACTGGGACATCTTCTGGGATCAGTTCACGGAACAGGCTTCCGGAACCGTCCAGGACGCGCGAGTCGCTCCGAAGGAACTCCGCCCGCACCAGCAGAGAGCGTTCAACGACGTCCTCCACGGCTTTGAGACCTGCGAACGCGGAAAGCTCATCATGGCCTGCGGCACGGGAAAGACTTTCACCTCACTGCGGATCGCGGAGGGGAGCGTTCCGGAAGGCGGCGTCATGCTCTATCTCGTCCCGTCGCTCTCGCTTTTGGGACAGACGCTCTGCGCGTGGACCATCGACGCGAAACGCACGCTCCGCCCCATTCTCGTCTGCTCCGACACCTCGATCAACGAACAGGACTCGCGAAAGAAAAAAGCCCTCAAAGACAGCGAAGACCAAACCCTCCTGAGCGTCTCCGACCTGGCCCAGCCCGCCTCAACGAATCCGGAGGCGATCATGAGACGCTGGGAGCGTCTCCGCGGCAAGAAAGACGGATTCACCGTCGTTTTCTCCACCTACCAGTCCATTCAGGCCGTCGCCGACGCGCAGAAAATGGGGTTCCCAGAATTTGACCTGATCGTCTGCGACGAGGCGCACCGAACCACCGGCTCGGCTCTGTCGGACACTGACGACGTCTCGGCCTTCATGCGTGTCCACGACAACGGCAGCGTCGCGGGGAAAAAGCGCCTCTACATGACGGCGACTCCGCGCGTTTACGGCGAGGGAGCGAAAAAATCCGCGAAAGATCAGACGGACGGAGCGGTCGTCATCGCGTCCATGGACGACGAGAGCATTTACGGTCCCGTCTTCCACGAACTGAAATTCGGAGAGGCCGTCAAACAGGGACTGCTGGCCGACTACAAAGTCATCATTCTCGCGGTCCGCGAGTCCCTCGCGAGTGAATATCGCAAGCAGATCACCGACGAGACGCGTACGACTTACCGGACAACTTACCCAAAATTGAAAAAAGCCGAAGATGACGAGATCGACGAACTGATCCTCTCTGACTTCGCGAAGGTCATCGGCTGTTGGCAGGGACTGGCGAAACAGGGAGGCTCGCTCGACGCGAAGGGAAAGACCTCCTTTGATTTCAGCGCGGATCCGGCTCCCATGCGCCGTGCGGTCGCGTTCGCGCAGTCGATCTCCATTTCCAAAAACATCGTGACCGACCTCTTCCACTCCGTTTCCGATTTTGTCGAGGACATCCAGAACAAAAAACGCGCGGAGGATCCCTCTTTCGAGGAACCGCGTCTGAAAATGACGCTCAAACACGTGGACGGCACCAACTCGGCAAACGAAAGAAAGAAATTTCTCGACTGGCTCGCCAATGAGCCGGAAGAGGAGACCTGCCGCGTCCTCACCAACGTGCGCTGTCTCTCCGAGGGCGTGGACGTCCCCGCGCTCGATGCCGTTCTCTTCCTTTCGCCCCGAAATTCCAAGGTGGACATCATCCAGTCCGTCGGACGTGTCATGCGCAACGCGCCCGGAAAGAAATACGGCTACATCATCCTCCCGATCGCGATCCCGGAACAGGCCGACCCGGAGGCGATCCTGAACAAAAACGAAAGATTCAAGGTCGTCTGGGAGGTACTCCAGGCCCTCCGCTCTCATGACGAACGGATCAGGATCGAGATCAACAAGATCCGTTTCAACGACATGAAGTCCGGTGACGCTTACGATCCGAACGACCCGTCAAAAGGCACGGTCGGAACGGGCAGCGCGCCGGATTCTTCGGAAGATGAAGCGAACGTGGACCTCCCCCAGCCATCTGCTGACAGCTACCAGTTCAAGATACTGTTCCAAGGCATGGAAGAGATGAAGGACCGCATCCGCGCCAAGGTCGTTCAGAAGTGCGGAGACCGAGACTATCTGGACGAATCCGCGAAAATCATCGCCGAGATCGCCAAGATCCACATCGATCAGATCCGCGCCCAGCTCGATGAACTGGATCCGGAACGAAAAGCCGCGTTTGACGAATTTGCCGCGCGTCTCCGGCAGGATCTGAATCCCTCCATCGACACGGAGCAGGTCTTCGACATGATCTCCCAGCATCTCGTCACCCAGCCCGTTTTTGATGCGCTCTTCGGCGATTATCCGTTCGCGAAGAAAAACGTCGTGTCGCAGGCCTTTGAGCGGCTCCTGAGCATCTTCAAAACCCAGAGTTCCGAAGAGGAGTGGAAAGCTCTCGAGCGCGTCCGCGAGGACATTCGAAGCCGTGTGGAGGGGATCACCTCACTTTCCGGAAAACAGCAGGTCATCTACAAGATCTACGAACAGTTCTTCAAAGTCGCGGCGAAAAAAACTGCCGAAAAGCTCGGGATCGTCTACACGCCGGTCGAAGTCGTCGATTTCATCATCCATTCGGTCGAATACATTCTGAAAACCGAGTTCGGCAAGAGCATGAGCAATCGGAACGTTCACATTCTCGACCCATTCACGGGCACCGGAACTTTCATCGTCCGGCTGCTTGAGTCTGGAATACTGGACCCCGATTCTCCCAATTTCGCGTACAAGTTCAACAACGAACTCCACGCCAACGAACTGGTCCTGCTCGCGTACTACATCGCCGCGATCAACATCGAGCAGACCTTCTTCTCGGTGGGAATGAGGAAAAAGTACCAGTCCTTCCCCGGCCTGCTCCTTACCGACACGTTCCAGACAGGCGAGAAGGAACTCCCGGCAGAACAGAATGAAAACAGTCTGACCTTCCCCAAAAACGTCATTGGAGAAGAGGACATCGAGCATTTCGAGAACGACAAGCGCATCATCCGACAGAGAAGACAGACCATTCAGGTCATCCTCGGAAATCCCCCATACTCCGTCGGACAAGGTTCCGCGAACGACAATAACCAGAATCAGAAGTATCCAAAACTCGATGCCCGTATCGCGGAAACATACGCGAAACAGTCCACTGCCGTCTTGAAAAACAGTCTCTACGACTCCTACATCAAGGCCTTCCGCTGGGCTTCCGACCGGATCGGAGACAGCGGCGTCATCGGTTTCGTCACCAACGGCGGCTGGTTGGACGGCAACTCTCAGGACGGCCTGCGGAAATGCTTCGCAAATGAGTTCTCGAGCGTTTACGTCTTTAATCTCCGGGGAAACGCCCGTTCTTCCGGTGAGTTGCGGCGTAAAGAAGCTGGAAATATTTTTGGAGAAGGGACACGAACCCCGGTCGCGATCACGATCCTGGTCAAGAATCCCCAGAAAGCCGGGAAACTGTGCGAGATCTTCTATCACGACATTGGTGACTACCTGAAACGTGAAGACAAACTCCGTATTGTCCATGATTTCCACGATATTTCCTTCATTTCCTTCCAGACCATCACCCCCAACGCCGAAGGCGACTGGCTCGA
>JAFQUP010000208.1 GCA_017408405.1 Thermoguttaceae bacterium
ATTCGACTTCCGAGACCGCTTTGTGCGTGGAAATGGCATGCGCGACTGACGCGGCGGCTTCAACATTAACTTCCGGAGCACTCGCTGCCATGCGTCCGAAGAGCGCGATGTCCACGCCGTCCATGACCGTGTTGACGTTGGATCTCAGGAGTTTCACCAATTCCTTAGCATCTTTGGAAGCATCGAATCCGTTCGCTTTAAAGAATTCCGCGACCGTTTTAGCTTCTGCTTTCGAAATGAAGAAAAGCGTATCGCTTTCGCCGTCTTTCACGGTTTTAGTGAGTGCTTTTGCGACCGTTTCACCACAGGCAAGTGCCTGATCTTCCGCGGCCCCTTCCGCCTGGCAGGCATCCTGGATGAATTTCTGGACCAAACGGGTCCTCGAGGCCGTCTGCACGCCGCAGTAATCGTGCATCGCCATCCGGATCGCGCGTTTCCAGCACTGGCTGCTGACGCGGGCACGGAGAGTACCGCCGATCATCGCGCTTTTCGGGGCGCCGACATCATCGCGGTTGAGACAGGAGACCGGGAAGGACTGGAGAATATGGAACTCGATGCGGGTATTCTGAAGTTTGTTTTTCATGATTTTTTCCTTTTACTGAAAATGTTGGATCTCTGGATCGTTTCGTGAATTTTGAAGGAACGGCTCAATCCCAGACCGGAACGAGCTGGAGCATTCCGAAACCGAAAGCTCTGGCTTTGCCGATCCCCTGCTCAAACGCTTTTTGAAAAAGTTCGGGATCGGAAACCGTCAGCGTACCGGAGAATTGGACCCGATGATGATGAACGGAACACTCCGGCCTGTCTTTCTGCCGAAATTTCTGCGTCTCCATCTGTCGGATGACCAGTCGGGCTTTGTCCTCCGGCGTGAGCGTGAATCCATGCGCAGCCGCTTTTTCCAGGAACCATTCATACTGAAGGATCTCTCCCCGGATCGGGACACATTTCCTCGAACGGGTCTCCTGACGGACCGGATTCAGCAGGATCTCAAATGCGTAGCGGGAATGTTTCAGGAATCCCGGCTCGATCTCTTTCGTTTCGATATGCTGCGGAGTTTCCGGCGAACAGACCGGCCTGATCCTGGAAAGGATCAGGATCGTGTGAAACGCATTCCTCATCCCGCGGTCCGCGTAAAGGATCCTGCCGGCGTCCGCGTTTTCCGGAAAGAGAGAGTAGACCACGCGATGGATCGAATAATCATCCGTGATCCGGAACGCCCGGTAATCCTGAAGCGTCAGCGTCAAACGGGAAAGAAACATCACTCGGCCTCCTTCGCATCTTCGTCTTCATGCCGGCCATAGTAATCCTGCGCCCAGCGGACTTTCGTTTTCTCATTAAAGAAAAGAATATCACGCAGAAGCCATTCGTAGTCCAGGCGCACTTTATCAGAACGCTGCATGAACCGGATCGTCTGACGCAGGACCGCGATGAGTTCCGATCGGTTTTCGCACGCCAAAACACGGCGCAGACGGCGTTCGACACTGTCGTCTGCCTCTTTCGGATCCACTTTGCAGCAGAAAAGCGCTCTTCCCAAAGACTGCGTGCCGTTCGTCTCCGTCCTTTCCCGAGCCATGGCCGCGCCGACCAAAGCGAAAGCCTGACGTTCCGAGTCGTTTTCCAGATCCGCATTCCCCAGCTCAAGAAGAAATCGCCACGCCTGCGGTGCCGTAGCTTCATGATCCGCCCGAGTCATCGCCGCGCGAAACCCATTGTCGGTCTTAAGTCGTGAAATGACCCGATCCACAAAAAGTTCCGTCCTCGTTTTACTTTTAGAAACCGCTTCCGTCATTTCTTCCCCTCCTTCTGCTTTTTCTCTTTTGTCTCCTTCTTTTTGCTGAAATTCGGCATACACTGCACATACGCCTGCATCTGACGCGGAGTCACACACGGACAGAACTCCCGATAGCAGGAAACTGCCAGTTTCTGCCAGCTTTTTTTCGCATTTTCTACCACCTCAGGATCCGTTTCCTCTGAAAGTTCGATCACCGACTGCGCCTGCGGCTCCATCCGTTCCCAGAAAAGCCGAACGGCTGACTCTCTCTGTCCAGGCTCCGAGACCATCTGCTTGCTGTAGAACGCCGTCACCGACTTCCAGAGAATGGAAGCGTAACGCTCGATCTCCTCCATCAGTCCACGAAAAACGCTCCACGAATTTTGACGGACCCAATCCATCGGAATGAGAAATTCGGAATTCACGTAGTCGTTCTTTCCGGAAACGTACTGTTCCCCCGAATTCGTACTGACCGCGACACCGCCCGCCCAAAGTCCAAACTCCTGGATCTTCGGATCATGCCGAAATTTCTCCGTTCCGCGCACAACAAAAGCCGGCATCGTCTCCTGAGTTTCGATAAACTGCAGCAGACCGGTCAACTGACGCCAGGGAGTGCGTTCCGTACTGCACCAGCGGGCTTTCATGTCTTTTTTGTCGAGATAAAGCGTGATCCCAGGGTCCCACTGACCATTTTTATGCGACGGATACAGTTCATTGGAGATCCCCTGCGTCATCAGCAGATCACCGTCTTCCAGACAGAAAAATTTATCCAGCGGAAACAGGATCCCCAAATATCCCGAACTGTACCGTTTCGCCGTCACACCGTTCTCATCCGTCGGCATCTCCTCCCAAAACGGACGGCCAAGCGGCATCTCTGGCCGAAGCTCCCGAAGATCCTCCTCCGTCAGCATATTCAGCCGAACCGTCTCCAAAATCGTACTGCCAAGCAAAAAAGAATGAAGGTAGCCCGAATACCCCGTTAGCGTTCCCTGAGGTGCAGATTCCTTGCCGATATCCTTTTTACGCTTAACAGTATTCGGATCGACCTTTGCTCGAAGATCATATTTTCCCCCCCCCATCCCATAACCGGAACCACAAAGGATCAACCGAACCAGCTCCGCATCCGAACATTCCTTACCAGCACTCCACTGCGTCAAAACCGTTTTGTTCCCCCCCGCAACATTCAATGAAAGCCGGTTCGGACTCGATTTCTCACACTGTCCTCTCAACTGCGGAAACTGCAAGAACGGCCGTTTCTCATCGTAAAGATCAAATCGGTCCTTCCACTTTTCAAGATACTCCAGCGCGTTGGCGGCGAGCTTTTCCGGCGTGAGCACACTCAAGGCGTCCACATCCGGAAGCGGTGTACTGGCATGAGCGATACAGAGCAGAAAACGCAGGATCACCACCTTTTCGACCGGCGTACCGCCAAGACGAGCGTACTCAGGATGCGTGAAGAGTTCCGTAAGACTGACCTCGCCAAGTCCCGCGATGGGGATCCAGGGATCCTTCAAAAGACTAAACAACCGTTTAGACTCGTTTTCGTTCATTATGTTCCTTTCTTTTGTTCGAGAGAAATTTTGAGTCACAAGGGGTAATCAAGCCGTTTTTTTATCAAATTGTCTTGCCAAAACATTGAATACCATAGGAATCTTCATAAAATCTGACAATTCTTCAATAAAAGCACTCAATCATTTGAACCGAAATAAATTATACCGAATCGCTAACAGCAGGTCAAGCCATACAAAAGTCCTTTTTGTTAAAATCCCGAAAATTTTACACAAAAACTTTATTTGCAGAATTCGACGATTGAAATACCTTAAGATTAATATTTTGGTATAGTCTGTCCTGAACCAGAGTCTGAACGGCATAAAATGCTCCCCCAAACATACGGTCAGGGCATAAAAAAACGTTTCACCTCGTAAAAAACGAAATGAAACGCAAAAGTGGGCGATACAGGCCCATTTTGACCCCGTGAAATACGTCACTTGGTGAAGGGGGAGGTGTTAAATCGGGTGTAGTTGCTGGATTTAACGCCGTTCCCTTTTCAAATTCTCTCCCCCCTTAAACCCCTCTCTCTGGTTCGCTCTAACAGGCGGACGGACGGAGGGGAAAGCAAACCAGAAAAAAATTATTTCAGATTGGAGTGAACTATGGAAGCACTATTAAACCAGATTGCACGGAATCAAAGAAAGCAGGAATGGGTGGAGTTTAACTCGGACCTATTCAATGAAATACTAGGTAGTTACAAATATATCGATTCAGGGCGGGCAAGGGTTGACTTTTGCCTAATCGAAGAATTATACTTCAAACTCAAAGAGATAGTAGAGTCAAAGACGAATACCCGGATTCGTGTTTATGATAACGGTTGTACGATTGTTTGCGATGGAAGGCGGATTGACGGTTTAACCAGAATGGAAAAACGCCTTTTGAGTGTTTTGGTACTTCACGATGGTGTGTTAGAGCGTGAACGGTTAATTGATGAAGTTTTTCAAAATTCAGATACTTCATTGGGAAATCTTGCTAATCTGAAATCTAAAGTGAATAATGCTTTAGACCGTGCCGGTTTTCCATTTTGGGTTGAAATAGAAAGCGGCGTGGGTTATAGGATCGCATTTCGGAAACCCGTGACGGCTCCGGCGGATTGATTCAGGCCCGCGGCGTTTCGGCTGGGGGTACGGGGTCCGTCCAGATTGGTTTCACTTCTTTCTTGGTTAGCTCCGATTTGATGACCGTCCGCGGCCCCGCTTGAATATTGGTTTCTTTTCTTACAAGGCTTTGTTTTCCTCCGGTGGGTTAGGTTCGCCGGAGGTTGTTTCTTTTCAATCAATATTCATACAGAAAGCCGTTTTTTCGGTTTTGGAGTTATTGCAGTCCCTAAAAGGGATTATTTCGCGTTTCCGCGGCCTTTTCTCCGATTTAATCCTTGACGGAAAACGAATTTGAGTTATACTTGAAATCAGTGGGGAAACTTCTTTACTTTGGCAGGAATGAGGATTATATGAAAAGTTTGGAAACTCAAAAAGAATTTTTGCGGTTGAGGGCGGCGGGCCTCTCCCTGAATGAGATTTCGGAAAAAGTCGGTGTGGCGAAAAGTACCTGTTGTATTTGGGAGAAAAAGTTTTCGCTTGAACTTGGGGAGTTGCGGAAACTCGAATTGGAGGCCCTTTATAAAGAGTGTGAAGCGACGAATGAAGCCCGGTTGCGTATGTTACACCGATCCTTGAAGAAAGTGAATGAAGCGATTGCAGAGGTGGATTTTTCCGCGATTCCGCCGGAAAGGTTGTTTGATATTCAGTTTAGGCTGATCAATACGATTGGGAATTATTACAAACCTCTGGACTTGCATAAAAGTATGAGTGATCTTTTGGCCTCCACCGATTCGGAATATCCAAACGATTGGGAAAGGCAGGCGGAAAAGGACGCGAAATTAAAGATTTCCCCGGAATTGATTCAGGAAAACGCGGAATCGGACCAAAATTAGAACGATTTTGAACGAATTTTATCCGTTTTGAAAGTAATTTCGAGACAAAATTAACTGAACTGGAATAAATTTCTGATTCGTAAAACACGGGATTAAATGAGTTTTTTTGGGGGTGCGTTTCGCGGCATAATATAACGAAATTGCGCTCCCTTAAATTTGAATTCCAGTCTTAAGGATTTTCCATAATTTTGGAAAGCCCTTAAAATACTATATGAAATTTATCTTGTTTTTAACGGGTATTTCAAGGAAATCAATCAAAGAGTTTTTTGTGTATTTACAGATTTTGAATTTCCCAATATTCTTCACCTCCAATACGATAAATATTCCCGGAAATTTTGAGATCATCATAGATTGCGATTTTAACATTTTCAATTTCGAGTAAATGCTTGAAATCAATTTCCTCAATACTATCATACAATTCTATTTGGCAGTCCAATACACATCCATATTTGTCGTAGGTACGAATTTCAAGTTGTAATTTCCAAGTTGCCGGGATACGTAATAAATCTGTGCGCTCGGTGCCCATTCGATTTAATAGTGAACTGTATGCGGTGTAGCATTTCGCCCATTCATAGACGATAGCTTTTTTTTCATCATAACTCATAGAATCAGTGAAAAGTCTTGCAGCGGCAGTCTCGTGAAATTCCTTTTTATTGGCTTCAATATCTGAAGCCATAATGCAGACGATTCTTTTTTTATCACTCATTCATTTACCTCCTTTGAACGTTTCGACAGATTAAGGATTTTTCTTTAGTGGGATTGTGGAACTGGAAACCTCTTGAACTTTTATTTCTGAAAACCTGATTCTCTTTCCAGAAAGGCTTGCGCTCTTGCGGCTCTGACTATTCTTTCTGGCTTGCTCTTTTTTCGCAGTGGTACTTGTAATTTTGTGAAATAAATGGTAATATGTAGTGTGTAGATTTTACAATATTACTCAACGCGCAAGAGGCGGAAATATGGCTATAAGCAAAGAGAAAGTCGATGGCTGGTTGGTTGGATATGCAGGGAAGGAATATTATAAATGGGATTGTTATCCGCTAATTATTTCTGCAAAGAAGTTTAGGGTTATTCCGGCGGTTTTGTTAAAACTTGCAAACTCCCCGGAGGGGTGGGGAATGTTGGATTTTGAATTGGATTTCAATGAGTGTAAATGTTTAAAACATTTGAGATGGAAATCGGAGTTGAATTTTGAAGAAATAGGTTTTTTACAAAATGCTGAACCAATTCCTGAATTTCAAGACGTTATGGATAAAGCAATTAGGCAGTATTTGGACTATGAAAAATTTTCATTGGAACACTGGAAGGCATTTTGTAATAGCTATAAAACAATTATTGAAAAGATTGGTTTTGAAGAAGCGTGTAAAGGGGTTTTTGTTGACGAAAAGGATTTTCCGGTAAACCCTTTAGACTTGGCAGAGGCTCCCACCCCCTCTCTGGTCCGCTCTGATCCTGATTCGGTGGCTCCGGCTGATACTACTCCGGTGGAATCTGCTGATAATACTTCACCTAAGAAAAAACAAAGAAAAAAAAGGGTTCATCTAAGCCCCAATTTGAAAACCAAAATAATCAGTTATGCGGCACGAAATCCGGGAGCAACATATAAAGACCTTGAAGAACGTTATAACCTATCGGAGGAAGTGTTCAGAAGAGATAAAGAGAAATCCCTCCGGAAGTTGGTGGATCAAGTACGGAGAGGAGACCCTAACAGGCACGCGGCGAAACCCGATAAACCGTTTAACGACGAAAATTAAACAGGTGAAATAAACAGGTCCGAAAAAAAATCTGAAAATTTTTTGACGCTGGAAAATACGATGTTTTCCGGCGTTTTTCTTTTTCTATAAACAGGTCTTAAACAGGTGCGCTAAACAAATTTCAGGCATAGAGTAGAGGGCAAACGATTCAAGGAGTTTGAATCACCCTGTAATGTTTTCTCTTTGTAGAAAGGTATTTTACTATGACAGATTTTTTGAAAGTGGACGAAGTTGCGAAGCTGCTGAAATGCTCTCCGCGGACGGTCAATTACTTGCGGACTAATAGCGGTTTGCCGTGTGTGAAACTCGGTCGCTTGGTTCGCTTTTCACGTGAAGCGGTGCAGGCGTGGCTTGAAGAAAAGCAGAAATCCGCCCCCGGCGTGAAGTCCTTGGAAAACCATAACGAAAAGGAGGTTTGAACGATGATGGCAGAAGTTAAAAAAAGTACCCTGAATGATCTGGACGCGATGTTTGAGAAAACGTGGACGATTTCGGACTTCATTGAAAAGCACTGTTCGCAGAAGGTGAAAATCATCTTTGGCAAAGACCTGACAGAGGAACAATTTGAAGCCGTTCCCGATGACGTGGTTATTATTAACGGAGATTTTTGGAGGTGCGCGGATTGTGATTGTGCCGATTCGATTGAGGCGGTGCGTAACGTAGGAACGGACCTCCATTTGAATTACTTTGGGGACCCCATTAAAGGAATTATTTTGGGCGATGGAACGGTCTGGTTCGACCCTTACGATTTTCAATATCGGCGTGATCCCGGATACCACCTTTTGAAAGATGTGGAGGGTGCGCGGCGCAAACTGGAAGAAATGAAAGGTTCCGATTACGTCCAGACTTTTGAGGATGGGAAAATTCTGTTTAACTTTGATGGTTTGCAAGAGTTGACGGAGGCGGACGGTTGGAACGCAGGGGATTTTTGCCCTTGGTGTGAAAGCGTGCTCGCCCTCTTGTTTGATTTCAAACTTTCGGGTGAGAATTCGGAATACGCTTTTTCAATTTCCTATTCCAATTCCTGATTCCCAATAAAAAAAGCCGTGCTGGTTATTCCCGTAACCGGCGCGGCGTGATTCAGGCAGAAAGCCCCTAAATGATACCTCCTATTATAATTCAAATTCTGGAAGTGTCAAGGGGTCTGCTTGAACTGTAGGAGGTTAATCTATGAGTAATTTGGAAAATCGAATTATAGAATACGTCCAGTGCTTTGATCCGGCGGTTTCTGGGTGCGGCGGCCAAAAGGCTTTGTGGGATTGTGCCTTGAAAGTGATCGTGGGATTTGACCTGACACCGGAACAGGCGGCGGCGTTTCTGCTCGCTGGCTGGAATGATCGGTGTGATCCCCCTTGGTCCGAAAAGGAAATCTTGCGGACGTGTGAAAACGCTTGGAAGAAAGCCCCGGCGAAACGTGGAACTCTCCTTGAACGCGGTGAACGCTCGCAGGCGGTCAAGGCCCCGGCTTTTCCTCTGGTTCGTGCTGGCACTCGCTCCGGCTCCGGTACTGGTTCCGGCTCGCAGAGGTCCGAAATCCTGATTCATAAAAAGAACGGGATTGAGGAACAAAACGGAAAAAAGAGTTTCTGGTATAGCGTGACGCAAGTCCCCGGTGTTTTCATTAACGTTCCATTAAATCCGCAAACGTCGAAATATTTGAGGGCTTTTCTGTTTGAGTACCTTGACGGCTCCGGGAATCTGTACCAGCTTTGGAAGCGGATCGAATGGAAAGAACAGACGGCAAAAGGTAAACCCAAAAAAATAATTTTGGCTTACCATTATGACCCGGCGGCGGGTGGTTACGTTCGCGGCGGTGGAGGCTTGCCCCCGATTCCGTGGCGGCTCCCCGATTTGAAATCGGCGCAGGGGGTTTACTTGGTCGAAGGTGAAAAGGCGGCTATGAGGCTAAACGCTTTTTTGGATCGATGGTACAGGGATCAGAAAGTTTTGGCCGTCTGTTTCCCGAATGGCGCGGGGGCTTGGAAACCTGAACACTCTGAATATTTCCGCGGAAAAGACGTTTTTATTTGGCCTGATAATGATTCCGCCGGTTTTGAGTATGCAAGGCGGGTGGCGGATTCCTTGCGCGGCGTGGCTCGTAATGTGGAGGCCCTTGCGTTTTACCCGTCCCACTTTCCCGAAAAGGCGGACGCGGCGGAAGTGATCGATTATTTTGACGGCTATACCGGCGGGCGCGGTGAAGTGACGGCGCGATCCCTTGCGGAATTGGTTCGGGAAATGTTTTTGAACTTTGAAAATTTAACCCCGGTCAATGACTGGGAAGGAATGAAAGATGAAGAATGAATTTGGTGATTGGATTGTTTCAATCAATACACCCGATGACGTGGCGAAAATCGGCGCGGAATGGCTCGCGGAACACTCGCAGGGGCAAACGGTCAAGAGGCCCGGACGGCCCCGCAAACAGGCGGAAAACGGCCCTGCTGAGGGACAGGCCTCCGGCTCCGGCGGCGATCCCAAAAACTCCCCGGCCCGTGGACGTGGGAGGCGTGAACTGATTCCGCGGAAAGTATCGGCGGCGGTTTGTGGGGACTTCTTTCTAATGCAGTACGCAGACCCGGTATTTCTTCTTTTTGGTTCGCAGTGGCTCCGATACGATGACGCCAACGGCTGGCGGCTTTGTGTCGATGACGGCCCGGCCCGGCGGTTGGTTGAAAGATTTCTTGCGGAACGGTACAAAGACGATTTCACCGAAAAACTGTCCCGCGATGTTTTCGCGTATGTTCGGGCGAAATGGTCGATTTGTAAAGAGTTTGATTATAAGTCTTGGTGGATTCATACGGACCCGGAAACCCGCTCCCTGAAAGCGGTTGAGGCCCCTTACTGGCTCGCTTGCCGGAATCGTGTGTTGAACGTCAAGACCCGCAAAACCTTGAATTATACCCCCCGCCTGTTGACCGTGGGGCGGATTCCTTGCGATTATGACCCGGCGGCGGATTGTGTCAAGTTTAAGCGATTCCTTGAATCCGTTCTTCAACCCGATGACGTTGAAAATTTTTTGATGGCTTGCGGAATATCCCTGATTTATGAAAGGCAGAAATCGAACGTCTTTTTCGTCCTTTACGGTGATTCAGGTACAGGAAAAAGTACATTCCTTAAAATCCTCTCGAAAATCAATGAGGGGACGGTTTGCAGTGTTTCCCTCTCCGATTTCGGCGAACGGTTTGGAATGGTGGACGTGACGACCCACCGTGTCAATATTGTGGAGGATATGGAAAATATTTATGAAGGCGGAAAAGTTTCCAAACGTGAAGCGGACCTGAAAAAGATTGCTTGCGGCGAAATCATCAAAGACGGGGAGAAATACCAGAAAGCAACGGAACGCCCGGCCCTTGCGATCTGCTTCTTTGGCGCGAACAGGATCCCGCGGTTTGCCGATACATCGGAGGCGATTTCGGACCGAATGAGGCTTTTCCTGTTTCCGAATAAGTTTAGAGGAACAGAGAAACAGAATTGCTCGATTGCAGACGAAATCATTAAGGACGAATTGCCCGGCGTGCTGAATCTGTTTTTGGAACACTTGACCCGCTTTTTTGGTCTGCTCGAAAACCCGGCTCCGGGAAAGAAAACGTTTCCTGAAAGTGAATCAGGGGCGGCGGAAAAAATCAAGGCGATTCAGGCAGCCCGTCCGTGGGAACTCTGGATTGAGGAAAATCTGGAAGTGGTCGAAGAGGGAAAGGTGGAGACTCGCAAGGTTTACGAAAAATACCGTGTGGATTCTTTGGCCAGTGGGTATAGCCCGAAAGCCGAAAATCAGTTTGTTGAATTGGTGCTTGACTATTACAGGAAAAGGGCAGTTCCGGTCCAAAAGAAGCGCGTCCAGAATGGAACAGTCAAAAATTCCTATTATATCCGCCTGAATCTGCTGAATGATGGGAAAATCATTTAAGACGGCGTGGACGGGGTGGACGGGGTTCCCCTTAATCTTTATTTATTAATTTAGATTAAATCCTTAAAATTCCGCCTTGCGTATGATTGCAATTTGAGGCTCCTGCAATTTACCAAAAATTTCTAAAAAATTTTAGAAAATTCTAGGGGGTCCCAATATTCGATAAAAAAATATCTTGTATAATAGATTCCAATGAGGGGTAGGCGTTTCCCTCAGATGGTTCCAAAACTTGATTTTAAGGAGTTTTGAAAATGGCGTCACTTGACAGAAAACACGTTCCATACCTGATTTACGTTTACATTGACAAAAGGCAGAAAAAGATCAATACTGGCCTGAAAAATTTAAGAGAGGCGGAAAGAATGGCAGAGCATATTACGAAGCTGGAAAACGCTTGCAAGAACGGCCTGACTACTCTTGACGCGGATTTGGCTGGGTGGGTGAATCGTCTGGAAAAGTCCAATTCAAAAGTTTATGAAAAACTCGTTTCCCTTGGTCTGCTCCCCAAAAAGGAAAAGACTGTTACTGTTGGTGACGTGTGCAATATGTACTTGCAGTTTTGCAAGGCCAAAACAGAGGCGACAGAATACAAGCACGAACAGGCGGTAAAACTTGTACTCGGTTACTTCGACACGGAAACACCCGTCAAGGATATTACCACCGATGACGCTCTGAAATTCCGTCGATGGGTGGAAACGGCCCCTTTGAACTCTCGCAGTAAAGAGGCGAAACCCTATTCAAGATTTTGCGTAAATCGGCGTGTGAGTGCCGTCAAGTCGATTTTTCATTTCGCCCAAAACAGACTGAATCTGATTCCCAATAATCCGTTCAATATCATTGAATCAGGCCCCACTGGAAACACCGAAAATAAAGACTATGTTTCAAAAGAGGTGATACTTGACGTAATCGAAAAGACCGGAAATCTGAAATGGAAATTGATCCTTGCGTTTGGCCGTTTCGCTGGGTGTAGAGGCGCGTCCGACCTGTCCCTTTTGACGTGGGATAAAATTCATTGGTCAAGTCAAGAGGAAATAGGATTTGTGACGCTGGAAGGGAAAACGACCGGGAACGTTCCATTACACCCGGTACTTGAAAATCTGCTCCGTGACTGGTTTGACCGTGCCCCGGAGGGCGTGGAAAAGGTTTTTCCAGAGGTAAACAAAATATCGAATATAAACACGAACATCAAAAAGAGTATTCGACGCGCTGGGTATGAAGTTTGGAAAAATCCGTGGTATTCCTTGCGGACGTCCTTTTGTAACGATGTGCTTGAAAGCGGCGTGGACCTGATAACATACCAGCACGTGTGCCGTCACTCGATGAACACGGCCTTGAAGTACTACCAAAAATACCATAACGGACGGGAAAAGAAAGCGGTGGAAATGCTGAAAAACTCTCCTTTATGGTGTGAATCCGGCTCTGTAGGGTGTAGTTTTGCGGCGGACGGCTCGCAGAAAAACGCGGGAAATCCCTTGAAATATAGTACTCTGAATGATTTTCAAGAGGGTGTTAAATCGGGTGTAGTCAAGGTGTTAAATGAGGTGTTGCAAGGCGTTTCGTTTAATGTTCAAGACGTGCAAAAAATCAAGGAAGAAATCATTAATATGCTTGAAAATACGACACTTGACGATATTCAAGACCCACAAAAAAACCTCCTTGCAATTTCTCGCAAGAAGGCTAAAATGGGCGATACAGGACTCGAACCTGTGACATCCGCCTTGTAAGGATTTTTTGTAGATTTTTCGAAATGCGCGAAATGTCGTATTTTACGGGGTTTAATGCAGTTTTGATGTTCTCAAAAATGTTCCAAAAAGTACCAAAAACTGCGTTTTTGTGGTCGTCGACCACAAAGGAAAAAAAGGTGAAAAAAGTCGGAAAAAGTTAAAATTTTTTATTTTCCCCCATTTATACGGTCGGCCCAGCCGATCGAATCGAAGTACTGAAGATCCGGAACGGAAAAATCCCGGCGGGAATACAGTTCAAATTTACCGTCCCGCTCAAGCAGGATCCAGTCCGGCGTAGCGTCGATCAGGCGGGCGTCAAATTGCGGGAGATCCCACGGATTCCAGGTACGCAGTTCAAAGTCATTCACCGTCACCGACGATTCATCGAAAGTTTCCAGAGCGTCCAAAAATCGGCGGTCCTTTTCCGAAAATTTTTCATAGCCGAATGTCTTTTTATTTTTGCCGATCCGGAGCGTCACTTTTTCGCCGGTCCTCTCCAGAAAACGCCCTTTTACTTTTTTGCCGTTCATATCCTCCCAGACCCGCATAGCATTTACGATTTTTAACGGCTCGCGGGTCTCAACCGCAGACGATCCATCCGCCGCAGGAACGACAGCCGGGGCCGGAGCAGGAGCGGGGACCGAAAGGGGGGAAGTGGGGTTCTCTTTTCCGAAATCCCTAATTCCGAACCCCCAGAAGATCCCAAGAAGAAAAATTCCGACGACAAAAAGACTTCCTCCACAGCCGAAAGTCCGACGATTTTTTGTTTTCAGGGCGCGGTTTATTTCAGCAAATTCCTTATTCGTTACATATCGTCCCATAAAATCCTCCTTTAAACTAGCTCAATTTTAAGAATTTCATTTTCTGTAGCAAGGGGGGGAGTGTCCAAATTTGGACAGGCGGGGAAAATTTTTTTGAAAATTTTTTAAAATTTTTGTCAAAAGGCTATTGACAAACAGCTTCCCGTCCGTATAATAGAAAAAACATGAGTGAAAAAGGAGTAAATTTTACTCCTAACAAAGAAAGGAGGAAAACTCATGAAATTGAAAAGATTTCAGCTTAACGCACCGGAAGAGATTTTGTCGATGCTCGACAAGCTCGCAGGGGCGCGTTATTGTGACCGGAGCGAATATTTACGAAGTTTGATTTTGGACATTGAAAAAGCAGGCGGGAAATTTCCTACAGAAATCAAGGCCGAATGCGCGGAACAGATCGAAAATTTTCGCCGGCGGCTGGAGGAAGTTGAAAAGAAAATCGGCTTAAAATGAAAAAGAGTCGGAGCGTGCGGCAGACCTAGGAAATCAATCGCACACTCCCAAGCCCCGAAGGACACTTCTTATTATAGCCATCTACGGCTTTTTGTCAAGAGGTCTCCCGACGGCATTCCTCCAGCCGGTCAAATCTGCCCCGTAAGCCGCGGGGCGTTCCATCTACACAAAACGGGAGAGTCAGCCAAAATGCTCACACTTAACGAAGCCGCCGAACATTTTAAAGTTTCGACGCGCCGGATCGTCACATGGGTCCAGGCGGGCGAACTGAAGGCCGTCAACGTCTCCAGGAATCCCAACAGCAGAAAGCCCAATTTACGTTTTCGCGAGATCGACATTCAAGATTTCGAAGAAAGCAGGCTCACGGGAAAACATCCGGAACGGAAAGCTCGGAAGTCTAGCGGACTTTCGAAAGATTGGGCGGCCCGCGCCCAAAAGCTAGGCCTCAATCTCAAATAAAAAACATCGAAAATTTTTCATCGTTTCCGGAACCGATCGCCATTCCAGGCAGAGCCGGGGCAATGATGTTCGGCCAAAGGAAGGAGCGTGTTGGTCTTCCGGAGGCCCAGTCGCCCGCAGGTGGGTTCCCTCGAACAGGATCACTTTTTTCAAGAGAAAAGGAAACGGAGTGTCCAAAAATGGACACGGAGGCAAAACAATGACACAATCTTTTAAATGGAAACTTTCTGACATTTCCACACATCCGGACCTTCAGATCCGGGTCAAGACCGATCCGGAGACGGTCGACAGATACGCCCAGCTTTACACGGACGGGCAATACTTACCCCCGGTACACATTGTCGAAGCGACGGACGGGAACTTCTATCTCATCGACGGGCACCATCGATACGCCGCCGCACAAAAGGCGGGTCTCGAAGAGATCAACGCCGTACTCGACGACGAAAACGTTACGTTCGAAGGAATGCTTTTCGCAGCGATTCAGGCGAACGCAAAAAATGGGCTCGCCCTCACGTCCAAAGACCGCCAAAGAGCGGCAGAGCTTCTTATCCTTAACAGCCGCAAATACTCACTACGCCAGATCGCGCAGGAAGTTGGGATTTCCAAAAGCTCCGTCGAAAACTACATCAAAAAACTTATTGAGAAAAAATTGATTGTTAAATGCGAATTTTGCGCAGAATACACACCGTACCAGGACCACGAAGTGCGGGAATGGCACCCCTTCCGCGGAAAATTTGTTTGCCCAAACTGCTATCCGAACCGATTTTTATTGGACCTTCAAAGGTCAGTAGCTTTTCACGCGCGGAATCTCCACAAATGCGTGAAATGCGGAAACGCGCCCGACGTCGCGATCCTTGAAAATCTGGAAGTTTATGTAGAGTGTCCGCAATGCGGAACGAAGACAGATCCGCGAAAAACGGCATACGGCGCGGTCGAAATCTGGAATTCGATCAATCCCCAGGAGCAGGACGAACCGCCGATCGTCATTTACCCGGAAGGGCACGAACCGCAGGAAGTCGCAGCAGAGCCGGAAGTCGCAGCAGAGCTGGAAGTCGCAGCAGAGCTGGAAGTCAAAGCAGAGCCGGAAGTCGCAGCAGAGCCGGAAGTCAAAGCAGAACCGGAAGTCAAAGCAGAGCCGGAAGTCAAAGCAGAACCGGAAGTCAAAGCAGAACCGGAAGTTTTAATCTGCCCTTTTTGCGGATCAGAAGCGGAATTTTTTGAGAAAACCTATGGCGTAGAGAGTGAATGGAGCGTTACGTGTACAAACGCGGAATGTTCCTGCTTTCCAGAAACCGACAGCTACGATACGATGGAAGAAGCCGCGGAAATATGGAATACCAGGCACATTTCCAGCCGCCATACAACGGAGATCATCCAAAAGGCACTCGCGGCAGGAGTCAGCCTTTTCGACGGCAATATCCGCCTTCAGCTCAAGACGGAGAGCGGAGAGACTTTCCTCGAAGTCGAAGAAATGAAGGCGACCGGGATCTCATCGATCCACACTTACCCGTCCCCAATCCATCAATAACTTAATCCCAAACCCAAAGGAAACAAAAAAATGACACAAAAAATCGATTCCCACGCCGTCACGTTCACGATCCGGCACGAATGCGAACAGCTCGCCGAAACTCTCCTCGCAAAGCACAGGAACTACGGCGGAAGTGCTTTTCAGTCTCCGTACCTTCAGCCGCTTCTCGATCCGGAAACGGCAATGAAAGTCCGACTTTCAGACAAGATCGCACGGCTTCAGAACCTCGAAACCGGAGACCAGGACGCGGTCGGAGAAAGTCGGCTCGATACGCTTCTCGACATCGCGGGCTACGCGATCCTCATCCGAACGTATAATCTTCTCAAAGACACACCGAAACCGGAAGACGAACCGGTACCGGAAGACACACCGGAAAAAGTTGAGATCCCGGTCGGAGTCACCGTCATTCAGGAAGACCCCGCCGACGAAAGGATCCTTCCCAGTACGGAGACTTCCGAAGAAAGCACACCGGCGAAAAATGAAAAGACCAGGCGTTTTCGGATCGGAAAATAACTGATGCAAGAGGGGGGAACGAAATGAAACCGTACATTACCGTCCAGGAGATCCGCGCCGCAGTTCGCGATCCGCTTGAAATTTTGGAGCACGTCGCACAGATCCCGTACGACTCACTCGACGGGCTTCATCACTCGTGTCCGAAATGCGGAGGGAAAGACCGTTTCCGTCTTCTCGGAGCGGATACCGGAACGGTTTTGTGCAATCAATGCTTTCGGGAAAAATGCGGAGATTTTATAACTGCGGTAATGCACTTTCGAGAAGTTCCGTTTCGAGAAGCAATTACACTCATCGCGGAATATCTCAACCTTATTCCGCCGAAAACCGGCAAATCGACCCCCTCGCAGGACCGATCGGGAGATCCGGGAAAGCATACAGCCTCCCCGGATCCCGGTCGGATCCAGACAGCGAAAGAGGCCCAGCAAACCGCGATCGTCAAAAATAAATTCCAGTTCATTCGGACTTTTACGCCGTTTTTCGATCCCGACGGAAAGCAGGGAATGCGTTTATCGTGTTTCGCGAAGGGAAGAAAGCCGTGGGGTTTCGACTTCCTTTTTAACGGAGTCACGTATCAGCCGATCGAACCGCCGACGAAGGGGAACGTCAAAAAGCACACACTTTACGAATACGTAGACGGGAACGGTGAACCGCATCATCTGGTATACCGAATGGACCTCAAAAATGGCCGAAAAATTCCTATGCTTTTCCACTGGAACGGACAGGCATACGAAAGCGGAAAAGGAGAGGTGGAGCCGGTACCATACAATGCGCCCGACGTAAAAGAAGCCGAAAAAGTATACATCGTAGAAGGAGAAAAATGCGCGGCAGCTCTTCAATGGGACCTCGCACGGAACGCGGAACCGGAAGAGTTTCTTCCAGCGGTCACGTGCTTTCTCGACGGCGCGAAGGCCTTCAAAGATGAATACATTTCCTGGTTTCGCGGAAAGGAAATTTTGATTTTTCCTGACAATGACGATCCAGGGCTCCAGTTCGCACGCGAACTTTCGGAGAAACTTTTTCCGGTCGCAAAGTCGGTAAAAGTCTTCAAATGGCCGGAAGGAACACCGGAAAAATGGGACATCGCCGACGAAATACTTAAGAAAATCGGCAAAAAAGGTCAAAATTCCTCCCAAAATGGGAACGTGTAACGGACTTGTAACGGTTTGTAACGGACTTGTAACGGTATAGGCAAGCCTAAAATGAAAATCACAGCAAGAAAAGAGCGGGCACCGTAGAAACACACGAAACCCCGCAAAATACGACACTTTAGAAAATTTCCCGTTTATTCAAAACGGGTTTTCGGGGGAAATATCGCCAAATTTTCGCCGATTTCCAAAAGTGTAACGGACTGTAACGGTTTTTTTCCACTTTTTTTAATATTAATTATTCAGAGTATATATTAATATTAGATATTATATACAATATTAGCAAATAGCGTGTCACTCAAAACACGCGAAGTTCAGGTAAAAGCGATGAAAAAGTATGATGAACTCGGACAATGGCACACGATGGAGGGAGACACTCCAGAACAGGCCGTCCAAAAACTCGCGGAAAATGGCGTAATTTCGCCGAAACCGACAAAACGAAGAAAACCCCGCAAACGTCCAGAACAGCCCGCAGAAATTCAAACAAATCAAACAAACGCCATTCCAGATACATTTCCCGGAGCAGAGAATTTTTCAAATGCGGCTTTCGACGCAAAACGCTTCCTCGAAAGTTTCGGAACATTAACTTTCATATACTACCGTCAGAGCTGGTATCGCTTCACCGTGCGGGGGTGGAAGGAAATTTTGGAAGAGGAACTGGATCACGAAATCATTCGATACATAGTCCAGAACCGATTCAAGTTGGAGACCGCGGAAGTCTCCAAAATTCGTCTTGCGCTCACTTTTTTTTGTCAGATCGATACGCTCGACGAACCTTTTGAGAACACCTATTTTCTACGCTTCAATGACGGAAGAATGGAGACGGAACACGCGCCGGGGTGGGTCCGATGCGAAAACTGCGTATTCCACATCCAAAGCATAGCGCGAAAGCTCGCACGCGGGGAAAGCATTACACCGGAAGACGTTCGCGAACCGGGGCCGGAGCTTTTCACGCAGGGGAAGATCCCATGCAGGCTTCAGCCGGACGCAAAGTGCCCCAATTGGGACCGCTTTCTCGAAATGGCTTGCCCGGAAGACGCGAAGACGCTCCAGCAGGCGTTTGGATTAAGTTTAACGTACGATCGGAGCTTTAACGTCTTTTTCGTTATCCACGGCCCGGCAGGAAGCGGAAAATCGACGGCGTTAAATGTGCTTCAGCGACTAAACGCCGGGAGCGTATCGCAAGTGTCGTTGGGACATTTCGGCGAACGATTTCTCATTTACCCAATGACGATCAATCGAGTCAATATCGTCCAGGACATGGACTCGATTTTTGAGACCGACGGAAGCGTTTCGCTGCGAGAGGCCGTCCTAAAAAGTATCACGGCCGGGGAAAGTATCGAAGTCGAACGGAAGCACAAAGAGACGCAGAGAGACTATCTGCGAGCACTTTGCGTTTTCGGAACGAACCGCCTACCGCGTTTCGCGGATAAATCGAACGCGATCCAGCACCGAATGAAAGTCATTGAGTTCCCAAACGTCTTCCGCGGAACAGAGGGACAAGTACTGAATTTACACGAAATCTTGATTCAGGAGCTGGAAGGAATTTTCATTTGGGCACTGAAAGGATACGGCGAACTGCTTGAATCGGGGTCAGCGACCGTTTGGGAATCGGAACGGTCAGCCGACGCGAAAGTGGAAGCATTCAAGGAGACCCGGCCGGAAATACTTTTCTGCGAAGAAATGCTCGTGCGGGACGACTTTTCGGGGTACGTTTCCACGCTGGAAATTTACAAAGCGTATGAAAAGTACTGCTATGAAAGAGGGTTCAGGGCCGCGGGAATGGGAAGAGTCTTGCCGCTCATCACGGACCATATGGGAATCGAACGATCGAAACTCGTGCGGATGGGCGGAAAACCATTCCGGGCCGTCAAGGGAATCCGGCCGCTAACGGACATCGACGAATTTTAGAGCGGGCGGGGGTCCTTTCCACCCCCAAACCGCTAACGACGTAGCGACGAAAGACTCCTTTAGGGGGGGAGAGTTTGTTTCTTTCGGGAGCGGGGGAGAGGAAAATTTTTGGGAGTAAAAATGGTCAGACAAAAGGAATATCGAAGCGATTTTATAGACTACGCGGCAACGCTTTTCGGAGCCGATTTTGACGCGGAACTAGATCGGGAACGGGAAGCCGTTCACGATGAAAAGTACGATCGGCACCGCCGAAACGCTGCGGAACGCAGGCGTCAGGAGTCCGAAGACGGCCGCGAAATCGGTCCGCTTCCGGAATGCGCCGATCCGGACACTGTCGCGGCTTGCCGTCTCGACCTGCTCAAGTTCATCCTCACTTTCGGCAATGCCGACAAACACGATCCAGAATTTCCTGATCCATTTTCCGACGCGCAGCTTTACGCGATCCGGACAGTCCAGGAGACCCTCCTTCACGGCGGGACGCGCCCCTTGTGTCTCCCCCGCGGTTTCGGGAAGACGACCATTTGCGAGTGGGGGATTCTATGGGCGATCGCGTACGGACACCAGCATTTCGTGCTCATCATCGCCGCGAAAAGCCGGCTCGCGGAGCAGATCCAGTCGAACATTATGCGGATCGTGATGCAGAATGAATACTTCCAGGACTGCTTTCCCGCGCTATGCTACCCGATCCTCGCGTTGGAAAACTCTCCCGGCCGCGCACCGGGTCAGCGTCTCGACGGCCGGCCGACGGACATCAAAATTAACTCGCAGATCACGCGCTTTCCGACAGTTCCCGGCGCACCGTCTTCCGGGGCACTGATAACGACGTCCGGTCTCGAAGGAAGTATCCGCGGAATGAAGATCGGGAAGGAACGTCCGACCGCCGTCCTTGCGGACGATCCGCAGACCGACCGAAGCGCGAACTCCAGGACGCAGACGGATAAACGCTGGAACTTGCTTTCCGGCGCGATCCGCGGTCTTTCCGGCCCCCATACAAACTTGGCAATGATTGCTACGATTACGGTTCAGAAGCCGGACGACCTTTCGGAAAAGATCCTCGAAGCATGGGGCGGTCAGCGGTTTTCGATGCTGCGTTCCTTCCCCCAAAATATGGAACTTTGGGCAGAATATCATAAGTTGCTGGAGATCGGGATCAAGCGTCACATTACGACCGAAGACCAGATCCGCGCGGCGAATGATTTCTACAAAAAGCACTGGGACGCGATGAACGAAGGCGCAGAGGCGGAATGGCCGACGCGCTTCACATCGACGGAACTTTCCGCGATCCAGCACGCCATGAATCACTATTTCGCGAACCGGGAGACCTTTTTCGCGGAATACCAGAACACCCCGCAGCTGCTTTCCGTCGACAATGCAAACCTGAAGGAAGAGGAACTTTTGCGGAAGATCGTCCCGCTCCCCCGATACACAGTCCCCGCAGATTGCGACCGGATCACCTGCGGGATCGACATTCAGCAGGATTGTTTGTATTGGACCACCGTCGCGTGGGGGGACGGTTTTCGCGGTCACATCATGGACTACGGCCGTTTCCCTTCCGGACAAAAGACAATCCAGGACCTTTTCCCCAACGTCAGCGAAAAAGACGCCTTCTTTCTCGCCCTGCTCACGCTATGCCCTCTTCTTTACGAAAAGGAGTATCCTTGCGAAAACGGAGGCACGAAGCGGATCACGAAGTGCCTCATCGACGCGAACCGCGGACTTTTCACACCGCAGGTACGCCGCGCGTGCTTCCAGATGCAGATCCAGGAACAGTCAAAATTTTCTGGAAGTACCCCGCCTCCCGACGCTTCCGAATCCGCGAAAATCCAATGGCTCTGCGGTCTGGTCGCGACCGGCGAATACGATACCCTTCCGGAGACAGTTTTTGAACCGGTTTTCGGCTGGGGAAAAGGAGCGGTCCAGAACTTTTTCGGGTCGAACCTCAAGCCGGGAGAGGAACGCGGCGAAGGCTGGCAGCGTCCCCCGCTTCAGCCGTCCAATTTGGTACGGCAGACGCGCTACGATACAAACCTTTGGAAGTCGAACGTCCGCACATACTTCCGTTCGCCGGTCAGCGGAACGTCCTCCCTCACGCTTTTTGAAGGCGATGAAGTGACTCACTACGACTACATCCAGCAAGTCCTCGCGGAAAAGTCAGAGTCGCTCACCGGGCCAAAAGGGACAATCGATTTTTGGACGCTCATTCCCGGCCGGGATAACCATCTCTGGGACTGTACGATCATGGCGGCCGTCGCGAACGCAGTCCTCGGCGGGACCATGGCAAGCGGTACGCCGATTGAAAGATCCTCACAGATCATTTTTACGGCAGACTGGGACGATTGGGATTAATGGAAAATGAAAAATGGAATTTATATTTGTGACCAATGCGGATCCCATATGAAAGTCCCCTACACATGGTTTAAGGGACCGATCCGGAAAAGACTCGTCGTCTGTCCGAAATGCGGGTCCAGCTTCACCACCTCGGAGACCCGCGATCGGCCGATCATCAGCACGGAAAATACCAAAAACGGCTTCCTCGAAAGAGGATAACCAGGAACGAAAGGAGAAAAAATGGACAAACTTACTTTTAAGGTCAAGACCGGCGCGTTCGTACTCGCGCACCGCGGAAAAAGCAAGCTCAGAATGGACTTTAAGATCGGCGAAAAGTTCTATCAGTACATGGGAGACGCGAAGGGAGAAGAGTATATCATACTTCCGTTTCTTACAGACAACAAAGAAATGGAGATCGAAGATATACCGGAAAATATGGAGATCGTGTATATGCGGATATACTACAATGGTTTTTCACTCAAAGAAGAGGAAGAGGAATAATATGCACCTCAAGTTTATCGAAGATACGCTCCTCGATATGGACGCGATACGCGGCCCATATACAGTATCCGCGGAAGTGGATACACCAGACGGCCTGTATGAACTTTTTGTCATACATAAAGTAAATCGCACTCGAACAATTATTCCGTTTTCGATCCACGATCCAAAGTCGAAGAAAAAGATAAAGTATGCGGACATGAAAAACTTCCCTAAAGATCCGGCCTTCCAAAAGTTCCGCATCAACTTTTGCGGTTTCAAACTTCAGGAAAACACACCGGAGGCACTCACGCAAGCATTTCGCGAAATGGAACTTTTCGAGCATTTGCGGGCCATAAAAAATATTTGGACACGCTCCCGGCTTTCAAACGAAGGTCCCTACCAACCTACGAAACCGAAACGAAAAGCGAAACCGGAACTGGAATCGGAACTGGAACCGGTCCCCCAAAAAGCCGTCAAAAAGACCGTAAAAAAAGCGGTCAAAAAGAGCGAAACGAAGACAAAAGTTAAACTGGATCTGGAAGTCAAAGCGGCTTCCAGACCTTCCAAAATGAAAACTTCAAAAAAGGAGAAATAACATGGATGATCCACGTAGCCGCTCAATGCTTTTCACCCTCCGAACTTCCGCTTTTACAGTCACCGCGCCGACAGTCCAGATGCACGCCGTCATCCAGGATCAGGGTAAACTGTATATGTATGAAGGAGACCAACACGGAAATGGAAACCTGCGTAAACTTTCCGATCCGTCGGAGTCAAAAAGCCTTCACATATGCGATCTTTCCGCTTTTTTTGACGTGCTTTACGTCTGTCTCCAATATAAAGACCCAGACCTAGCCGAAATCAACACCGATACCGATATAAAGGAGGCCGAAATATGAAAAATTTTGCCGTACACCCAATCGAATACTATAATTTGTGTGGTTTGATGAATTGTATTGAAAATATCATGATTACGGCACGTGATAATGATATTCGCGAACTCGCGAAAAAAACATTAAAAAATTTGCGAATCCTCAAAAAGATGATAGAAGATCAAGGAAACAAAAAATGAAAAAAACAAAAATTGTTGCTCTGATTCCTTTTGAGATTGGAAACATTATGTACCAAGCGTCAAGACACGCTGGAGATTCTCCTCTGCTTGCGCGTGTTCATACGATACTGGCTTTAGAGTGCGGATACCAGGACGCCCGAACCCCGGAAGAACGGATTAAGTGGCTTTCAGGAATTGGAACTCACCTCTCGATGCTCGAATGTGAAAAAGCGGAATCGGATCAGGAAGAAGTCTACCGAAACGATATGCTTCTTGCCTACGAATCGGATCTGGATTCCAAAGAAGCCATGGCCATTCTTTCAGGCTTAAGGAAACAATTGGAAATTCACAGCCGAAAAAATAAAAGGTGTCCAAATTTGGACACTTCAAAATTTCAGTTATCCAAAAAACTTGGATAACTGAAGAGAAGCGCCCCGCGATCATGCAGAACGCGGGGCGTTTTCAAGTTTTCCGCGAAAAAAGTCAAAAAAAGTCAAATTTTTTGAAAACTTTCGACAAAATTTCTTGTATCAATGGTCATACAAGAAACGTCTGCTCTCCCAGATATTGCTTTCTCTCGAAAAAAAGATATACTTCCAAAAAAGGAGAAAAAGCCATGACTGAAAACGAAATTCAGGAGCAGATCCAGAAGGCGAAAGCAGAAATTTTGAGCTCGGGCGTAACAGGAATGTCAAGCGCGGGAAAAAGTATTTCGTTTATCTCACTCAAAGACCTCCAGGACGCGGAAGATCGGGAAAGAATGAGAAATCATGGTCCGATCATGGAAACTGTTCAGAATGTCCCCTACTCAACGAAATGGTAATTATGGGAATCATCGCCAACGTACAAAACTTTTTCAAGCCGAAAAGCCGGAAATGGTTTGCGTCTTTCCAGCCGCAGGAAGCCGACAAAGTAACGGCGACCATGTTTGAAAGCGAGCTAGTTCCGGAACGTTTAAGACTGTATTTTGCAGACGCAACCGACGAATACGCGGATGCGCTCATTCCGGAAGGCACCCGATCCGAAATCAGAGCGAACGCTCGAAAAGTTTTCCTCAACGAAGGGACCTCGAATCACGGCGCGTTCACGATGGGGATACACACGGTCGGTACGAAAGGTCCGCAGCTCTCGATGATTCCCGAAAACGTTCCCGGAACGTCGAGCGTCAACCCGTACGAACCGGAACTCACAGTGGAAGAACGCGGGTATCTTGAGTCGGAATGGTATCGCTTTTCGGAAGAAATCGACCTTGCGGAGCACTTGCGGCTTGCGGTCGAAACGCTTCAGTACGACGGTGAAATTTTTTTTCAAATGGTCTTCGATCCAGCGGTCGATGACGTCTGTTTCAACATCCAGCAGGTCGAAGCAAAGCGCGTCCGTTTTCCGACGGAGACGGCGTGGAATGAGAATATTGTTTCAGGTATTGAATTTTCCGGCCTTCACCCAAAAACTTACTATGTCGTCCCGAAAACGTTTAATCCCGATCTGGATTGGCACTGGGTCGGAGAGCCGATCCCAGCGGAAGATATGATTCACTTTATGATTCCGCGTCTGCCGGATCAGCACCGCGGGATCCCGTGGATGCAGCCGGTACTTCTCGACATTGCCGAAACTGATATTTACGAAAAATACCATCTGGGCGCGGCGAACGCGGCCGCGCGAAATTCCGGCGGCGTGTTGGAGTGTCAACCCGGCACGAATCCCGATCGGCACGTTCCACTCGATAAGTCGATGACGGTATGGGAGCCAAACCAGATCAAGCAGTTGAAGCCCGGCGTCAGTTATAAACAGGGGAACGCGGCATGGCCGACTGGAAATTACGGCCCGTTCATCGAGTCGAAACGCGAAAAGCAGGCCGCGGGAATGCAATTGACAAAGGCAATGCTCACAAACAATTTTGAAAAACACAATTATTCCAGTTTCCGGGGCGAAATGCTGGTTTACTGGAAGAATATCCAGTACTTGCGGTATCGGATCGAAAAAATGATTTTGAATCGGGTATTTAATCGCTGGTTTGAATGTTTTGCGTGTGTCGATGAAATTGCGGATGCAATTTTTCAGCGGTTTCGCAAGGCGAAAAGAGTTCCGCGTTCCTGGAGTTGGGAGCCGATCCCGGCGTACGATCGGAGCGACTTTATCAGCTCGCTAAGGGAAGCGGTCGAATGCGGTTTCATGTCCCGCAAAATGGCGGTTCAGGAACTAGGTTACGATTGGGAACAGGTCGAAGCGGAAAGAAAGGAGGATTCATTTGAACCGGCGTCAGAAAAAGAAGCAGAAGTTGGCGATGGTGAAAGTCCAGGCGCGGCTTAGTGTCGCTGGAAAAAAGTTCACCTTCCAGCCGTTATATTCCGGCGGGGTTTTATACCTCTCGAATTTCGACACAGGGCTAGTTTTGGATATTGCCGATATGTCCGAACTTCCCGAAAAAGTTAAAGTCTGTTTCGATCACGACGACCAGCGGATCGTCGGATGGATGAGACCAAAAATCGTCGAAATTGACGGAAAAAAGCAGATCCGCGCGGAAGGCGAATTTACAGAAAACGCCGACGCGCTCCGGATCCTTCAAAGCCAGAAAAGCGGGCAAGTGTGGGAATGTTCGATCGCCACGAACCACTTCAACCGCTTCAAAGATACAGTTTACGTCCCGGCGAAATCGTCGGTCAGCGTCAACGGCAGAACTTTTTTCGGCCCCGTCCGGATCCTTAAAAAATGGACGATCGATGAAGGAAGTTTTGTTAAAAAGGGAGGCGACGCCTTTAACCAGGTCGCAATTCACGCAAGGTTTTCACTGAAAACGAAAGGGAAAAACGAAATGTCAAAAGAACTGAAAGCCTTTATTACTTCAGCTGGATTTAATCCGGATGAAGTCTCTGAAGAGGCGGTTGTGATTTGGGAGCACGCGTTCGCGGAGCACCTCAAGCAGATGCAGGCGGTCCAGAACGCGGAAACGGACGGCGAAACCGACGCGGAAGCAGACGGCGAAACGGACGGCGAAACCGACGCGGAAGCAGACGGAGAAGCAGACGGCGAAACCGACGCGGAAGCAGACGGAGAAACCGACGCGGAAGCAGACGGAGAAACCGACGCGGAAACGGAAGAGGAAAAGCCCTCGACAATTTCCGCCGCAAAAAGCCGGGCAAAAGCGAAAGCAAAAGCCAGAGCCAGAGCCGGAATGAAAGCGAAAGCGGGACTCAATCCCCGCGCAAAAAAGATGAAAGCGGGCCAGGTCAAGGCGTCTTTCGCACGTTCGGGAGCACCGAAGGCCGAAGACGTGTTCAAAGCGGCCGCACTGCGTAACGCCGGAATTTTGACGGACGACCAGGTCAAGGCCTCGCTCAAATGCTCCGACGCGGTCATGTCGGAGGCTCTTTCCCGGCACTATGACGGTTTGTCGGTCCAGGAACTCGCCCGCGAAATGGCGCGTCAAAAAACCGGCCGAATTTATCACGGCACGGAAGATGATTTCGTGGCCATGTTTTTCGGTCTCGATCAGGCGAAAGCATCGTTTTCGACGATCGCACCGATCGGACTCCTTGAAAATATTTTGAATATTATCTATTACGAAAGCTCCCGGCGCGTCAATCCGATCATTGACAAGATCGCGAAACGCGTTCGTGTGAAAAATTTTCACGACGCCAAGGTTTCCAGCTATGACGTTTACGGCCTCCCCGCCGAAGTATCCGCGGAAGGAAGGCTCCCCCACGCGGCGATCGTCGGCGAAGATCGTGACGTCCCGATCACCCGAAAAGGGCAGATCATCACTTTTACACGTGACGACCTCGTCAACAACGTAACGGAGGGCTTCATGGAGATCGTCGCAAAGTTCGGCGTCAAGCAGGGGCGCGGACGCCATAAGCGCGGAATCAAAAAGCTGCTCGAAGCTGTCTCTGATGTGGAAATGTTCAGCACGACGATCGGGAACAAGCTCACAACGAAACTTTCGGTTGACGGTCTCAATCTCGCAAGCGCGGCACTCGCGCAGATGGAGACGCAGGGATCCGATCCGGACGATCCAGATTGCACGGAGTTCGAAGGAAAGTACCTGCTCGTCCCGGAGACGATGGCAGGAACGGCCGCAGACCTCTTTAATTCTATGAATTTGGTCGATTCGGAAGCCGGTCAGACGATTTCGCTGCGTCACCGTCACCTTCAGTACGTTCCGCTCTCCACGGCGTATCTTACGCAGCGGTACGGCGGAACGGATACCGGGTGGTTCCTGCTCGCAGATCCTGCGGAAGCTGCGATTTTGGCGGAAGCCCGTCTTATCGGCGCGGAAGAACCGCACATTTCGCAGGTTCCGACCGAACCCGGAATTATCGGCCGAAGTTGGCAGACCTATTTTGAATATGGGTTTGGGATCCTCGACCGCCGCGCGGCTGTTTATTCGGACGGAAGCGCAAACTGATAGTAAAGCATAAACAGGGGGAGACGTTTCTCCCCCGCAACCCACGAAAGGAAATATTATGAAAGCGATTTTTCAGAAAGACGACTCGATTATTGATTTCATTCCTCAAGAGGATCATGATGCCGGAGAATGGGTTATTTTGGAAGATATTGTCGGGATCACGTCCCGAAAAGTTCGCACCGGAAGAATTTCCGGTCTTCAGACCCGCGGCTGCTTTAAAAACGTCGAAAAGCACGCGACCGGAAACGCCCTTATTGCCGGTCAAAAAGTCTATCTTAATCCTGCGGATAAAAAAGTTTACGGTACGAAAGCCGCCGGATATATTCACTGCGGTTTCGCGCTCAAAGATGCCGAAGCAACCGCGAAAACGTGCGAAATCATGCTGGTCAATTCCGGCGAGATCGCGGAGTAATGGAGGAGAGTAAATGAACGCACTGGTGAAATCTGCTTTGCAGGCGATCCTGAGCGCGTTTGCGGAAAAAGCGGTCAGTCCGGAGAATGTCCAAACCATTCTGCGTCTGCTAACCGCGAAACTTCGGGAACTTGCCGAAGGTTCTAAAACGCGTGTCGATGATGTGATTCTTGCTTTTCTCGACGGGATCGTGACGTCCTATGATAAAGCTGACACGATCGCAGCCTGGATCCAGGACCTTTTGATCCCGAATCGATGCAAAAGCGAACAGGATGACACTCAGATGAAAATGGTCCTTTCCGATGGAAAGTCAGAGTATCTGGAGACCGCGGCGTGGTTTGCGGGCTGCGTGATCCCGATCCTTGCCGCCTATTTCGCGGAGAAAAAAAATGAAAAGTAAACAAACGTTTCTTGACGCCGCGCTCCTTCTTTTCGCGTCCGTTTCCCCTCTTTGGGGCGCGGAACTGAAGGGGCCGGAGTCAGTCACGGCCGGGAGGATACTCACTTTTACGGCGGATGCAGAAGGCGACGCGATCCTCTTTCCCGCGGAACATACCGACTTGATCAAAGATTCCGACAAAAAGCACTTCTACATCGCGACGAACATTCCGGGGAAATATACGCTGGTTTTTTTCGCGGTCGAAGATGGAAAACCCGCTTTATGTCAGAAGGTTTTTGAAGTCCGGCCGCTTCCAAAACCAGAGCCGGAACCGGATCCGGAACCCGTTCCAAAGCCGGAACCGGATCCCGGGCCGGAGCTGACTCAAAGTGAAAAAGAGGGGCTGATCCACGCGCTTCAGTCCGTCTGTTTTCACATTGAAAGATCGGGACTGAAAACCGCCGCGGGCGTTCGGGCGAGTTTTAAAAGCGCGGTGAAAATGAAGATCTTGACAGAAACGCCGGCGGTCACGGCAAAGCTCGATGATTGGACGGAGCGGACCGACTGGACCAACGTTTCGACGATCAAAAAGTCTTTTGAAGGTTTTTTGGCAGAAATGGGGGAACCGTGGAAGGGAGCGGATGAAACGTTCATCTCCATCGATTTTAACGGTTTGGGACTGGAAACTTCCCAGGCTCCAAAGACAAAAACGACCTGTCCGACCGGTACTTGCCCGCCGGTTCGATACATCTACTAAATAGGGAAATGGAGGGATTTATGATTTTTGAAGACGGATACATTCCGGATCAGATCCAGGCAGAGGAAGCTCTGAAAACCGGAACCGTTTCGGATCGGGAAAAAGTGCTTGCCGAAGCGAAAGGTTTTGATGATGTTGGGAAGATCCCCCCCGTGATGGAGTGGAGCCAATTTTACCACTACATCCAGCAGCTTCCGGATCCGGAAAACCTGAAATGGTGGGAGGGCGTCAACGCCTCCAAATTCTTTACGCCGTCGCAGGGAAGCCGGCCGAATTGCGCGGGTTTCGCGATGGCGAACGCCTCCCTGATCCGAACGCTCCTTCAAATCAAAAACGAATTTTCAGAGCAGGTCCCCCAGAAGTTCAATCCGATGGGGACCTGGCAGGCGTCCAAAAACGGAAGCACACGCGGCGGGCAGACCATCAGCGCGATCGCGGATGCCGGACGAAAGATCGGGAACTGCCTTGCGCTGGACCTTGGACACTATTCCGATTCACAATCTTTTCGGGAACTCGAAGAAAAGGAACTCGAAAACGCCGCGAGACATCAGATCGGGATCTCCCTTTACGACGGGCCGAAAGAAGACATTCCGGAGATCCTTTTCACACTTTGCAGAAAAGGATATTCGGCGATCGTCGGAAACTGTACTGCGGTAAAAGATGGAAGGATCCGCGACGCAAACGGCGTGGAAACAGTCGAGGTCTCCAGTCAGCGGTGGGCGCACGCGACCGCTTTCGGAGGCTTTCAGACCGTCGGAGGGACGGAATACATTTTCTGGATCAACTCCCACGGAGAGATCTATCCGGCAGAAGACGGTTCTCCGGCTTTTGGAGGATGGATGACGATGGAAACGCTTCGAAAGTTCATTCAGGGACAGTTTTTCGACCTTTGCGCCGTCGTTTACGCGGAAGCCGATTTCAGCCGGAATATCGATCCGACACTCAACCCGTGGAAGTAGAGAACCCCAAAATGTACGACAATTTTATCTGGAGTTTATCGCTGGGAACCGTTTTCCTTATTGGAAACGCGGAACTTGGCGCACCTTCCATCCTTGAAGGCGTTGGAAGCACGGCGATCGTCGGATTTGTCGTTTGGTTCATGATGACGAAGATGAACGAAAGCCTGAAAGAATTGACCAGAGAGACCAAAAACGCCGTCAAGGAATTGGAAGAACTTTACCTTACCGTCTCCATCGCTCACGGGATCGGAGAAGTCGGGGAGCTGGAAGAAAGACTCAAAAATCTCAGGATCCAGAAACAGAGAAAGGAAACAGAATGAGCAAGTATCTCTACAATAACACCGTCACGGTTCCAAATTCAGGGACAGATACGATTTCGGACGGAAGCACTGTCGGCGGCGATATTGTCTCGAATTTCAAGGCCATTGCGGATATTGTCCATAACAGCGACGTCGGCGTTAATGTAGGCGGGTATGGAAACGCCGCAGGAGGATCATACTCAATGACGCTGGCTGGGTCTTCCAATCAGATTGGAGGAGGCGGGAATTCGGCGATCATTGTTGGCGGGGACAGTAACACGAATAACGGAGACTGTTCAGCGATCCTTGCCGGGTATTACAATCATAACTCCGGATCTCATTCCGCAGTGATTGGGCAGTATTGCACAAACTCGCAAAATGGATGTCTTGCGGTAAACAATGACGCATACAGCCTTCAGATCGGAGGAGTTTCCATCTTCAAAAGCCTTTCCGTTCCGGCTAACTGTACTTACGAAAACGGAGACGTCAACCGTATCGCGCAGATACCATCCGGAGGAATGGGAATTTTTCATCTTGACATTCTCAACCCGTCCGCAGGTACGATCGAAAGCACGATGCTTAAGGTCTTTCCTTCAAGTTACGGAACGATTATAGCCGAAACCAGCGGCTCCAGCGGAATTTCATTTTATTTCAGCGGAACGGACCTATACGTCTACAATAGCAATTCCGACCCGGTCCAGGTTGGGATCCGCGGAACGATCGTTGGAGCCGGGGCCAATTACTACGATTCCAGCTACGATTCAGGCAGTTATTGATAACAGACCATAAAAGGAGGAAAACGGTGAAAGTTTACGTTTTGAATACCGACGCGGCCGCCGAACGTCTCGAACGTTTCACGGCAGATTATCCGGCGGGTTTCCCGGCTTTTACACGCCGGAGAGCCAAAACCCCGGAAGAGGTCACTGTTCCGGAATGGTTCAAATATCCGGCGGCGTACTATGCGAATGCGGTCAATTTTATCGAAATGTTCGACGAATGCGCCGCGGGAACGGAGCCGTTTTTGATTTTTGAAGACGATTGCATTTTCCGGCCGGATTTCGTCGAAAAGTTTGAAAACTTCATGGCAAAAGTTCCGGCAGATTGGGAGTATATCAATTTCGGTCCGGGACACCTTCAGCAAAATTTGTATCCACCGGTACAGATCAGCGAAAATGTAATTCGGCCGCGGTACACGTTCGCAACGCACGCGATTTACGTCACTCCCGCGGGCGCGAAAAAATGTTCTGATCAGCTCAAAAAGGAGCCGTGGGGCTGCGTTCACATTCCGGATCATCAGCTCGGACTCCTTTTTCTCGATCCGTCTTTCAAGGTCTACGCGCCCCTAGTTACGCTATGCGGACAAAGAGCGGGACTTTCCAGCCTCACGAAGCGGGAAGAGCCGGAAAAATGGCTTATGGGCTTCAAATATCGGGCACTTGACGGAAAAGTTAAAGTTTCCGAAGATCCCTATTTTTCGGAGGGCTAAAGTATGGCAAACATGACATACGGAGACCTTCAGGAACTCACGTACGCGGAACTTGCGGCTCTCGACTACTCTTTCCAGAATACCAATTCCGGCGGGGATTCAGGAGACGATTCAGGCGGGGATTCCGAAACGACGGGCGGGAACTGCGTTTGGACGTCCGACCGGATCGTGGCGATCGAAAGTCAGTTGACGGCGATTTTGTCCAAGATGGATACCCTCGCGAAAAAGTCCGATGTTCAGCTCACGACCACGACGCAGACCGTCCAGGTCACGACGCAGGAAGTCGACCTTACCGAAGTTTTGTCTAAAATGGACACCCTCGCAAAGCCGGAAGACGTCCAGATCACGGTCAGCGCGGACGGGATCGAAGTTCCGACCGCCGCCGATGTTTCAACGGCAGTATGGCAGCACGGCACGCGAACGCTTACGGAGTCACCGTCAACGGAAGTTAATCTTTCGGAAGTCACCGACAAGCTCGAAGCCATTTTCGCGCTTATAGCGCGATGGAGCGTCAGCGGAAACGTCCTCACGGCGTACACCGCCAGCGGTTCGACGCTCGGTACATTCACACTTACGCGGGACGCCGACGGAGAGATCGTGGGCGTCATGGGGGGATAAATGGCAAAAACTTTTTTCGCTTCAGCCCGAAAATGGTTTTTTAATAAAATCATTTTGCGTAACGTAAAAGCCCCGTTCCATTACGATTTTATCGATGGGCCGGAATACGGCGAACTTTCCGGGACACTTGTTTTTTTCGACGTTTCCAGCGGGACGGAAGAAGAAAAGGAGACCGGAAAGTTCAAGTTCACAGATATTTCCAGCGAAACGGCGTAAAAGATGAGTGATTACAAAAATTTGAAAGCCGGAGGCAGTTTTCAGACCCGGCTATACATTACAAATTGCGATGACGTTCCGATCACATCGGAAGACGTTGCAGTTATTCAGTATACCATTTTTCGGCGGGACTACGAAACACGGACTCCAGTTCCCGGTTTTACAGAGATTTCGGTTTCAGTCGATTCCATTCTCGACCCGCCGATCACCGACGCGCATACTGGAAAAAGCATCAATTTCACGCACACGATCAATCCGCGGATCGGGAATCCTCCTTTCCCCGAATATTCGCAGATTTACGTCATTCAGTACCAGTTTATCGATCAGCAAGGGGCGGTCTCGATTTTTGAGATCGAAGGCCTCACACAGAAATAGGGGGGGGAAGATGAATATTCTCGACCAAAAAATCGGGAAATTGTGGGAAAAAGTAATGGAACTTGACGGAACGAAAATTGAGTATATTCACGGCGGAAAAACTTACGCAGTTACAGTTTCGATCGAAGACGCCGCGCGTTTCGCGGAATATTATTTTGCGATACTTAAGACTGAAAAAGAGGTCGTTGCGTTCACAGTCCGCAAAGCAGACCTCCCATTCACACCCGGAAAAGGAGACCATTTCGTCTTTCAGGGTAAAAAGCACGTCGTTTTTCAGACGTCCGGAAAAGATTTTTTTGAATACGCCGACACTTCATTTCAGGCGTTAAGGATCGCGGGGTATCGAAATGAATGAAACTCAAAAAGTTTCCAGAGTTCAGCAGGCCGCCGAAGCCGTTCAGAAATGGTTTCTCGAAAATGTTTTGGAAGGTCTTCAGGAAACCAGGATTTCCTACGCGCCCAGGAACGCGCTTTCGGACTACCCGTCAGACCGGTACGCGATTTTCATTACGCCGGAAGACGTTTCGATTTTCGATAAAGCGCACGATAAAGCGAAGTTTACGGAGATTGTCACGCTGACCATTTCGATCGTCCGGCGGCTCGAAAATATCGAAGATCCGACGGAAGAAATGAACGCGAATATGCTTTTTCTTCAGGATATTCGGGACAAACTGCGATTCCGAAACGGAAAGTTCCCGATCCAGTTCCAGATCGTCGAAAATACCACTTCCCGGCCGCTTTATGACCGGGAAAAGCTGGAAACAGAAAATGCCTTTTACAGCTACTTTTTAATGGAGGTTTCAGTAAATGGGACCAGGGCGCGGCAGGTCTAAAGAGTCGATCAAAGCCTTCAAAAAGGCGATCGAAAAGAAAAAGCGGGAGATGATGCAGGGCGTCCGAAAAGAGATGCGCGGCGTCATGATGTATACGTACCGCACAATCCAAAACTCTTTCGGAAAGATCCCGAAAAGAGAGCGCAAAGGTCAGGAGCTTTACCTTTTCGATCGGGACGGTCGAAAAATTTGCCCAATCGAAGACTTTTTGCGCGGCGCATACAGAGCGACCGGTTCCGGAAGTTTTCAGAAAGAAAAGGTCCAGACCCGCGTCAAAGGCTCAAATCCGCCGGGAACGTATGCGGAAAAGAATCAACAGCCAGGCGTTTACTACACCAAGGGGACCGGGAAATTTTCGCTCAAGGAAGCGGAAAATATTCGGATCAGCCGGGATCCAAAGGCAGAACAAAGGCGCATTTTGCGCGAAATTAAAAAGCGCGAAAAGCTCCTCGATAAAAAGCTCGCACAGTACGGGAGAGATACTTTTTCAGACGCAGAAAAAGCGGAAGAAAAAGGGATCCGGAAAGAGATCCGCGCCCTCAAAAAAAAGCACACCGCCGCGGGATCGCATACTCGCGCCCATAAGATCCGGATCGTCCAACACACCCGCGGAGATGTTCCGGCCCGGGACGTTCAGACGCACCGAATGTATCCTCAACGCTCAAAACCTGGGGAACCGCCCAGGACGCGCAGCTCCAAAGATCCCAGAGGCGGAAAGCGGTTGAGTTTGCGCAGCGGAATTTATTTTGAACCGACGCAGGATAAGACGGGATTCACAATTTACGCCGTTTCGCTTTCTTCCGGAAATTTGATTTTCAGGAATTTGGAGACCGGCGGAAGCACTTCAGTCGACCAGGGAAAAGGCGAACTGCTTGGATACTCCATCAGCTCGGAACGGTCGCAGACCTCACGATCGGACGGGAAAACGCAAACCTTTTCCCATCGGCGCGTTTCTTTACGCAAGGTCCAGGACGGCGTAAAAAAGAAAAAGATCACGTTTCAGCCCCGACCATTTTTCGAACCGGCGAAAGCGTGGGCCGTCGAAAGAATCCAGGATATTTTCGGCGAAGAAGGGGCGAAATTCGCGAAAACAGCAAAGATTTTTTAGTTTCATCAATCCAGAAAAGGAGGATAAAATGGCGAACACCATGACGTTCATGGCCTTCGAAGGGCAGATTTATTTCGGAGAGGCAGGAAGCGGAAGCGTCGATAAATCGACGATGACGCTGGGCGAAAACGTCCAGGAATTGAAGCTCCCCGCGCCGGGAAGTTTCGGAGAAGTCGAACACACTCTCAAGAAGCACAAAGGCGCGAAAGCGTACTTGAAAGGCCTGCTTGATTGGGTCCTCAACTTTTCGATTTCGAAAGAGTACGCAGAAGGCACAGACGGCGAACGAACTTACGCCGCCGACGTCCAGCTTGTGCTCGACGCGGCACGAAGCCGGCAGCCGATCCGGATCCTTCTCGAAGACTATGACGGAGGCGAAGGACCGGTCGGAGATTTTCTGATTTTCGCAAGTGAATATGAGGGAAGCGGCGAAGCGGCGCAGGTCATTTCATGCACGGCCAAGCCGTACGCCGGAGCCGGAGCCGTCAAATGGCAGAAAAACGGCGAAGAAATGGAAATTGTTTGACATGAAATTTTTCGGAGTGTCCAAATTTGGACACTCCATTCACCACACAGAAAAGAAAAGGAAGCGGGAAAATGGCTTTTTTTCAAGATGCAAACGGTAGAGAATGGAACCTCCGGATCACGGTAAAAGCGGTCCAGGACGTGCGCGAACACGTCCAAAATCCGGAAACCGGTGAATATTTTGACCTATACGAAATCGTCGAAACAGGAAATTTCAAGCCGCTTAAAAAGCTGGATATTTTGGTTAAAACCGCTTTTTGGCTGCTTTACGATGAAATCATTCAAGAATTTGATTTTCAGGAATTTGAAAACGCACGCGAAAAAACGGGATTTTACGAAAGTTTTCCGGAAAAGAAAAACCAGACGCGAACGCAAAAAATGTTTGATTGGTTTCAGACTGGTTTAACAGGAGAAGTTTTGGAAGAAATGGCGGATGCGCTTTCGGAGGCGATCGTAAATTTTACCGTCAGCCGTACGCAAAAGGAAGCACTCAAAGAGATCCTTGCGTCCGAAAAAGAGCTGGAAACGGAAGCCATGAAGCTCGGTCTCGAAAAGTTCCGGGAAAGGACGGCCAGGATCCGCGAAAAGATGCCGGAGATCCTCGAAGAAAATTTCCAGCTGGAACCATACGAAAACTGATTTTCCGATACCGTTCCGTTCTTCCATTTCCGATCGGCGGGTATCAGCTATGGGAACTCGCCGAACTTTACCGCGAAAATCAGCGGGCGAAATTTGAGCATACATGCTATATTTGCGAAGCCTTTACAGGCCAGCACGTTCCGAATCCATACGAAAAAGAAAAGATCGAATCATGGCGCGGTTGGGGAGCATACGGTTTTCAAACGCGCAAAAAAGAAAAGGACTAAAAGATGCCGCCAGCCAGAAATGCCGCGCAATTGACGCTTTCACTAAATGCCGTCGATAATGTCAGCGCAACGACTCAAAAGGTCGAAAAGCGTGTAGAACGCTATGAAAAGGCAATGGCCCGCGCCCGCGCCATTACGTCGGGAGCTATTGACCATATCGGCGCAAGTTTCACCAATTTCAGCGTCGCCGCGACGAATGTTTTTATGGCACTTCAGGATCAGGTCGTCGCCCCATTAAAAGGACTGCTTCAGCAATTTTCAGGGGCAGGGTTTGGCCTCGAACGCCTTGCCAGAGAATCCAGGCTCCCAATCGAAATGCTTGGTGCTCTTGGTTTCGCCGCCGAACAGACCGGCGCGAAAATGGAAGATGTCGCCGGAGCAATGCAGACGATGGAGGATCGTATCAAAGACGCTAGCCGCGGAAACCTGGAAGCCATGAACGATTTTTGGACAGCCGCGGGAAAAACGTATGCGGAAATGAAAGCACTTTCGCCGGAAGAAAGACTTCTTGCCGTCGCAGACGTCATAGCAAAAGTTGCCGATGAAGCGGATCAGGCAGAAATTGCACGGCGCATGTTTGGATCCGATACACTCCTCCCACTTTTACAGCAGGGACGAAATGCGATCCAAAAAATGATGGCGGAAGGAGTAGAACTTGGTGCGCCATGGAGTAAAGAAAACATCGAAAACTCGAAAAAAATGGCCCAAAGCTGGAATCGGATCAATACGATTTTTTCAGGGATCAAAACCTCCTTTTTAAGCCAGATGACAGAGACGATCGAAGGATTTTTGATTCAAACGCAAAAAATTTTGAAAAGTATCCTTACTTTTACACGCGAAAATCCGCGGCTCGTCAAAACATTTGCACTTATTTCAGCGGGAATCGTCGGCGTTATGACGGCGGGCGCAGTACTGATTCCGGTTTTAATGGGAATTAAAATTGCGATTGGGCTTACAGCTGGAATTGCCACGGCTTTTCTCTCGCCGTGGGTTTTAATTCCGACAGCTATTGCCGCCGGCGGTGCAGCTCTTCTTCAATTTACAGGAACACTTTATTTTTTCGGCAATTTGGCGAAAAATATATTTTCCAGCGTATTCGAAGTTTTAGAGTTTTTTTTCGCCGATGCAATCGCGCTTTTAGGCAACGGGGAATTTTTTGCCGCGTGGGAAAATTTTTGGAGTAAAATTCGATTGGTTTTCATCGAATGGAAGAATTCGATTAGCGACTACTTGCGGGAATTTTGGGAGTATGTTTTAAATGCCACGAATCAGGCGGTCAACGCGTTTTTAGGATACCTCGACGCCATATTTTTCGGCGGTCAGGAAATTTTTGGCGGATTGTGGAAGACCGTCAAGGAGTACCTTTCGGGAATACTTGAAGCGGTAGGAGCGTCTAGCTCCTCCATAACGGAAATTTTTCTTGCGTGCTGGTACCAAATCCAAAAAAGCTTTCACGAAATGACCGCCAGGATCCGTTCAAAATGGAATTCCTTCCGAAAAGACCTTCAGGCGGGCGTCAATTGGATTTACGGCAAAATGGCAGGACTTTCGGACGAAGAGATCGGGCAGATGACGCTCATAACCGACGCGCAATTTGACGCCGATAAAAAGCGGATCGACGCCGAAAAAGAAGAAAGTATTCAGGCCGCGAAAAGTGACGTCGAAAAGCGGATCGCCGCCGGCCGTCAAAAAGCTGCGGACGCCGCAGAGCGGGAAGTTGAGACTGTTCAAAGACTTACACGCACGATCCAGCATCACCAAGAAATTTTGCGTTCAGATGCCGCTAATTCGCTCGATCCATCGTCCCCGGATTACATTTCCGGCGCAGAAGGCGGTCCAGCAAATTGGTTAAATAAAATGGTTTCGGATAAATCGGCTGGAACCCAAAGTTCATTTCAAGCGATTTTTGGTTACGGGCAGACCACGGAAGAAAAGCAGCTGGATATAACCCGACAGATATTCCAAATTTTACAGGCGTTTCAGGCGCAGGGGGTGATTCAATGATACACGTCGAAGAAGACCTTTACAGTCCCAAAATTACGCAGGGAGAAAGTCCGTCAGTCGAAGTAAAACTGCGTGTATTTGCCGATCCAGGCCAGCGCGTAAGCGCGTTAGAGGCCCGCGTTTACGCGATGGAATGGCTCGCGAAAAATCCCGTTCCGGTCGTTACCGGCTTTCAGCGTCTCACGGGCGTTCAAATCGATCCGATTTCAGGAAGCGACGGGAATTCATTTGAAGTCACGCTTTCGTTCACGAAATGGAAGACCAAACGGACGATTTTTTCGATGGACACCGGAGGAGAAACGGCGAAAAGATACTACGGCCAAACGACCGCGGCGGCGGGCCGACTGGAAACCGACACACCGCCCAATTTTTACGGCGGGATCAACTTTCAGAACGGCGAATTTCAGGGAATGGATATTCCCGTTCCCGGCGCGAAATTTTCCATTTCAACAGCGTATCCGTTCGACTTTTTAACCGACGAATACGCGCACATTTTGACGCTTTAC
>JAFQUP010000209.1 GCA_017408405.1 Thermoguttaceae bacterium
GATGACGTGCTGGTAGTTGGCGCCGGTGTTGACGGCATCCGCCCAGACCGCGATGACTGTGCGTCCGTTTGCGCCGCTGACTCCGAACGTGCCGTTCGCTTTGAGGCAGTCCGAGTCGAAGTAGAGCGCGGCCTGACCGCCGAGGTTCGCGACGCTGGAATAGTACTGCGGCTTGCTGGTGTCGCTGATGTTCGTGAAGGCGGTACCGTCCGCGGAAGAAGTCCAGGAAGAAACTTCGTCACCGTCATTGAAACCGGTCAACGAGCCGGCATCGAGCTGAATGACGAGTCCATCAGTCGGCAGGAGGGGCGCGGCGACGCAATTCACGGGCATTCCCGGAGCCGCAATCGCCCAAACGAGTGCCCCCGGAATACTGAAACGTCGAACTACATTAAAAATCTTTTTCATAGATACCTCTTTTATTTTCAGTGCCTGTTGGCTGCACCAGCAAAAATTCTATTTAGACATGGTACTTCACAAAAATCGTTTGTCAATAAAAAATTGGAGAAAAATTTTAAAAAAATGCCAAAACACGTAAAAAAACGTCAATTATGCGAATTAGGCAAAGCAGCAAGACTGCCTTGCGATTCTTTTTTTCTTTTTTTGTCCACAATTTCAGTAATAGACCTTGCAAAATTCCCAAATTCAGTTAAAATAAGAAAAGGATTGAGTTGTCAATATATTATTTCCAGATTTTCTCTAAGATAATCAGAAAAGCAGAATTAAAATGCAAAGAAAACGATTTTATTTCGGTTTTACGCTTGTTGAGCTTCTGGTCGTGATTGCCATTATTGGAGTACTGATGGGTCTTCTCCTTCCAGCGGTCCAGCAGGCACGCGAAGCCGCACGCACAATCCAGTGCACGAATAACCTGAAGCAGCTGGCAATCGCCGCGAAGAATCACGAGAGCGCAATCACGTCATATCCCACCGGCGGCTGGCATTACTACATGGTCGGAGACGCGGATCGCGGAATGGGTGTAAGTCAGCCGGGAAGCTGGCTTTTCTGTATTCTCCCATATATGGAACATGCCGCGCTCTATCAGCTCTCGGCTTTAGGGGAAAATCCGGATGCCGCTCCTTCCAGCCGTAAAAAAGAGAATGGAAAAACGCTCATTACCACCTCCATTCCGACATTCCATTGCACGACCAGAAGAAAGCCGAAACTCTATTCTTACTGTAATTCCGGAACAATTGGAAAAATCTACAATGCGAATACTCCCTCGTCTGTTTCCCGCGGAGATTACGCCGCCAATATAGGTGATCAAAGCTCAAGTGAAACAACTTCTACCACTCAGCCTGCTTCTTATCCAGAGGCAGTCAATTTCGCTTTCACCCCGCCAACGTCTCACACGGGTATCGTCTATCGTTTCAGCGCGATAACCGGCAGCGACATTACTGACGGACAAACAAACACTTTCCTCTGCGGCGAAAAATATCTCATGCCGGGACACTACGAATCCGGACAATGCGCCGCGGATAATGAAGGCGTCTTTTTCGGCTGCGACAACGACAATCAGCGTACCAGCTATGCGCAGCCGGCACAGGATCGCGCAGGATTCAACGATACCTCCCGATGGGGAAGTGCTCACCCCGGAGCCACTGGAATGGCGATGTGCGATGCTTCCGTACGCAGAATCTCCTATTCGACAGAACTATCCATATGGAGGAATCTGTCAAACCGCCAAGACGGAAACGCGACTCCGGAACTATAGAAATTTCGGGTTGCTCTGAAAACGGTAACTGGAATCCAGGTATCTGAATCTCATTCCGCGGCTGGGAGCCTGACAAAGGAAAATCCGAAATCCTATAAAATCAATCTCCCAGCCGTTAAAATTGGTAATTTTTTTGAAAAAATTTAAAGAAATTACCCTTTCTCCGTAAAAAAACTTGACAGGGCGTCTTTGCTGTCTTATAATATGATTTATTGTTATGGAAGTTCTTAAATAAAATAGGGATTTTCAAAACCGCTTTGAGATTTTTACTTAACTTTTTTCTGATTTGAAGCAAAATAAAACTCACAAAAAGAAAACAATCAGATCCAGGAGGAGGATTTTATGAGTTGCCTGAAGGCGGCGTTTCCGATTATGTTGTTTCTGGGAATCACGTCTGTGGTTCCAATGGACGCACAGGAAAATCGTGCGCTTTCTTCGGTCACGACGTCCCAGATCCGGGTCACTTCCGGACGAACGGAGACGGGGACCGTCACGGGAGCGCAGGAATTTACCAGCGGCGATAAGATCTCGATCAGCGTTACGGGATTCAATACGAACGTGAACGGCGAAAGTCTCTGGGCGATGCCGGTCATGGGGAGCGGATACTGTGGTTTTTCGAATAATGGGGACCACACGTTCGTGCTGACGAAAACGGGAGCCTCGCAGCCGTTCAGCGGCGGGACGTACACGGCTCTGAATATCAACGACGGCATCATGATCGCGTTCACGAATGACGGCTCGCAGACGGTCACGAGCAACTCGCTCGGTGACGACGCGGACAAATCCTACACATACTCCTACATCGATCAGGCGACCGGTGCATCCGGCACATTCAAGACCGGCAAAGACTCCTGGTACACGACGACCGGCCGATTCTACGACAAAGCGGAAGTGACGCAGAGCTATTCCGTCGCCTTCTTCCCGAAAGATTCCGGATTCATTGCGGGGCAGGAATCACTGAAAAACGCGAAAGCGTCCCTCTCGACTGCGTTTGCTGAACAGAAGATCAACTCGCTTCGTGACGGCGTTCTGATCGCGAATTCCGCCAACGGCAATGGCGACGTGAGCAGTGCGAAAATGATGCCGCTTTCCGACGGTTCCGGCTACAATCTCCAGTCCGTCAATCATGAAAGAGCGAATCAGGGAGAGAATACTCTGATCAACTATGCGTTCCTGCCGTACGGCACGGAAGGACTCGCGGCCGGGATCGTATTGACGCACACCTCGGACATGTGGACCGGCGGCAGCTTCACGGAATCTTTTCCGATCTCCTCGACGGAAAACTTCACCATCACGCGTACCGATACGGGAACGTACACGCTGAAATTCACGGATGAAAGCGGCTTTTCCTCTCAGAACGGCTCGCTTTTCGTCACTGGGTTCGCGACGCAGGGGTACGGAAAATATGAAGGCTTCAACGGCTGGAATGAGAATGAAAACGGCGACAGTTTCAAGTGTTGGTTCACGGCCGTTCCGAACGACGACAAAACCTACACGATCCAGTCTTTTGAGTATCTGAGAGGCCAGAATGGAGCGGTGACTCCGGTCGATGCGAATTTCTCGTTCGCCTTCATCTCCAACGACGGTTTGGGAGAAGCTAAGTTTTCCGAAACGTACAATCCGGGATTCAATCCGGGAATGAAAGGTTCCTCGGACTATTCCGGCGCGATGTTGACGTTCGACTACTCCGGAAACTCGAACAACTACAAATGCCTCACGAACAAAACTTCAACGGCCCAATATCTCAAGCTCGACACGCTCTGCCAGAACGGCGACTACTGGATCGCGCTCAATGGCAACCGTTTGGGGAGCAAAAATAATACGGACACAAATGAAATGCTGGATGAAGGCGTCATTCTCGCAACGATCGCCGAGAACGGCACCAACGCGATCGCGAAAGCCGACGCGCCCAACTACCGCGGTCTGATCTCCATCGACAATGCTGTGACCGGAAAAGAAACGAACGTCAATTTCTCGACAGGCTTCTTTCCGAAAACCGGTCCCTGGACCGTGGGACGGACCAATGACGCGAATGTCTCATCTCTCTGGGGAAACACGGAAAACTTTACCCTTACGAAGTCCGACACAGCCTCCTACACGCTCCAGATCGACGGCGGAAGTCCGAAAGACGGCACACTTCTGGCAGTCGCCCGCTCGAACGAGAACCGAACGCTCATCACAGTGTCTCCGAACGACACAAACGGCTGGACTCTGGACCTCTTCAACACGCAGAACGGCACGGCATATGACGACGGAAAAGGAATTTCGTTCGTTTACATTCCCTCGGACCTCGGATACATTACGGGAACGGTCCTGGCGGACGGAACGGTAGAGAACGCGCCGCTGGAAAGTCTCATTTCCGTGGAAGACCTCGGCATCGGAAAATGGGCCATCACGCCGGACGGATCGATCAGCGCGGAAGACTACTTCCTTCTCCTGACCGCCGCGGACGATGAAGCTCCGGCGTACCTTTCCTACGAACCAGAATACGACGACGAAGGAAACGTAAGCCGATTTCTGGTCGAAGCGATGTCGCTCGGATCCAACAGTGCCCTCACGGACACCGCGTTCAACTTCGCGCTGATGAGTTCCTACGGATTCACACACTCTACCGGAGTTCCGGAACCTTCCACGTTCACCCTGCTCGTGTCCGCGCTTTCCTTTCTTAGCGTTTATGTCTGGCGGCGGAAAAACGGAGTTCAGTGTGTCGCGAAATAAAAAAAGAATACAGATAAAAGGATACTGAAGATGAAAAAAAGAGTTTTTTTCAGCCGGATCACTGGCGGATTTACGCTCGTGGAACTTCTCGTGGTCATCGCGATCATCGGAATGCTGGTCGGCCTGCTCCTTCCCGCGGTTCAGCAGGCACGTGAGGCCGCACGCCTGATGTCCTGTTCGAACAATATGCGCCAAATCGCTTTGGCGATGCTTAATTACGAATCGCAAAACAAAACCCTTCCGCCAGCGTACACAAACACGAACGCGAACACCAGACAGAAGTACAAAATTCCTTACGCAACATTTAATGGCCTGGTTTTCATTCTGCCGCAGATGGAGCAAACCGCGATATATCAAATGTTTGACCTGACGAAGATCTGGTACGACACATCAAAAAATGACACGGGCAACTCCAACGCCGACGCGTACAAACATGAAATCGAGGGTTTCAAGTGTCCCACGACCCCCATGCGCGGCGAATACGCCTCGGACTACGCCGCCAACACCGCGATCCGGCCAGACTCCGGGACGATCAAAACGGCACGGAATAACGGGCAGCTTTCCAATCGAAGTGCTCCGCGGTCGGACTACTGGGAAAGCGCACTTTCGCCGTGGTGCTGGAATACGGACCCGGCGACCGACTATCTTGCCAAGCCGCGGACTCTGGCGGAGATCCGCGATGGCGCATCCAATACCATGCTCTATTTTGAAGATGCCGGCAGACCGTACTATTGCAAAAGAGGGACCGCTCAGAGCACGACGCAGAAGACCGACGGCGAAAAATGGGCAGATTATGCCGCGTACTATCATTCGCACGAGGCCCCGTTCCAGAACGTAAACAATTCAAATGAAACCTTCAGTTTTCATACTTCCGGCTGCAATACGAGTTTTGCCGATGGTTCCGTTCGATTTATCAGCGACGGAACGGATCTTGATGTTTACGCCAGCCTCTTCACGTGCAATGCCGCCGACATCGTGAGCGAACCGTAGACGGTTTTCGACGGAACCGCACACTCAAACACTGGGGCTTCGGCCCCTTTTTTATTCATCGGCCTTTTCCATGCCGGAAACCTCTTCGCCAATGGCCCAAAGACGCAGTTCTTTTTCTGATTCCAGCGACACTGTAGAAACACTGCCGAGCGGGAAAAGCGTGACGCGCTGCAGTGGCACCGTATTTTCCTCTGAAAGCGCGAATTCTTTCAGGATCTCTTCCGCGCGAAGTTCGCCATTCGGGTCCATCCAGCATCCGACCGCCTCACGTTCCGTCACGAGAGCCGCCCGCACCGCGTTCCGTTTCTCGCGATCCGCACCGATACCGGGATCATTGAAGAGGCCGTTTTCTCCGAGAATGACCGAGAATCGAGTCTGGGCCTCTTCGGGAAATTCGGAAGAGAGTACTTCTTTTCTGTTCGGTGTCCGGTAAACCTCCGGCATCTGCGCGTAAAATTGCCGATTCCACGGGGAATCCCACGGTTCATCAAGCCGGATCTTTTCGTAAAGCGCTTTTTCCGCTTCACCGAGGTACGGCAGGATCAGCACGCGCCAGGAATGGAGTGCCGTTCCTTCCGCATTTCGTGTAAACGCCGGCGGAAACTGTCCGTCATGTTCCAGCCGGTAAAGCAGAAAAGCACAGCCGATGCGCATGAGAGACTCCGACATTTCCTCACGGAAAACGAGTCTGCCGGCATGAATGCCTGACGGGAAGAAATGAGTCAGAACATTCGCCAGCTCTTCCGACCTTCCCCGGCGTGTGAGACAGCGCGAAATGGACGGCATCGGCTTCGGCACTTCTTCCAGCCCTTCCGACGATCCCAAAAGCCGTTCGCGGTCCGTTGAGAACTCGAGAAACTCACGATAGAGCTGCTGAACTCTGACGGCAGTCCGATTCCAGTCGGTCCCCAGATGTTTCACCGCGGCCAGGAACCATTCCTCCTCAATGATGAACGCAAGCACCTCCAGCTCCGCGCGGCTGAAAGTCTGAATGAGTTCCAGCTGAGTCCAAAATTCGGACGTTTCGAGAGTACGTTTGAGGCACTCCAAACGGTCGGGATCCCGCGGCAGTTCCCGAAGACGAAGCAGAAGTTCCTGCGATGCCGGAGCGTTCAGTGACGCGGAAAGCGGAATACTGTTCCCGGCCGCTTCGATCCGGCATCCATGAAGCTGACCGATCATCGTCATGGAATCTTTTCGGAGCATCCTTCCGAGACGGATACACGTCATTTTGTCTTCCATCGCACCGTCGAGATCGCCATGAAGAAGCCGGTATCTTGCCCGAAACGCCAATCCTTCCGCCATCTCGCAGAAGCGCATATTTTCCTCCGAGAAAGCCGTGAGCATATCGGGCTTTTCCGAAGCGGAAACCAGGGGAACGAAGCAGAGATCACACTCCGCAGTTGCTTTCCGAAGCGCATCAAGTGCGGGAGAATTCGCTTTGAGCCACTCGGCGGCAAAGGCGTCATCGAAAACCGGGGAGGAGAAATCGTTTTCGCAGGTTTTCGCGAATTTGTCATGAGCAGCCTGCGCAAGAGGCGTGATCCCCCATTCGTCAGGCTCCGCCTTGGCCGCGTCGGTGTCCGCGTGTTTTCCGGTCCAGTATTTCACGAAAGCGTCTTCGGCAGATTCAAACGTCAGAGCAGGTTTTGCCGGTTCAAGGGCGAGCGCATTCAGAAAAAGCGCCTCCATTTTGGGCGTCGGCGTCTTTACCGGACCGAGAAGCCGGACGATACGGCGAACAAGATTTTTGTCCGTAGAAATATCTTTCGGAGCCAGAGACTGCATATGCGCGAAATAGTTCACGAACATCCCGTCTTTCGTGAGCGGCTGCGTCTGGAGCGTCGTTTCCGGCGAGATCTTCAGCGAAATGCTTACGAAAAGATCCTGAAAAAACCAAACGCCCGCGCACAGCAAAACGCATAGGCTAATACTCCGCACGCCGACTCTGAAAAACATGCCTGCCAATCTCCTTCTGTCAGACTTGCAGCAGACTATCTTTCGCGATCGACACAAGCGCCAAAGCACTCCATGTTTCGCAGCGTTCCAGATCTTTCATCAACTCCGAAATCGGCAGGAAACCGGTCTCCAGCACATCAGTCTCATTCGGATAAACTTTCGGCTCTGCCACATCAATCAGATGAACGACACCAAGATGAACTTTACCAACTTCCGTTTCATCGTCATTGATTAAACCTACGACAGACTCCCTGAGAATCTCTGTTTCAATTCTTACTTCTTCGGAGCGCTCACGCAACATTCCCGCCTGATAAACCTCCGAATTATCTTTGGCACCTTCACAGTCCGTTTCGGAAAGATGACCTCCAACCCCAATACTGTGCTTGAGATGAAGACGCCCTTCCCCCATTCCCTTTCCGCGAGTATACCGAAAAATATGCGGTTTCCCGTCCACATCCGTCCAGCGGAAAATCATGTACGGGATCAGCTGCTTGAAGCCGGGATCCTGCTCCACTTCACTCCGCGGACGAAAACTGACGACAGAGGCGTCAAGAATCTGCGGAATATATCGACCGGTTTCCGCCGAGAATCCCTGAAAATATCCAAGCTGGTGAAAATAGGAAGTCGGTACGACAAGAACTCGTTCGTTTGACATGGAGACAGCCTCTTTGAATCCTGCTTTATTCTGGATAACCAAACGCGGCTCATGAATCCCGGCTAAGGAATTCCGGCAATACACACCGCGCGTCTCGCGAAAATATGAATAAAAACATCAAAAAAATCTGAGAGAAATCAGATCGCCAATCTTTTACCGGTAGATCCTCAAACGATTCGCACACTCAAATTTCTTTTTACGCTCTGTATTAAGTATACCATATTCTTTCAAAAACTCAAGTCCCCGAAACAGAAGTATTGGCGTTAGAATAAAATTTCATTTTGTCCCCCCCCTTAAATTCAAAAAAAAACTTAAAATCAGTCATAAAAAGAGTCAACCGAAAACAAGGAAACGGTACCGTTGAGTAAAAATCAAACCTTTATGAAAATCATGAAGTACCTCCCAATCCTATTCGGAACAAGGAATGAAGTTCATGAATTTTGGAATTCAGAAGAAAAATTCCCGTAAAAAATCAAAGAATCAGCATGGAATCTCCATAACTGTAGAAACGATACTCCCTGGCAATCGCTTCCTCGTAAGCGCGTTTAAGGAGTTCATCTCCGCCGAACGTGCGAACCAGGACCAGGAGCGTTGATTTGGGGAGGTGAAAGTTCGTCATAAGAACATCGACAGCATGAAACTGATACGGCGGACGGATGAAGAGGTCAATGTTTCCCGAAAACGGTTTCAAATTATCCGAACCCTCCAGCACACGCACGGAGGTCGTTCCCACCGTCACGATCCTGCCGCCGTTCGCCCGGCACTCACGCAAAACACGCGCGGTGTCTTCCGTCAAACAGCCCCATTCCTTGTGCATTTTGTGCTCCGAAAGATCGTTTACCGCGATTGGTCTAAAAGTTCCCAACCCCACATGAAGCGTAACGAATTCTTTCCGTACCCCCATCGCTTCAATTCGTCCGAGCAGTTCTTTAGTGAAGTGCAGACCGGCAGTCGGCGCCGCGACCGCTCCCGGCTGGGAAGCGTAAACCGTTTGGTAGTTTTCCACATCACGCTCATCCGAAACCCCTTTGCGAATGTACGGCGGAATCGGAACACTCCCAACCTCCTGGAGAATATCCCAGCAAATCTCATTCGTCGGTTCACCATCCAGAAGCGGCAGGCAAATCCATGAGCCGTCCGAGGCTAGCTTTTTCTCCATCAAAAGACGTACGTAAGGGCGAGAATAGGCATCAAGCAGCGTAACCTGCTCACCAGGCTGAAGCTTGCCGCGAGTCGTTCCTAGAATATGCCAACGCTGAAATTCACGCGGATATTTATTGAAGTGGAAGCCCTCACCCGTCAGTTCTTCCTCGGAGGCGGGTTCAAGAAACAGCCCTTCCCACATTCCGCCGGTGAGTGTTCGCATACCACGCAGCCGGGCAGGAACCACTTTCGTATTATTCAGAACCAGACAGTCCTTGGGACTAAGAAATTCAGGAAGATCCCGCACATGCCGATGATAAATGGATTGACTTTTCCGGTCAACGACCAAAAGACGCGCATCCGTCCGGTTCGCCATGGGACGAGACGCGATAAGGTGTTCCGGAAGTACGTAATCATAGTGATCAATCGAGTTAAGGTCTTTCATAAGCGTTCGCTTCGCTCACATTAATCCTGAATTGGGAATAAAAATTCAAAAATGTTGGATTTCACCGCGATCATATGCCTTTGGGAATTAAAAACACGAGCGTTCGAAAATTCCCAACCTGTTCATGGGAAATTAATTATACTATGTTTTCAGGAAATGTCAAGTGTTTCCATCCACATTTTCACCGGTTTCAAATACTTTATCAAAAGGAAATACTAAAAGCCGCTTCCTGTGAACATACCCCAAAACCAAACTCAAGTAATGTGTTTAATTACTCATAAAAATACGAAACGGGAAGATCCAAAACCTTCCCGTTATCTTAAACAAATCACTTAACAGCACTGAAAGCGGTTTTCTGCCAATTATTCAGGCTTTTTACGGAGCTGGATCCATTCGGCATGGAAGGCCTGGTCGGCCGGTTCGTCGATGCGCTTGAATGTGTGCGCTCCGAAGTAGTCGCGCTGCGCCTGGATCAGGTTCGCGGACAGGCATTCGCTGCGGTAGCCGTCGTAGTAGGAAAGCGCACCGGAGATCGCCGGACAGGGGATCCCGTTCTCTACGGCCGTCTTGACCACGTTGCGCCACGCATCCTGAGCACTCGTGACTTCTGCCTTGAAGTAGTCGTCCAGAAGGAGGTTTTCAAGCTGCGGATCTTTGTCGAACGCATCCTTGATCCTCTGGAGGAAGACCGCACGGATGATGCACCCGCCGCGCCACAGAAGAGCGATCGGACCGTACTGGAGATCCCAGTCGTCGGCTTCCGCTGCCATGCGCATCTGAA
>JAFQUP010000029.1 GCA_017408405.1 Thermoguttaceae bacterium
GCACGCGTCCACGATCATGAGTTTCTGCGCCGCCTGTGAGGTTTCCAGCTGTTCGTAGACCCAGTCGCGGGAAACGAGTGAATCCGCGTTTTCCGCGTTCGCGTCACCCGGACAAAGGTACGCTTTCCCGTCGACCATCACCCCGTGGCCGCTGAATGCGATGATCAGAAGGTCTTCCGGACTCATCATCTCGCAGAGCATTTCGACCTGATTCAGAATATTCGCGCGCGTCGGACGCAGATTAGAAGCCGACTCGTCCGTCATGAGCGTAATGTTCTCGCGCTGAAAACCGATCGCCTCGAACGTTTCGGCAAGGTGCTTCATGTCGTTCATGCAGAATTTCAGAGAGGAGATCGGCTTATTGTACTCGTTCACGCCGATCAAAAGCGCGTAACGATGCGCCTCCTCGCGCAGCCCGTCCCGCTCCACGACCACGATCGCTTTTTCGCCGGCCTCGGGCTCCTCGACCACTTCTTCGAACGCGTCATCGTCAATGGAACGGCTTGCGGCACGCTTCTCCGCAATGTACGTCTGGTCCGCCTCAGAGAGTTTTTCTACCTTCACGCGGTAGAGCTTGCCATTGGAGCGGATGTGGATCTTTTCCTCGTCGGTGTCCTTCTCCATCTCCCACACGCCGGGCATTTCCTTCCCCGCCGATGTCGTCCACGTCCGGACGGCTTCTTCCGCAAGCACAAGCACCGGAAGGAGGAACAAAATAAACACAAGAATGAATTTTTTCATGGTCCTGCCCTAAATTTCAAGGAATCTCAAAATGCTGTTCCATTTTTATTCCATAAAGTATACAGAAATACTGCTTTGATTTTAGCAGATATACAACAAAATTCAAGGAGGGGACTTAACAACACTCCGTGAAAGGAAAATATCTGGAAACCGTTTCCCTCTCGGCTTCCCCTCGAACGCTTTTTGATGTTTTTATTTCAGGATGATGCGGAAACCGAGCCCGTAACTTCGGAAATTCGGCGCATAGTAGTTTCGATACGCAGACCGGCAGAATCGTTCGCCGCCATACCAGCCTCCGCCGCGATAAACACGGTTCACACCGCGTTTTGGACCGTGAGGATCGATCGACGGACCGTCGGCGTACGCGTCTTCCGCGTACCAGTCCAGACACCATTCCCACACATTGCCGTGCATGTCGTAAAGCCCCCACGCGTTCGGTTTTTTCATTCCGACCGAGTGCGTTCTGTTCTCGCTGTTCGTTCCGAACCAGGCCATCTCTTCCAGGTTTCCGGCAAATGGTCCCGCCGATCCCGCCCGACAGGCGTACTCCCACTGCGCCTCGGTCGGAAGGGCGACGGGTACACCAAGTTTTTCGGAAAGTTTTCGACAGAATTCGACACAATCGACCCAGCCGACCTGCTCGACCGGAAGCCGTACACCGTGAAAAACGCTCGGCACGTTTCCCATGACGCTTTTCCACATTTCCTGCGTCACTTCCGTCTCAAGCATCCAGAAACCGTCGGAAATCGAGACCTCGTGCGGGATCTCGTCCGGACACCGGCCCGGCTCACACTCCAGACTCCCCATCATGAAGGCCCCAGGCGGACACCATCGGAAAACGTACTCGATCCCGTCTGACGGCCTCCTTTCCTGGTACGCATACCCGATTTCGACTGGTCCGCTCGAAGGTATGAACAACAAAATCAAAACCCTCAAACGTCGATCCTACGGCTTCCGCGCCCCAACGTACTTCCGCCTAAAATCCTCAATATCCATCAAGCACGGTACGCACTTGTCGGATGAGCCCATTTTGTTCTCTTTCGCCTCATCCCAAACGAGTGTTTCCTGGTCGGACCAGGTTTTTCCGCCGTCAGATGAATGTCGGCCGCGAATACGTGATTCACCAATCATTTCCCCCGCGGGACACGCGTACCACGCAGTAAAAATTTCATTTTTAAAAACGCAAATCGTGCAGTCATGAAGAAATCGGTAGTTGTCTGTCAGTCCATTTTCCACGATTTGGTGTTCAATCCCGGCAGGAAAGGAAATTTCCTCTGATTTGGGAAAAGGAATGTCCGGATTCCACAGTGCCATGAATGGAGCGTTCCCGTTGGAATATGTGAAACCCGTAAGCAGGAGACACGTGAAAAAAAACTCCGAAGCGGAAGCGACCGCGTCGTTTATTGGAGATAAGTTTCATATTTGAAGGCTTTTCCTTTCTTTATGAAAAACTTTTGGGAGGTAGGGAATTTCAATCATTATTTCCTTGATTAAATTTATTTTACTTCAAATTTTTGAAATGTCAATTCCGTAATTCTGGGAAATGTTTAAGTTTTTGCGGCATTGGGGAATTTTTCGTGAAGAGAAAAACCTGTTCCGATTTGATGAGAAGATTTTTAGGCAAAAAAGGTTCCTCCCTGCTTGTGGAAATTTTGAGTTTGGATAAAATGAAGTATGGAAGAGGATTTTTTCAGATTCAGAGTATCTTCCGGAGGCATATTAATTGGGATGATTTGTTATTCTTAAAGGAAAAATGGAAACGATTGAGAAACTTTTTCGTCTTTTCACGCAGCGGCCGCGAGATGGGCACAAAGGGACGTTTGGGACGGTTTTGGTCATCGGCGGATCATGGGGAATGTCTGGTGCCGCGGCTCTTTGTTCTTTGGCCGCGCTTCGTTCCGGAGCAGGGCTGGTAAAAACCGCAGTACCAGAACGAATTTTGCCTCTGGTCTCGGTTTTGGGGATGGAATACACGACGTTTCCATTACCAGAAACTCAAGATGGGAAAATCGCTCAATCAGCTCTTGAACAGCTTCTTGCTTTAGCGCAAACGGCTACTGTCTGCGCGGTTGGGCCGGGGCTTGGGCGCTCGAAGGATCTTGATTTGCTCATTACGGAGCTTTGGAAACATTTGCCGATCCCGACGGTTTTTGACGCGGATGCACTGAACGCGTTAGCGGAAATCTCTTCTCGGAACGAAGGTAAATTGCCGGAACATATGGCTGAAAGAGTGTTGACGCCCCATCCAGGAGAGTTTGCGCGCTTGATGCCCGACTCGCCGCCTGGAGAACCTGAAATTCAGCGAAAAAAAACGGTTCATTTCGCGCGGATGAATGATTCGATTCTCGTTCTGAAAGGACCTGGCTCTCTCGTTACGGATGGGGTGGTTTCCGCCAGAAATACGACCGGAAATCCGGGAATGGGGACAGGGGGAAGCGGAGACGTGCTGACGGGAATTGCCGCGGCACTTTGCGCTCAGGCTATTAAAAAAGGAATTTCGTTATTTGACGCAGTCCGGTTCGCTGTCTGGCTTCACGGAAAAGCGGGAGATGAAGCTGCCAGGAAGTTTACCGAGTGCGGAATGATCGCGTCGGATATTCTCAATGCTATTCCAGAGGCCTGGAAGACGGAATGTGTTGATTGCTGAAATGTTTTGAGTTGAGGAGAATGTATTCTGCCTTTGTTTCAAATTCGCTTTATTTAATGAAAAGTCCTTGGAAAAGAATATTTCCAAGGACTTTTTGTTGTGAACGTAAGCTAGACTAAGGAATCAGAACCAATTACTGGGCCGGGGCCGGAGCAGGTTCAGCCGGAGCAGGTGCCGGAGCTGGAGCGGGTTCTACTGGAGCAGGTGCCGGAGCCGGAGCGGGTTCTGCTGGAGCAGGTGCCGGAGCCGGAGCGGGTTCTGCCGGGGCAGGTGCCGGGGCCGGAGCGGGTTCTGCCGGAGCAGGTGCCGGAGCAGGAGCAGGTTCTGCTGGAACGTTGCCGAAACCAGCCGGAATCGGTTCGTTCGGTTTGATTTCCGGAGTGCCTTCCGGACGGTAGTCGTTTTCCGGAGTCGCGTCATTGAAGACGTCAAACCACTCATCTTTGAAGTTGATCGTCTGGCCGACACGAGCGGAAATGTTCGCCGTCAGAGCCATGATCGCGTCTGCCATCGCCACTTTCGGCTGGCAGTGCATCATGAGTTTCGGATCATCCGTCTTGTAGTTCGGTTCCGGATTCTTGCGGATGCACCACGCGAAATGCTCGATCTCTTCCGTGTAGCCGAGGCTCAGATCATGGAGCGCTTCTGTGCCGAGCACTTCGTCCATTTTCTGATTCTTCGGGAAATCGTCGTCGCTGGTCGGCTTCAAAGTGAATTCCGGAGCCTTGAATCCAGTGACTTTCGATTCGCCGCCGCGTTCCACGTGCGCGTACTGGTTGATCTCGTACGTGTACCAGAGGTAGGCGTTTTCTTCACGGTCGATCTGGAGCGTACCGGTCGTTCCCATGACGACTTCGCCGTATCCGCCGAAATCGTTTCCGTTGATCGCGGAGTACGCAACGGCCACCTTCTGACGCGGGTCCGTATCGTAACCCGGCGCGGCATATTCGTAGACGCACGTCATGTGGTCTTCAATGTCGCGGTCGTTCAAAAGCTCATAGTTGCCTTCCGCATTCTTCCGTTTGTTGAAGACAGAACGGTTCGCGAACGCCGTCACGTTGATCGGATGATGGTGTTTACCATCACCGTACATCGCAGCGATGAAGATCCCGGCCGCGTCAAGCTGGTGGCTTCCCAGTTCGGCCATGACACCGGCGCTGGTGCTTTCCCAGAGACGCCAGCGGTAGAGTTCCTCGGCCGCCGGAGCGACGTAGGTCTCGTTTCCTTTACCGTCTACCAGCGTATGGGCACGGTAGTTCGATTTTTCATCGAGCGGAATGGCGATCTCGTCGTTGAGCTGTTCGTCAAACTGCTCGATCTGCTTTTCGATCAGCGGCATTTCGACGTCCTGGATGTACGCCTTTTTCGCGACCTGCTTTTCACGGGCGATCTCGTTCATGCGGATGGCGAATTTGTCGCCGGTCTCACGCAGGACTTTCGCCTTTTCATCGCAGGCGGCGATCGACTTTTCAAGTTTCTCCAGTTCCTTGACGAAACGGTTTTTCTTGTTGACGTGATTCTCCTTGTTCTTCTTGATGCGGTTCAGAAGAACGAGGTCGTTTTCCGTGTACTTCCCGTCTTTCTGCGCGATGACAGATTCCGGGATCGGCGGCTGCCAGCTGTCCGCGCCAGGCTGATTGTTGCGGTGCCACTGTGCGCGAATGTAGTGGATCTTGCCGAGCAGACCCTGCTCAATGGCGTTGATCGCATTATTGTACAGCACGCTGTAGTGACGCTGGTGGCCAGTCGCCATATGCTTGCGGAGACGGGCCGCGACGCGTCCCATGTCTTTGCACTTCGCGATGTCGTGCGCCATGAGTTTTTCCGTCAGGACGTGAAGGCCGGCGTTCATGGCTTCGATCGCCGCAACGTGGTGCAGATGGAGCGGAAGAGCGATCAGGACCGCTTCCAGACCGAGTTCTTCTTTCGCCGCCAGAAGCTCATGGTAGTCTTTGAAGACCTTAACCTGCGCATTCACTTCTTCCTTCGTTTTGCGGAACTGTTCGCCGCATTCGGAATAGACGCGGTAGATGCCGCGGCGGACTTTGCGTCCCTTGGGACTCGCGGTCACGTCGCCGTTGAACGCGCGCCAGCGATTGTACGAGCGGATGTCCGCGATCGCCACGATGTCGACGAAAGCCGGATTGCAGGCGCCGATGAGGACGGAACCTTCGTCACCGGTACCGATGACGCCGATGCGGACCGGTTTGTCCGGCGTGCCGTATCCATAATAGTATCCGCCGCGGGTCACGTTGGAATTGGGGTCGTTTTTCGTACGCAGCCATTCCCGGAAAAACTCACCGCGCATCTGGGGGCTGGCCATTACGGCGCGAAAGTTCGCTTCGCCGATGCTTTTATTTTCAGGTGTTAAATTCATGTTTTTACCTTAATTTGTTGATTGGTTTTTAAATATTCCCTGCGGACGAAACTCAAACCTGATATTCCGGTTTGTTGAGGTCAGGCGTACCGTGACCTTCCGGAGTTTCATCACTGTCGACCTTGAACCATTCGTCATTGAAGTAGACACGCTGGCATTTTTCGGCGGAAATGTTCGTCACGTGCGCGATGATCGCGTCGCCCATGGCGACTTCCGGATTGCAGCGGGGCTGATTCTCAGGGGACGGATTACGGATGCACCACGCGAAGTGTTCGATTTCTTCGGTGTATCCGCGGCTGACTTTCGGACCGGCAGCGGCGGCTGCGACGGCTTTCTGGCTGGCACCGCTGGACTGCGTGTCGAGGGACGGACCGCTGCCCGCGCCTGCGCTGGCTTTGGTCTCTTCTTTGAGGAGAAGCTGCGTTTCTTCTTCCTTCAGGATGATCATCGTGCCCTTCGTACCGTAAACGATCTCACCGTAACCGCCGAAGCCGTTACCGTTGATCGTGGAGTACTGGACCGAGATCTTGTTCATTTCCGCGAGCGGATCTTTCGCATCGTATCCCGGAAGCGGGAAGTCGAACGCCGCGATGATGTGGTCGTTCGTGTCGCGTTCGTACGGGAAGAGGTTACGCGCACCGGAAGCGAAAACACTGATCGGGTGCTTGTGCTCGCCGCCGTGAAGCGCGGAGATAAAGATGCTTGCCGCGTCGAGCTGATGAGAACCGAGTTCGACCATCAGACCGCCGCCCGTACGGCCCCAAAGGCGCCAGCGGAGGAGTTCTTCGATCGGCGAGCAGGTGTAGACGACGTCGCCGTTCGCATTTTTCAGCTCGTTGGTCTGGTATCCGAACTTCGCGGCATCCACAAGGTAGTCCTGGATCTGAAGTTCCTTTTGGCGGACACGCGGGATCAGTTTGTCGATCTCGGAGCCGCGGGCGCGATTCAGCGCGACTTTGAGGGATTTCAGGTCGTTGAGGAGTTTCATCGCCTGGGGATCTTCCGGTTTGGCTTCCCACGGCATGGGCATCTGCCAGCTGTCGGCACCCGGAAGGTTGGATCGGTGCCACTGCGCGGAAATGTGGTGCAGATCACCGAGTTTACCGCGTTTGATGGTCTCCATCGCTTCTTCGTAGAGCATATTGTAGTGGCGCTGATGGCCGGTGGCGCAGAATTTGCCGGTCTCGCGGGAGGTCCGGGCCATTTCTTTGCACTGTGCGACCGTGCGGGCCATGAGTTTTTCCGTCAGGACGTGCAGACCAAGACGCATTGCTTTGATGGCGGCGATGGCGTGCAGGTGGAGGGGCAGCGCGATGATGACCGCTTCGATGCCGTCGGCTTTCGCATTTGCGAGGCATTCCTCAAAGTGGCCGTAAACCTTGACGTGTTTGCGGGCTTCATCTTCCGTTTTCCAACCGTAGACGGACATCAGACCCTTACGCATCTTGATGATGTTGTCGTTGGAGTTGTCGCCGTAGAAGGCGCGGAAAATGTTGAACGGACGAATATCGGCGATCGCTTTGACCTGAACGTATTCGGGATTGATGGCTCCGATGAGGATGTTTCCTTCATCGCCGGTACCGAGGACCGCGACACGGACGGGGTCACCGTGAGCTTTTCCGTAACCGAAATAGTAGGCGCCGGCGGTCAGGCCGGTGGTGGCGACGGCAGCGCTCGAAGCCATGAGAAATTCACGACGGGAGCAGCGGAGGAATTCCTGGCGGGCCGCTTCCTGTTGCTGAGGTGTCAAATTCATACTATTTTTCTTTCTGATTCCTGTTTTGTTTTGGATTGAACTGAATTTTACGCTTTCGTGACTAAATTGCCGGAAAAGATGGTCCGGACTCAGTCTTCGTTTTCCTCAGCGTAAAAACCGAACGTTTTGCAGACGGGTTTTCCGACGAAATTCCAGACGAAGTAGTCCAGACCGCCCCAGCGTCCGACCGGCAGGGTGGCGAGCATGAAAATGGCGACCATTTCGACGAAGTTTTTGTCCACGATCAGCGCGTGACCCACTTCCGGATGCACGGCCGGGAAGATCGTCGGCCACGGCGGCTGGGTCATGAGGACGGAGATCAGGAAGCATCCGCCGCCGATCGCGGCCAGACGGGTGCAGAAACCAAGAATCAGGCACAGACCGATGAGCGTCAGCGCCCAGGTGACGGCGAAGTCAAGGAAGTTGGTCCAGCTGCGGCCGACGAACGGGAGGTTCAGACCGAAGGGGAGCTGGTCGGTAGCGACGACGAACGCCGGAAGAGCGACGGTCTGCTTCGCGCCGTTTTCAGCGACCGGACCGAGAACGTTCTGGAGTTCCGCCATGAGAGTCGTGACGGCAGCTTCCTGCGCTGCGAGGAGGGATTTCGCTTCGCCGCGGAGTTTCATCATGTCGGCCCACTGGCGTTTTTTCTGTTCCGGACCATTATTCGGACCTTCTTTGGCGGCCTTGAAGCGTTCGAGCGCTCCGAGGTACGCCGCGACTTTTTCCGCATTGTCCTTCACATCGTCGCGAACGTCCGCGACGTATTTCGCCCAAGCGAATTCGAGAGCGCGAAGCTGATCGTCTTTCGGCTGGTACGTTTCTTTCGCATACTGGTAGATCTTCTCCGCTTCATCGAAATACGCGGGGTAGACCTTGATGGTCTCGGTCTTTCCTTCTTCATTTTCGTAAGCCGGGACCGGAGCGATCAGA
>JAFQUP010000210.1 GCA_017408405.1 Thermoguttaceae bacterium
ATCAGCCTGAAAAACCTGACGTACAACCTGTACCGCTTCGCCTCCCTTCGGCAAACCGCGGGAAAACTGTGTACCCATTAAATGAAATGGGGCTAAAATCACGCGAAAATGGGCTAAATTCGAGCGAAATCGCGTCCGAATGGTCAACATGATGATATGATGTCCCAGAAATTTTCACAATTTGGAATTTTGGTATCATCGTGTTGGGAAATTTGGTGTTTTTCGAGGAGGCCTTTCAATACTTCCTTTCAAATATCATTATTCGACAGAAAGAATACTCTAAAACACACGATTGAATTTCTTTTTTCCGAAATCCATCTTGCGGAAAAAACTATTTTTGAACATAATAAAAGAAAAATTACTGACTCAAAGAATGTTGGTAACCCAACACCATTTTTTTCCAATTCCTAAACTAAAATTGATTAAAGGAGAGAAAAATGAATATCCTGATCCTCAATGGAAGTCCGCGTCAAGGTGGAAATACTGAAATTTTGGCCAAAACATTCGCGGAAACCGCCGAACAGAACGGACACTCGGTTCAAATCATTAACGCGTATGATATTCAGGTTGCCCCATGCCTTGCGTGCACGCACTGTCTGAACATCGAAAAAGGAATCTGCATCCAGAAAGACAGTATGGAAATGATTCGCCCTCTTTTCGATGCTGCCGAGGTCATCGTTTTTGCCTCGCCAATTTACTTTTTCACGATTTCGGCCCAGCTGAAATGTGTCATCGACCGTTTTTACGCCGCGAACAAAGTTGGCATCGGTTTCAAAAAATCCGCGCTTCTCCTTGATTCACACAGTCCAAATGTCTTCGATTCCGCCATTGCCATGTTCCACGGAATAAATCGTTACCTCAAATGGGAATCGCTTGGAATCGTCACATTGGACGGCATGACCGCTAAAGGCTCCGCCTCCAACGATCCTCGTCTGGAGGAAATTCGCAAAATAGCGGCTTCTCTCTAATTTAGCCAAAAGCGTCTTCCGAGAAAAATTTTCCCGGAAGATGCTTTTATCCAAAATCGAGTGTCATTCCCCCAAAACACTACCGCGTTTTAACCTTTCTTCAACTTCCGATAGGCTTCAACCGCCATCTGATCGCATCTTTCATTTTCTGGGTGTCCAGCATGTCCGCGAACATACTGAAAAGTCAAAAAATGCCGACTTTTCAGTTCATCCAGCTCCATCCATAAATCCTGATTTTTGACCGGTTTCCCATCTGCCAGTTTCCAGCCTTTGCGCTTCCAGCCCGCCATCCATTTTTCCAAACCGTTCAGAACATACTGACTATCGGAGACAACCAGTACTCCGACTGGACGAGTCAAAACCCGAAGCCCCTGAATAACGGCCATTAACTCCATCCGATTATTGGTCGTGTCCCATTCCGCGCCTGACATTTCCTTTTCTTTTCCTGTCGGTAAATGCCGCAAAACGCACCCCCAGCCTCCGGGACCTGGATTCCCGCTGCACGCCCCATCCGTAAAAAGATTCACTGTCGTCGGCAATGTTTTTTTCATCTTCAAAATTTGTCCTTTTCAGCGGAGCAGGTTGACGTTACTTCTCAAAATACTTCACAAAACGCCCAAACCAGCAGTCACTTAACATCTCTAAAAACAAAAACTTCTATTTATTTTACTCAAAAAAAATCCCGACGCAATCCCCCCTTGAAAATTATTTTCATTCCGATTAAAATTAAGAGATGAACTGCCCAATATCGGAAAAAAAGCCCAAATATCTCAAAAGAAAGGACTCATTTCATGCGTTTTCAAATTGGGATTGTCGGAATCGGAAAAATCGCTCAAACCTACTTTAAGGTCTTGCGAAGAATCCCGAATGTTCAGATTACGTTTCTCTGCGACATCATTCCGGAACAAATGAAAAAAGCTGAACACGCTTTTCCTGACCTCCTTGCCGATGTTCCTCATTTCTCCTCCACTGACGAAGCTTTCGATTCCGGAATAAAACCGGACGCGGTCCTCATCGCGACTCCTCTCAATACCCATTTCATGCTTTCAGAACGTGTCCTGAGACGCGGACGGCGTGTTCTTCTTGAAAAGCCAAGTGTTTCAACGCTTGATGAACTCGCTAAACTTTACGCGCTGGCACAAAAACATCAAACGCGGTATCAGACGATGTTTCACTTCGCTTACGCTCCGGAAGTGGAATGTTTTGCTTCACTCAAGCCTCAAATTGAACGCCGCCTGGGGCCGCTGCGTGCGTTCGCGTGCGATTTCCAGGACCCCGCGGTATCAGGTACTCTCCTGACAATTTCCCCGCGAAAACTCGGAGGAAGTTACCTAAGCAGCGGAGTCAATGCCCTGAGCGTCCTGAATCGCGCAGTTGACTTGAGCCAACTTCAGGTCGTCTCTCATCAATGCCGCCAGATCTCTGGTTTAATAGATCGGAATAATGAAAAAGTCGTCCCGGAAGTTGACACTTCCTCCATTACGGAATACGCAACAAATTCCTCCGTGCCTGCGTTTCTTCCCTCAAAAGCCCAACCCTCTGAATCCAATTCGATCCCAACCCCTCTAACGGGCATTATCCGAACTGACTGGGAACAAAACTGGAACTTCAAATCAACTCTACTCATCTTCCAATACGGAACCGTTCTCCTCGACCACACGACTCAGTCGGTAGTCCTGAACGCTTTCTCACCAGAAGGTTTTACTCCGAAATTTCGAGAATTCCCAATGGAAAAAATCGCTGAAGCGATTTCCCCAAATAAAACCGCTTCGCAAATTACCTTCCATTGCGCTAATCAAATTTCCAGGCAGGAACGCGAATACGAAACGATGTTCCGCCATCATTTCTTCCATCCGGAAGTACCTGAACTCGCCCAAAAACAGGACTTCAAAATTCACGAACTTCTTCTGAATCCCATCCCGCGAAACTAATGTTCCTAAGATTATTCCGGAAAACAAAAATCGGACCGTCATTTTTCTGACGAGTCCGATTAATATTTCAAAGAAGAGCTCTCGTCGTCAGCGATTGGGGGTTAAGCGTTTTACTGACAGCAAAAGATACTTTCGGCAAATCATTTTAGAAACCTTCAGTCATTTGCCTTTTCCCAGCCCGCAATTGCCGCTTCATGCTGAAGCGTGAGGGAAATATCGTCAAGAGCGTTCAAAAGGCAATGTTTGCGGAACGCATCCACTTCAAATGCCAAATCCAGCCCATATTCGTCCGTAATACGCTGATTTTCAAGATCCACCGTCAGGCGGTACCCTGAATGAGCTGCAGTACGCTGGAAAAGATCCTCAATAACTTCTTCGCTCAAACGAATCGGAAGCATGCCGTTTTTGAAGGAATTGTTAAAGAAAATATCAGCAAAACTCGGCGCAAGAATCACCTTGAAGCCATAATCAGCCAATCCCCACGGAGCATGCTCACGACTGGAACCTGAACCAAAATTGCGGCGGGTAAGAAGAATCGTCCCGCCACGATATTCCGGTTTGTTCAATTCAAAATCCGGATTTTCAGAACCGTCTTCCAGAAATCTCCAGTCGAAGAAAACGAACTGACCAAATCCGGAACGCTCAATTCGCTTCAGAAACTGTTTCGGCATGATCTGATCCGTATCGACATTGGAACGATCCATCGGAATGACGAGTCCGTTATGTGTGGTGAATTTTTCCATTTTGCGCTTTCCCTCAATAAATTTAAAGACATCGATTAAAATTTCTCCTATTATTTTACCCTTAAGCCAAAAAATTTCCAGCCCCCCCGAAAAGAAAAAAGGAATTTTTATTCCCTCTTTGATAAATATTATCCAGAACAAAACCTTTTCCTAAAAATATCCGCCCAAATCATACATAAAATTTAAATTCAAGGTTTTAGAGGATTCTGTCGGCATTTTTCCTTTAAATTTTCAAAATTTCAGGCTATTTTCCCCAAAAGACAGTCCCTCCGCCCTTGATTTTCCTTCAATTTACGTTAAACTGTTTTTGAGGAATTTCGTGACTGCCTGGTCCATATTGAATTCCTTCCTCCTTCCCGGGTATCCTTTACCTCTTAAAATTTAAGGAAAAACACATGAAATTGAAATTCTTCCCCTTTACCCTTGCCTTTATTTTACTTTACGCGGTATGCCTCACTCTCAATGCGGCTCCCGCGCCAGACCTTTCTGAGGTTATCGCTCAAATGAAAGCACAGGCCAATTCTGAAGCTGTCCCGACCGGACCGTTTCAGGCAAATGTCGTTGTCTGCGATCAATTTCGCCACAAAATTCTTATTCTGAAAGCCGGAGCAGACTGGAGCAAACCGGAATCCATTATCTGGGAATGGTCCCCGGAAATGTCTCCCCAAATCAAACCTGAACATTACGGCTGGTTCCGAAATCCGGATGAGTGCAAACCGGTACGCGGTACTTCACACCTCCTCATGACTGCCTCCGGAGGCGGCATCGCCCTAATTCGCCTCGCGGACAAAGCCTGCCTTTTCTACTCGCGCATTGAAGGAAATCCACACTCCATCGAGCTTCTTCCTGACGGAAACATCGCTTCAGTTTCCAGCGGCGGACTATTCACGATTTGGCCTGTTCCAGAAGGCAACGACGCAATTAACGCGGAGAGCCGCCTTGAACCAAATCCGCGCGGACGACAGTATCCCCTCGTTGGCGGTCACGGAATGGTCTGGGACCCGGAAATTGAAATCCTTTGGGTCCTCGGATACGATGAACTCGCTGGTTACCGATACGATTTCAATAAAAAAGATCCCTCTCTCTCCAAGGAATTTTCAATCTCCGTGGACGGTACGGTCGCGGACGGCGGACACGATCTCTATCCTGTTCCAAATCAGCGGGCTTTTTTCGTGACAGGAGTAGGAATCGGTGTTTTTGATATTAACAAAAGAGAATTTATTTCTCTCATGACTCCAGAAACAAATCCCAAGGGAAAACACAGTATCAAAAGTGTTTCACAGTCTCCCGAGGGATTTATCATTGCTCAATGCCCAACCAAAAGATATTGGGCAGCCCGAATCCCTTTTTTCAATCAACAGCTTACCCCGTTGGGAACTTTGCCAAACGGAATGATTTACAAAGCGCGCTGGTGGGTTGAAAAATGGAAGTAATTTTTGTGTTTTTGAAAATTTTACGAAAAAATCCCCCAAAGAAATGAGAACTTTCTCTTGACAACCAAAATTTTCCAAATATAATTAATCGTGTTTGGCAGTTATTTACCAAACGCGATTTTATTCTTTTCGGCCTTTTGAAATTTCGACAAATTCCTGAATGATTCAACCAAAATACCTCCCCGAATCGCACTTCATTCCATTGAAAGCGGCTGGTATCCTCATGAAGAGTTTTTTTGAGGTTCATTCCAGAAATTTTTCTCCCCTGTCCCTTTTCTTCAGTCCGAAATCAATCTCTCCCCATTTTAATGGCATTTGCGTAATTCCAACTCCTTTTCACGAATAGAGGCAAATCAATGAGTGAAAAAATTCACCTTTTACTGGAAAACATTACTAAAATTTACCGAGGCGGAAATTCCGACGGTTCCGCTGACGTCAAAGCATTGGATTCCGTTTCCCTCGAAGTCCCTCATGGTCAATTCCTTGCTGTCATGGGAGCAAGCGGTTCTGGAAAAAGCACCCTGCTCCATGTCGCCGCCGGTTTAACCCGACCAACTGACGGAAACATACGAATTGGCGAAACCCGGATTTCCGAGCTTTCCGACAAAAACCTGACCCGTTTTCGACGCCAAAATATCGGAATCGTTTTCCAGGCGTTTAATCTCATTCCAACCTTAACTGCCGAAGAAAATATCTTAATGCCGCTTCTTGCCGGAGGAAGTTTGCGAACACCCAAAAGTAAAGTAAATCACGCAATGGATCAACTTCTTGCCCGACTGAATCTGACCGAACGGCGCCGCCACTATCCGGATGCTCTTTCCGGAGGAGAACAGCAGCGTGTCGCCATCGCCCGCGCTCTTTTCACCGATTTTTTGGATGAAGATTCAAAAAATTCCTTACTCCTGGCGGATGAACCAACGGGAAACCTCGATACGGCAAACAGCGATATCATCTGCCGTTTGCTTCGGGAGCTCTGCGACGAACGCAGCCACACCATGCTCGTCGTTACCCATGAACCGGCAATCGCCAAATGGGCAGACCGCGTCATCTTCCTTAAAGACGGAAAAATCTCTAAAGATGAATCGGCTGAAGAATTCCGAAAATCACTTGGACAGGAGGCTTGATGATGGGAATTCTCGTTAAACTTTGCTGTCGGGATCTGATTCATCGTAAATTGAGAATGTGCTTCACGGTTCTCGCCATCGCGGCAGTAAGCTGCCTCATGATCTGGTTCGTCGGAAGTCTCGATATGACTTCAATGATTCGGAAAGATGTCGTCAAAAATACCTTTGGAGAATACTCACTCGCGATGTTTCACGATGACGGATTTTCTTCAGAGGACATTGAAAAACTTTCCGCTAGCGAATTGGTTGAACGTCTCGATCAGGCTCGGCAGACAGATCCCGAAATTTCACTTGCCGGCGTGGAATTCGTTCCAGGAAGTTTTCGTTCCAGCCCTAAAATTACTGGAATTGACCGAATCAATCTCGCTCCATACGCGATGGATGAAGGTGACTGGTTCTCCAAATCAGGAGAATGTGTCGTCAGTTCAATCGCGGAAGAAACATTGCTTCGCGGAAATAAGGAAGAAAAAGAACATATCGAAATCGGGCAGAAAATCTCCGTAAAAACCGACGCGGGGGAAACGTTCCTTACTGTCGTCGGAACCTTTAAACAAACCGCGATGGAAGTTCCAAAAGGAGCGAAACGCGGTCCATCTGGAACATTTTCTTTTGGTTTTGGAGAAGGACTTGGCACATCGAATGCCCCAAAATCCAAATCGCCGGCTTCTCAACCCCAATCAGCCTCACCAGCCGGAAGAATGTCTCCCGGTAAACAGAAATTTCAACCGGAAACACTCGCAAAGGAGGAAAATCCCCAAACGCCTCCAGAAAAAAAGAGACCTCAGCATACCGCTCAAACTCAATCTTCCATAACGGATACTGCTTCCAATGTTCCGCTTCCCTCCGTTCCCCAAACAGGAAAAAGAAACGGGAGAAAACCAGGGGCAGCTCCTGAAATCTCTTCTGAAACAGGAAATGAACGCAGGAAAGCCATTCGAGGCCCATGGAGTCCACAGGAAGTTGGTCTTTCCGCTCCCGCGATTTATGTTTCCCTTAACGACCTTCACAAAATTTCAGGCACTAAAGCGGCTTCCAATCTCCTCTTCATTCAGCTGAAGAAAGGAAAAACGCCTTCGGAATTCTTTACCGAAGCGGAAAAAATTCTTGGGAAATCATTGGAAGAATTAAAGATCGAAAAAGCGGATGCCGTTACCCTCCAAGCCGCTCAAGATCAAAAAAATTCAATTAATAGCATTTTCGCGCAAGCGTGGTCCACGATGGGAATCGTTATCGTCACCGCGATTTTGATCATTTTCACGACACTGAATATGGACGTGAGTGAACGAACCCGATATTTGGCAATGCTTCGCACGCTAGGCTTAACTCGAACACAGGTCGCCTGGCTTATCCTGCTTGAGGGCGTTTTCCTGGGAATTCTCGGCTGGTTTTTCGGAACAGTTACCGGCTGGTGCCTTCTGGAATGGCTCGCCTTCAAAGAAACAGGGACCTGGGTTTTGCTTGAACTCTCTAAAATCAATCTTTTCCTTGCTTTTATCTGCACCTTGGCAGGAGCCCTCATTGCTTCCATCGTCCCAGCCATTCGCGCGACCTGGGTTTCTCCCGTAGAGTCCATGGTCCGAAAAACACGTCGTTTCACTACGCAAAAATTACTCCTCGCCGCGTTTTTGGGCCTGATCCTCCTGGCCGTTATGCCGCTGATCGTCTTTCTCCCCTCCGATCCCAAAACGCGCGCGATGCTTTTCGGAAAACTGGGTACTTTCTGTTTCGGATTCGGATTCCTCCTTTTCTTCCCATGGACAATCGCCATTACGGAAAAACTGGGTGCTCCAATCCTCGCGTTCCTTTTAAGATTCGATCCGCGTTTCCTCAAGAATCAGCTGGCTGGAAATCAACTTCGTTCACTCATGACCGCATTAATCATGTCCATGGGACTGGGACTTTTCACCGCGATTTTGATTTGGTCCAGCTCCATGCTCTACCGTTTCATCATTCAGGACAACGCGATACCATTCGCTCTGGTCAGGATAGATGACTCAATCACTTCCGATGAAGCGGAAAACGCCTTGCGAAACATGACAGGAGTAAATGAAAGCGAATTCATGGAAATCGCGGTTGCCCAACCTGCTCTGGATGCGGAAACCGGCGAAAAAATGAAAGCCGCGGGTGCCATGAATCCAAGCGTAGTTCTCATGGGAATTGATCCGGAAAAAACATACTCCGAATCACATCCGCTTCTCCAGCTTCAATTTACGGAAGGAAACAGGGAAAAAGTCAGACAGGCAATGACCAACTCCACCAAGTCGCCGCGTGTGTGCGTCGTGACGACTGAAATTTCTGAGCATGCCGGACTGCACGTCGGAGATTCGCTGCGTTTCGCGCTCCCTGGAAACCATGAAAAGCCAGTATTTGCCGACTATGAAATTATCGGAGTCGTGGATTTCCCAGGCATGCTCTGGTTTACCAAATTCGGAAATGTTCGTGTCGGTGCTGGAAGGTGCTGCGCTATGGCCTTTGCTCCATTCAGCGTCGTTCAGAATGACTTCAACACTCCGGATAATGAGTTCTTTTGGTTCAACGCGGATAATCGGGTAAAACACGCTGACTTGGCTGAGGAACTTAAAAAAGTCACTCGCGATCAAATTGGGAAAAACTTCCTCCCTGAAACGGATGCCGAGTTTGAGACTGCCCGTTTCGCGCAAATCACCAATGCCTCAAAACTTGGAATTTCTGAAATACCGGAAATGCTTCTCTCGCTCCATCCTGGGGCAGTCACTCGGAACGCGGCTTTTTCTGTTCGGGATATTGAAAAAATCAAAGAAGAAGATCTCCTCTACGTTAATTCCGCAAGAGCTGCGTTTACGAACGGCGGAGCCGCGATTCTTTACGGACTCGATCCGCAAATCGCTTTCCGGCTCGACAATCCGATCCTTAAATTTCAATTCAAGGAAGGTTCGGCAGCGGATACCCTGAAAACTCTGTGTGATGATGGAAACTCATGCGTGATTACGGAAGAATTCGCGAGAGCAAGAAATCTGAAACCAGGAGACATCCTTTCCTTCGTTCGCCCGCAAAACGCTGAAACTCCCGCGATTCAGGGAATGAGCACTGCCGGAATGGTTGAACCCCAAAAACAAACCGGGAAAATTGCTCCGCCAACCACTACTCCTGAAAACGGTCCACCGAAAAGAAGAGGTCCCGGAATGGGTGGCCCCGGAATGAGAAGAGGCGGAGAGAAAATCGCGAATATTGAACTTCGTATCGCAGCAATCATCGAACTTCCCAAATGGAAATCGCTCGCCGAAAATTCCGGTTCACTTATGCGGCGAAATGTCGAAACGGTCATTTTCACGCCGCCCTCGGTCGTCAAGGAACAATTTGGAGGCAAAGAATTCCAAAATTACTGGATCTCCCTAAAAAATTCCTCTGATTTCACCGCTGTTGAAGGTGAGCTTCAAGAAATCGCGAAAGCTTCTGCCCTCCAAAACCGTGAGAAAGACGCTCTGGCCCGCCGGGATATGGTCCGCCAGATGAAAGGAGCTCAAATCGCCTCAATTGAAAGTATTAACGCCAGTCTGAACGCACGTGCCGGAAACGTCATCGGCATGATGCAGAAAATGCCGTTGATTATGCTCGTCATTTCCACGATCGCAATCCTTAACACGATGATCGTCTCCGTCTTTACCCGACGATGGGAAATGGGAGTTCTTCGAGCCTGCGGAGTAACTCGAGGCGGTTTAATGGGCATGATTCTCGCGGAGTCTGTTTTGATTGGTTTCTGTGCGATTGTCATGAGTTTCCTTTTTGGAGTTTTTTACTCGTGGCTCCTGATTCACGTCACCTCCATGTTCGGTGTCGTCACTCCGCCATTAATTATTCCATGGAATAAAATTGCCTATGGTTTCGGTCTGGCGGTTTTCCTTTGCGTCATCGCCAGCCTCTACCCGGCCTTTATTACCGGGCGGAAAGAACCTGTGGAATTACTGAGGAAACGTTCTTAAAGAAAGCTAAAACATGATTCGCGAAGCTGACTGTGACAGCTCCGCAAATCGCCGTTTTTCTGAAAAAGAACCGATAACGGCAAAGGGGAGGTCGGCAAGCCTCCCCGTTTTTTGACTCGCTCGAGTATTCTGTCGACGAATTCCCCACCGCTCTTCAACACGCCCTCAAGATCATTAGGAAATTCTCAAAAGAAAAAACGCTGAAAATTTTAAAAGAATTTTAAAATCTAAAATTTCTTCACTTGACATTTCCAAAAATCCGACTATAATTAACGAGTAGAGAGTTTTTCTGATCTCCACACGACATTTCCTTTTTATTTCATGCAGAATATCACGCACTCAAAATATCCCGTTCTCTGCTTTGCTGTTGTCCTCGGAATGCTTTACGCGTTCCTGAGTCAGGGATTTTTTGTTTCTGGCTCTGAAAATCCTGAGCTGATATTCCGTTTTTCATCCGTGCTCTCTCCTCATTCAGCGGTTGAACGTGAGCAGATTCTTTCTCCGCGTATTTTCCCGGTTTATTTCGACCAAAATGTCCCTCATCCCCAGCCGTTCAGTGCCTCTCACTCCCAAATCTCACATCTTCAAAAGAAACTGGAGCAGCGTGAAAAAATTTTTCGTCATCTGGAGCAGCGGGCTGAAGAATTTCGATATTCGGTTCCCGCTCTTGGACTTGATCAGTTTGAGGCGGATTCGCTTCTTACTGAGGGATGGAGACAAATTACTTCTTCTCCCAGCCTCCTGCCAGAATCCACCGCGCACTCCAACGACAATTCTGAAATTGTTTTTTTACTCGAAGCGCTGGACTCTTTACCAGATTCCGAAGCAGTCAGTCGCGCCATGGATTTTATCCGTATCGGTTACGGCACCAATGCGGTTCTGGAAAAATACTCAGTAGCGGAACAGTTCCGAAACGCGGCTTTTCAATTAACCGAAAAAGAAGAAATTAACTGGGAGCAGACCCAAAATGATTTTTCTCTTTTAGTTAATTGGAAAAGTGACTCGATGGATTTTTTACTCACCATGCCGCAGGAAGCGCCTCTTCCATCTCCAATTCCCGAAAAGCAGGCCCCCCAAAACGCACTCGGAACGGTTTCTTCTTTTTCTATCCTCCAAAATCATTTTAAAGCAGCCGCATTTCCCTGCGTTTATTCTAACTGGCAGGATGAAATCAGTTTTATTCGCAGAAGATGCCTTTCTGAAATTTCTTTTTTCCAAAAAACGCATACTCTTTCTGCCGGACGAAGGGATTTCCTTTTAATCTGAACTCTTTGAACAGAAAATAAAATTCAGGAATGCCTCCTGTTTTTTTGTTTCACTTCTTGCGAATATTTAACCAAATACCAAGACAAATTTTACTTTCATTTTAAAAGGATTTAATATGTCAAAACTGAATACTTTAAACCGTAAAGGTTTCACGCTTGTTGAACTTCTGGTCGTCGTTCTCATCATTGGTATTTTGATTGCTCTCCTCATGCCGGCGGTCAACGCCGCTCGAGCGTCCGCGCGCCGTGCCCAATGTTCCAACAATTTGAAGCAGATTGGCCTTGCCCAACTCAATTTTGAACAGGCAATGGGAGGTTTTCCAGCGAACCATACCAATACGGGAAATAGAGACAAAGCCCCCTTTGTCCAACTTCTTCCCTACCTTGACGCGGCCAATATCCTGGCGCTTTACGATTCTTCCAAGGATATTTCCGCGGCGGAAAACCAGCGATTCCGTCTCAGTGCGCCTCCGTGCATTACGTGTCCCTCGACTCCTGGAGGAAAAATCCGCACGGCTTACGGTTCCACCGGCCCCGGTTCCATCGGAACGACGACTGCCGCGCAGGTAACAGATTACGCACTCATCCACAAAAGAATCGACAGCTGCGATGGAAAATCCTATGGTACCCCTCTCGGTGTCGGTTCAATTAACAGTACGGGTGCGAATCTCATTGCGGTCGATTCATTCACTGACGGCACTTCAAATACGATTCTCTATCATGAACACGCCGGTCTGCCGAATAATTACTGGCTTGGAAAAAATACCGGAACTACCGAAAATACGGCTTATCTTTGGGTTGGGTGGAATTCCGCCCCTGCCGGTCATGGAGCCTCAAAATTCACTTACTGGTGCTTCTTTGAAAATTCCGGCAATGAGTTTGGCTGGAGCATGACCACGAATGCTTCAAACTATGGAAAGCGTGCCGGTGCGATTGGCCGTCTTCTCAATGTCACGAACACGACTTCCGCCCCTTACTCGTTCCATCCTGCCGGCTGCAACGCGCAATTCGCGGACGGAAGTGTGCATTTCATTAATGAAAATATTCTCCCCACGATTTATCAATATCTTTCCGCCAAAGACGATGGAGAAGCAGCTATTACTGAAAACTGCGTCAATATGGTGAAATGGACCACCGACTGGGCAGATCCGGCTAATGGCAACATGGCTCCGGACGGCACGACCGTAAATTGATTTTCAGAATATGGAGAACCTTTCCCAATCTTCTTTTCAGTAAGAAAACGAAAGAGTTTTGAATTTCTGCAAAAGAACCAGGAGTTCCGCGTATTCGGAAATATGCGGACTTCTGGTAACTTTCCGGAGGCAATCATGAACTTCCCAAACATTTACTTTTCCAATTCAGCTCAAATTTCAATTAACGCTTTATTACGTCATACCTCCTCAAAATCCGTAAAGGCTTTTACGCTGGTTGAACTTCTGGTCGTCGTGGCAATCATTGGAATGTTGATCGGAATCCTGACTCCGGCTGTCAATATGGTACGCGAAGCCGGGCGAAAAGCACAATGTCTCAATAATCAAAAACAGCTTACTCTCGCTTTTCTCAACTATTCTACCGCGCATAACGGGGTACTTCCCGCCAGCTATTACCTTAATCCGGTTCAGCAGGGCTGGACAATCGATCTCCTCCCCCACCTGGATGCCGAAACATTCATGAACGATTGGGATGTGGAATCGAACTACTTCGACGGAAATAATAAAAATCTTCTTATGCGTTACTTCGGGATTTTCCATTGTCCGAGTACTCCTGACGCCCGAAGAATGGCCGTCGTGAAGAAAGATTTCAAAGGAAACTCGATTGATGTCAAAGGCTGTGTTTCCGACTATTACGTTCATTCCGGCGGCGTACACGTTCGCGCTTATGGAAAAGACGCAGTCTGGCGCAATCCGCTAGGGACGAATGAACGTCTTTCCTCCGAACCAGAAGACGGAATAAGCCAAACAATACTCATCAATGAACAGTGCGGGCGTCCAATTCTTCGTAAAAAAGGGGAAAAAACGGACTCTACTCAAGTCGCGAAACCTCATTTTTCCCTTTGGGCCGCTGCTCCCGTGACCCAAATTCCCGCGGATCTCAGGCTCCGTTCGGAAGTAATTAACGTCACGAATGAAGCTTTCTTCAGTTTTCACTCTGCCGGTACGTACGCCGGATTCATGGACGGCTCTGCCCGACTGGTTTCCAATAGGGCACTTCCTTATGTCGTGCTGGCACTCAATACTCGAGACGGTGGTGAAAATATCCGCGCGGAAGATCTGGAAATCACTAAATTTGACGAATCCTATGTTAAGGATGGCCTTTATCCTGATGGAAAACCCGCGAATTAATTTACGTATGTCCTCAAAGGAATGAAAACTTCGTTTTGGGGCATTTTTTCATTTTTATTTCCAGTTGCCAATTAGCTATGAAACTCCATTTTTTTATCGGAACGATGAATCGCCCCCGTGATCTGGCCCCTTTTCCTCCATCACGTGGAATTTACGCGGCATTACTGGATATTTCGGACGGCTCCATGACCTTACTTTTCAAGGACCCCGTAGTGGAATTGGAAAGTCCGACTTTTTTAGCCACGCATCCAACTCAAAATATCTTATGCGCGGTTTCTTCTGATTTTTCGAATCTCTCCAACGAAGATCTTCTCACCTCCTTTCGAATCAGACCGGACGGAAAACTGACACTTCTCTCTCAAAATAAATCGCGCGGTAAAAATCCGTGTCATGTCTCATTCTCTCCTGAAGGAAACTGGTTTTTCGCCCCTAATTATTCCAGCGGAACCTTAGCCGCCGCGAAACTCAGCAAATCAGGAGAGATCCAATCGGTCGCTTCTTTAGAGTTGGAATATTCCGGTAAAGGAGAAGGACGGCAGGAAATGTCCCATCCACACTGTGTCGTCTTCCCGCCCGATGGACGTTTTGCCGTTCTCTGTGATTTAGGAAGCGATCGACTCTGGACTCTCCATTTCGATTCTCAAACCCAATCCTGGCAGCCTGTTCACAATCATCCATTCGAAGCTTTACCGGCTGGCAGCGGGCCGCGCCACGCGGTCTTTTCGCGTGATGGAAGGAGTCTTTTCGTATTTAATGAGCTTTCCTGCTCACTTGACCTCTGTCAATTTGAAGCTAAATCTGGAAAAATCACCTTCCAGAAAACGCTCTTTTCTCCCAAAACACCTGGACAGGGAGCTGAGATCATTCTTCATCCCAATGGGCAATTCATTTATCTCTCAACGCGCATTACGGACTCAATCACGGTCTTTCAGAATAAAGAAAATGATTTCCATCTCATTCAGGAAATTTCTGCCGGCGGTGAAATCCCTCGATTCATTACCTTTGACCCGACAGGAAATTTCATCTTGGCCTGTTGTCAGAAAACAGGCCGTGTTTTTTCATTTCATGTCAATCCCCAAACTGGCCAAATCACTCCAACGGGGCACTCGCTTTTCATACCTTGGTGCGCCTGCCTGACTTTCGCGAGAATTTAAACTCTTTCCAAATATGGAGAAATTCCGCTGAAATTTCTTTCAGGAGATACTGAATGGAAAAATATTCTTCAATTTTACCAAAATTCCCAAAATTATCTCTTATCCCCTATTTACAAAAAATTTTCCACCGCGTATAATTAGGAATAAATTTTCAGGATCCTTTTATTCAGGATTTTTTCACAAAACCAAATTCTGTCCTGCCTCGGAGTTTTTCATGAGACATTATTTTTCGTTTTCTTCATTGTTCTGCGTCCTGAGTTTACTAACTCTGACACTGTCGTCACCCGTTCTTTCCGCGGAAGAAGCAACTGATCAACAAATTCCAATAACCTCAGCCGCGCCTCAACTGTCCGCCCCTTCCGTAACAGTAAACGAAATAAAAATACCGAACCTTTCCACGACTATTCCCGCCGCGGACATTCATCACGCAGACAGATTTGAGGAAAAAACCGCTATCATTGAAAAAGGACGGATTGATTTGGTTTTTCTCGGGGACTCCATCACTCATTTTTGGGATGTCGCCGGTGCGTCTGTTCAGGAGACATATTTTGGCGACCTTCGCCGCGTTAATCTTGGACTCGGATGGAACTGCACGCAGCACGTACTTTGGGAGCTGGAAAATATTCAGGCAGACAGGATTTCTCCTAAAGCCATCATGCTCATGATCGGCACGAATAATATCGGGAATAAAAAGAATACTCCAGAAGAAGTCGCTTTAGGAAACGCGGCAATCATCCGTAAAGTCCAAGCGCTTTGGCCGGACGCCAAAATCCTGGTGCTTGGCATCTTTCCGCGCGGGAATCTCGCGGATCATCCTCATCGTGCGATTATTCAGGAAACGAATGGAAAAATTGCGAAACTCGCGGACCATAAAAATGTTTTCTACCTTGATATTGGAGAACGTTTTCTGAATGAAGATGGAGTTTTGCCCAAAAATATCGCTCCCGATTTTCTTCACCTGACTCCGGCCGGCTATGAAATTTGGGGAAAAGCGGTAGCTCCATTACTCCGCTGCTGGATCGCTGAATAGAAAAACGCGCGGCGATTCTGCGGTTTCCCGGAAAATTGAATTCGATGTTTACGATCTCTCAACTACTATTTAATCGCGCCCCATTACCATGTTTAAGAAAATTCCCCTTTTAATTCAGGTTTTAGCTGCCGTAATTTTCGGAATTTTATTGGGAGGCCATGTGCCAGTCCAAATAGTGCGTATTTTTTCCACTTTCCGCGCTATTTTCTCTGAATACCTCGATTTTTCAATTCCGTTGATTATTCTGGGGTTAATTATTTCCGGTATCTCAAGTTTAGGAAACCGTTCAGGAAAAATCCTGGTCCTAACGATTATTTTGGCTTATGGCTCAACCCTTTTTTCCGGTTTTTTAACGTGGTTTACCTGCGTAAATATCTTTCCATCTCTCTTGAAAGGTATTTCATTCGAGGCCCCTCCTGCTGCTTCTGAATTGCTTCAAACTCCATTTTTCATTTTAGAGATACCGCCGGTAATGTCTGTCATGTCCGCCTTGGTCCTGGCTTTTATTCTTGGAATTGGAATTGCCGCGATTCGTTCCCAATCACTTCAAAATATCGCTGATGATTTTCGTCAAATAGTAGAGCTGGTAATTAGAAAAACCATTATCCCATTTCTGCCGCTATTCATCTTCTGCATTTTCCTGATGATGACGGCGGAAGGAACAGTCTGGAAAATTCTTCATGTTTTCGGACAGGTTATCCTGGTCGTTTTCGCGCTCCATTTTTTCCTGCTGGCACTTCAGTTCATATTTTCGGGGCTTATCGCAAAAAAAAATCCTCTCAAAATGCTTTGGACGATGTTCCCCGCATATGCTACGGCCTTGGGCACCTCCTCCTCTGCCGCGACAATACCGGTAACACTGATTCAGGTCAAAAAAATGGGGGTCCGCCCTCAGATCGCGGAATTTTGCGTTCCCCTGTGCGCTACGATCCATCTTTCTGGAAGTACGATGAAAATCACCGCGTTTTCAATCGCAATCATGATTTTACTTGGTAAAACTGCCGCAATATCGATTTACGCGCCATTTATCCTCCTCCTCGGCGTCACGATGGTCGCGGCTCCTGGTGTTCCTGGCGGAGCCATTATGGCAGCAGCTGCGCTTTTGGGGTCAATTCTGGGATTCAATGAAACCGCGGTCGGGTTAATGATTGCTCTTTACCTCACGACTGACTGTTTCGGAACCGCGTGCAATGTCTGCGGTGACGGAGCGATCTCCGCAATTGTTAATCGTATGTCTTCCCGCCTCATACCTGATCTCCATGATGGCCCCTTGGAAGATATTCAATTGACCGGAAATTCAGATACTATCAGAAATAAACCTTAAATTTCCAGAACGAACTAAAACTGAAAGCAGCCTGTCGAATATCACCCCATTCAAATTCTCTGCCGAAACATGAATTTCAAACCGGAATTCATGTTTCAGCCTAATTCCAACATCATCCACCCCTCAAGGAGTTCCATATGAACGATTTCCATAAAAATCCGGAAGCTGAAACTGCTCGTTCCTCCAACCATCCAGGCACAATGAATCGACGTCATTTTCTTGCGTCACTGGGACTTTCAGCGGCCGCTTTCTCGCTCATCACCTCCGGCACTTTTTCTCCAAGTTGGGTTCAGGCCAATTCAGTTTCTCATGAAGACATCCCAGTCAATCCCAATCATTTTGTCCTTCTGGCTGACACTCACTGCGGTCCTCACCTGAAACATCAGATTAATTTCATGAAAAAAAGCCTTTCTGAAATCGCTGCCATGAATCCGCGTCCGGCTCATGTCCTGATTTACGGCGACTTCGCGTTTCTTTACGGCAAAAAAACAGATTATCTTGTCCTGAAAGAACTCATGGCTACTCTGGATAAAGTTCAAATTCCATGGACAGTGTGCATGGGAAATCATGATCGGCGTGACTTCTTTTCAGAAATTTTCCCGGAACACGCGGGTAAATCTCTCATGGCGGATCGCCTCGTCTTCAAAGTCGAAACACCTAACATGGACTTCATTCTTCTCGACTCACTTTGCCAAGCCCCTGATGACTCTCGCTGGATTACTCCTGGGGAAGTTTTGGATGACCAAAAAGACTGGCTCAACGAAACGCTCAAAAAACAGACCAAACCAGTCATCGTCGGTGCTCACCACTCGCTGGATGAAACAAAAGTTGACGACATTCTCAAATCTCATTCCTGCGTCGCCGGGTACGTAAACGGGCACCACCACACATGGAGTACGGAGCCGCAGAAAGATCTTCCCGCTCTGATTCTTCCTTCCAATGGTCACTGGGGAGACATTGGGCTGGTCAATGTTCACGCTAATGAAAACGAAGCCGTCTTTAAATTCACGATGAGAGATTTCCTTGTCTTCAACAAAACGCCTGAATTTAAACCAAATCCTCTTCGTCACCAAAAATTGGCAGAAAAACAGGGTGCAGTCTGGCGTTTGGACCTGAAATAAATCCGACTTTCGCTCTCCTGAATCACCATTTCAGGAGAGAACTTTCTTTAGATAATTCGCTTTTACCTTATCCTCAATTCAGGAGTTTTTCATGAAACCATCAACATTCCGTCGTCAACTGCTTTTTATTCTATGCTTCGCCTTACTTTCTCTCTCCCTCCCCTGTTCTGCCCAGCAGTCAAACGGAGTCGGCACCACTCCGGAATTTCGTGGACCAGTTGGAATCCAAATGTACTCTTTACGCAATTACTGTCAAATAAATGTCGAATCAGGTCTGAAACTTGCAGCCGATCTTGGTTTCAAAATCATCGAACCTTCAAGTTCATTCGACAAAACGCCTGAAGAATACCGTAAATTCATGGAGAAATACGGCCTTTACGCCATATCCAAAAATTTCAGCTACGGTGATCTGAAAACCGATACCGGTATTGACCGAATGATCAAAATCGGTAAAACTCTTGGCGTCAAGTACGTCGGCATTGCCTCACTCCCATTCAAACCCATGACGGAGGAAAAGATGAGAGAAGTCATTGACGTCTTTAATCACGCGGGAGAAAGAATCTCGGCTGCTGGTTTAACATTTACCTTTCATAATCATGGAGGCGAATTCGTTTCGTGGGAAAATGGAAAAGAAGGGGAAACTCTTTTCGATATGCTGGTTCAGCAAACCAATCCGAAAAATGTTAAATTTGAAATGGATGTCCGCTGGGTCACTGTCGGCGATCCAATCAATCTTTTGAAAAAGTATCCTGACCGATTCTGCCTCATGCACATAAAATGCGATTCCGGAAAAAACGGAATGTGTCTTGAGGAAGGAACTATTGACTGGAAAGCCGTTCTCAAAGCCGGACAGGAAATCGGAATTGAAGGTTACTTTCTTGAATATGATGACGTACGAAACATTATTCCCAATACGGTGAACAATCTGCGCTATCTTGAAAGTCTGAAATAACTAAAATTCCACTTGAACATTCAGTTTCGCATTTTGAATTTTGTGTTTTAGACACTAATTCCAATTTTCACTGCGCGAAACCGCGAATTTCAATTTCGTTCGGACTTTAACACGCAGTTCCATCTTTTTACCGTAATTTCTCACTCCAACTCCCAAGAAAAATTTTCACTTTCAAATTTCAAAAGCAAAGCATGGAAAAGAAAAACAATCAAATTATTGTCGGAGTAACAGGCCATCGTCATCTTTTTACGGAGGATATCGAAGACCTTACCCAAACAATCAGATATTTTTTCCTTGAGAATTTTTCCACGGAAGATTCTGTTTTTGTCCTATCCGGACTGGCGGAAGGAGCGGATCAGCTTGCGGCTGAAACGGTTCTGGCTCTTAAAGAAAATGAGCGGCCAAACCTTCATTTAATCGGCTTTCTTCCTATGCCCGTTCGTTTTTACGAAGAAGATTTTGCGGAAACATCATATGAACCAAACGCACCCTCACCGCGTGAAAAGTTTTATCGGCTTCTTTCACGGACTGAATCCTCCATCGAACTTCCTTTAATCTCCCCAAATGACAAAGCTGCCCTTACGCAGCATTCGATTGATCGAATAGTTCAGTATGATTTACTCGGTTCTCAGCTGGTTCGCCAATCATCAATCATCCTTGCGCTTTGGGATGGAGAAACCCGCGGCATTAAAGCCGGCGGCACCGCCGATGTCGTTCGCCGCGCCCTTTTGGGACCAAACTTTTCAAGAGTTTTCCATATCGTAACTCCACAAAATAAAAAAGGAAGAAAACGTCCTGAAAATGCATTAAAAACGCAATGGCTATCCCAGTGGCCAGAGTAAAATCCGAATCTACCAATTGAATCATACGGATTCATTCACGACATTGCCGCCTTTCAGTAACTTTTACCGGCACGGAATAAACGTGAACGACCACCAGGTTCCCATTATTCACTAACTCTTTTCACCTTTAACAGAAAGAAAAAAATGATTTCAGGAATCACAGGAAAATTAAAATTCGTTTTTGAAGAATACGTAATCCTTTCTGCTGGATTCATGGAAATTGAAGTCCTTATTCCAGAATACACACGCCGAAAACTTCAACCTCTAAAAGGGGAGGATATTTCCCTTTTTACGATTTTTTATCTTGACGGAAATCCGGCTCAAGGACGTCTTACTCCCAAACTCATTGGTTTTCAATCGGAATTTGAACGTGAGTTTTTTGAACTTTTTTGCAGTGTGGATGGAGTCGGATCCAAAAAAGCGCTTCGTGCGATGGTTCATCCGGTTGAGGAAGTCGCGTTCGCCATCAAGGAACAGGACACGAAATTTCTCGCCACGCTTCCTGGAGTTGGACCTGCCACCGCGGAACGAATTATCGCCAAACTGCGGCGAAAAGTCAGTAAATTCGCCATTCTCTCACCCGCCTCCGGGGACTTTGGCGAAAACTTCTCCTCAGAGAATGTCGGAATTTTCGCGGATGCTTTTCAGGCTCTTTTGGTACTTGGCCATTCTGAAGCCGAAGCAAAAAAGAAAATTGAAAAACTTACCAAATCCAAAAAAGAGTTCAAAACCGTTCAGGAAGTCCTTAACGCGATCTACGCGTCCTGAAATACTGCTTAGCCGCGAATAAACAGAGTGTTCGCTATCCGGAGTTAAGTCGCGATCTTTTATCCTGAGTACTTTGAGTGATTCAGGATAAAAGATGCTTACTGAAAAAATACCCGGTAAACAATTCGAAGAACACATTTCTTACCGCCGGGCCGGAGTAATTCGGCATGTTTTCCGGAATAACGAAAGCAAATCCAGCAACCGAAAAGCATGAGCGTCGGCAGAGTCCAGCAAATTGGAAAACCTGGAAAAAAACGTATGAGCCATGCCAAAACCAATGGCCCCAAAACGATCATTAGAAAAGTAGCATAGTGGAGAAAAAACAGAGTCAGAATCACGGAGAACGCGAAAGCCGTACCCTGCCAGCTGTCAAGTCCAAGCCAATCAACCAAAAGAACTGGACCGCTCAAAAGAAGGAATGTCGAGAAAAGCCCCCACCATCTCCAATACCTGGTTCCCCGGCCATATTTCGGTTCGGAAAAAACCTTCTGCCGAATTTTTCTTTCCACTTTTCCCGCCAGGAATTCCACAAAGGTCGGCTCATCCGAAAAACGGTTTCTCCTGCCGAATCCTTTTTTCTCCCGGAAACCAAATTTTCGCCCTTGAAATCCTGCAACTCTCAAACACGCCCTTTCACCAATACTCTTAAGCCGGCTCAAACTATGAATATCCGCGGCCAATTCCCGCGAATTAGTCAAAACACAAACATCCTGCCGCAAATGTTCTTCAAGAACATACTCCAGAATCGCGGCCTTTGCGGGCACTCGGCCTAAAGTCTGCACGCACCGAATCTCTCCCCGACACTTCAGCTCTTCAAGCCTTTTCAAAACTTTTTTTACCCTCTCTCGGGCAACTCCCCCTTCCTCCACTCCACTTTTTTTCTCCTCGCTCCCTTCTTCTCTTTCAGCCAATTCTTTCAGTTCATCCTCAATCCGCCCCAAAAGAACTGGAGGATTTCTTGCCAAAACAGAAGCAAAACAAGACAGAAATTGCTCCAGCGTATCATCAAGCAGGAAATCGCGATCCAAAACCAGCAATGAATCCAAAAGTATTTCAAAATTCTCGTTTTCCGAATGAAACATATTTTTTATGAATCTTTCTGAAAAATACTGACAAAACCTTCCCCCATCGATTTTCTGGTGAGAAAAAAGGAAGTGTTCTGAATTTTCGCAAAGTACTGAATGTTTCGCGCGTTCGAAAAGAGGTGAAACACCCAGGAACGAAATCAAATGTCCAAATCCCCTGTTTTTTGAATATTAAACTTTGGGATTTTTTTAATTATAGAAAAAATTTATGAGAAGAAAAGGGGCACCATCTGAAAAACACTCAAATAAATCTTGACAAATTACTATTTTCAAGTAAAATATTTTTCAGAAAAATCCATCCACAATCTGAAATGAATTTTCCTGATTCAGGTTTCTTTCATTTCTCAGTCCACGCGTTCCATTCAAGGAGTTTTTATGCGAAATTTTCTCTACGTTTTTACTGCCGTCCTGATTTTTGGATTAATTTCAAATTTATCAATCATCTCTGCTCAGGAAGTCACATTCCATTCTCTATTAAATGAAATGGTTGATCTTCAGGCTGTCCTGAAACCAACTCCGGAATTTACCTGCGGGCAATTCAGCAGTTTTGACAGAAAAGCCAAATCTCCAGCTGAAAACTGGTTCGCAAACGCAGACCATTCTCAATTTTTGAGAGAAGAAACACGCAATGGACAAAAAGAATATGTTCTCATGGAAAGCAAAGGCCCCGGTGCCGTCGTCCGGTGGTGGATCACCGCCCCTGCCTATGAAACGACCTTTTTTATCTATGTGGACGGAGCGAAAGAACCAACTTTCGCAGGTAAAGCGGATGATTTGATTGGAGGTTCATACTTCTGCGAATCGCCCCTTTCCCAGGAAACTGCCCGTGGACGGAATCTTTATCTTCCGATTCCCTATGCCAAATCAATCAAAATCACCTGTGCCGCGAACGACAAGCAAAAGGCTCTTTACTATCAAATAAACTATCGCGCGTACTCCCAGAAAACAACGGTAGAATCATTGACACCCGAAATCCTTCAGAATGCGCAAAGTAAAATATCTACCCTGAACCAGCGCCTGAAAGCTCCAATTACTCCCGCCCCAAACACCGCTCAATTCACTAATGTCCTGAAAGTCGCTCCAAATGATACGCTGCTCGGAAAAGAATTCGATTCCGACGGAATGCTTACCCGTTTAACAGTCGCGATCCAGGACAAAGATCCAGAAAAAAGGACACAGGCTCTGCGGAGTACGATTCTGGAAATTACCTTCGATGATCAAAAAACTGTCATTTGTCCAATTGGAGATTTTTTCGGTTCCGGAGTTGGAATAAATCCCTACCATACCTGCTTGACGGAAGTAAGAGAAAACGGCGAAATGAGTACCTACTGGCCAATGCCTTTCAAAAAGAACGCCAAAATTGCTTTCAGAAATTTAGGAAATGAATCGGTCACGCTCACCATCTCTGGAGAATCCTCCCCGCTAGAAAAAGAACTTCAAAATATTTCCGAAAATGATTTTCTCTATTTCTGCGCCAATTGGCATCAAGAACGTGAAATTCAAACGATTCCTGGAAAAGGCACTAAAGACTGGAATTACCTCACGCTTGAAGGGCGCGGCGTTTTCGTCGGCGATGTTCTCGCGATTCGAAACTCCGTTTCTCAATGGTGGGGAGAGGGGGATGAAAAAATTTATGTTGACGGAGAAACATTCCCTTCACACTTTGGTACCGGTACTGAAGACTACTACGGCTATGCCTGGTGCCAACCCAAAACATTTTCTTCGCCATGGCGTGCCCAGCCAAGAGCCGAAGGACCCGGAAATTTCGGAAACACCACAAACCTCCGCTTTCGTACTCTGGACAGAATTCCATTCTCAAAAAATTTCCGCTTCGACATGGAAATTTGGCATTGGGCCAACGCTAAAGTTGACTATGCGGTCTCCGTCTTCTGGTACGGAACCAAAACAACAAAATTAATATCTGACAGTACGCGTTCTCTTGAAAATGAAGCAAAAGCCGCTGTCTCCTACCGGACAAAATTTGAACTTTCGGTTGGGCCTTTCAAATTCTCAAAGCAGCCGCAAAGCGGAACCGTCCAGCCGCAAAACATGAAATCCTTCAAAAATGGGAAGTGGCTTAATGATTCTCAACTCTGGTGGCACGGCGGAAATCCTGGAAGTGAATTGGAACTGGAGATCACTATCCCCAAAAACGCTCAAAAAATGACTCTCGGATTGACGAAGGCGTGCGACTATGGAATTTTTGAATTTTACCTTGATGGAAAGAAACTGGATCCGATATTCGATGCCTGCCATCCGGTCACGGGGGGAAACGGGGTCATTCGCGAAAATTTAACCATTGACCTGCCAAAAGATTTAGTAAAATCAGACAAACCCCATTCTCTGATTATTTATCTTATTGGAAAGTCGCGACTCTCCACTGGAACAATGTTCGGAATGGATTCCATTACCTTCAAATAAAAAACTCAAAAACATTCAGAAAATTCAGAAAGATATTTCCTGAAATTTTCGCTCCAAACTCTCCCAAAGCCTCCGCTCTCCAACCGGAGGCTTGCCGGATTTAGCCAATTGACTCAAAAAGCGACTCAAAAATCGATCTGGAACCGACTCTGAAAAATACTCTCGTTTCCTCTTTCACCTGACGAGTGTTTCGTGTCCGCGTAAACGTAATTAAACAGAATACGACATTTTGAATTCAGATACCAATTAAGTCCCACCGTATGACAAAACGTTTTTCCGGGTTCTTCCCCATACTCGAAACAGGCAATTTCATTGGCATCCAGCCAACTGAATCGATACGCGATCTCCCAGGCTCCAGGGCCGGAAAAGAAACCTATCCCCTCCCGGCAGGTTCGCACAAAAGGATTCTCCGGTTTCAGAGCAACATAACGCCCAACTTTCCGATCATAGTTTCGACTTTCTCCTGTCAATATCCATGAAACCCCCGCGTAACCGCTCTGAATATCCGCATTCCCCGCGAATTCATCATCCAATGAAAAAAAAGCCTGCTCAAAATCAAAGCTCAAAGAACCATAGACAAAAGAGGTTTCCATTTGAAAAGCTGTCAGCGAATCAAGTCCGCTAAATGTCGCACTGAAACATTCCGAATAATTATTTCCAGGAGTTACTTTCAAACGAGTTTTCAGATCACTCGCCTTCTCCATATCGTACTCACGAACGGAAAACGCTCCGCCAATATGCCAGAGTCGAAGAAAACCATCTGGCTCTTTTTCATAAAACGGAAGAAATGTGGTTCGGGCAGTAAACGCAATATTTTCTGAATCACTGACAATCGGTTCCAATGACTCCGCCATACTCGCCGCAAAAATTCCAGCCGCCCAGGTCCAACGATCCGCACGGTCCCAATTATGGAACATTATCCCATTATTTCGCCCGCCGCAAAAATCTTTCGTCGTATTCAGCAATGAACGCTCCATCATCATTCCATGACGGCTTGAAGTCAAATTCTCAAGACTCCACGGCTCCTTAAAATGCCCAAGCCGGATCCCAATCCCGCATGGAAGATTCCGAAAACCCGCGTAAACATTTTTCGCGCCGATTTTATCTCCGGAAAAATCAAAAAGTAACTCGTACTCGATCATCTCGAACTGCGTACCCTTGACCCCAAGTCTCGCGGTACGCGCAGCCGTCCCAAAAGTATCCTCTTCAACAGTGTGTGCCCCCCCGTGATCAATACTCATCGCGTCAAGATATATTCTTCCCTGAATTTTCGTCTGCGGAGTCTGTCGCTTCTTTTCTTCATCCTCAACCTTTTTCTTTGCTGCTTTTTCTGCCTCCTCGGACATTTGAAGCTTAACCGCCGCCAGGTCTGCCTGAACCTGATTCCATTCCGCAGCCGATATTTGGATTATTCTTTCCTCCGGCACATTGTCAGAAAAAACTGATTCATCCGTAATGCCTGCCTGATTACTTTCCTGCCGCGAGAGCTGCGCTGAACAAATCTCTGAAAGGAAAAGTACTCCGAGAATTAATATGCATTTTACGGTAAGCATTTTGCCAAAGTCTTTCTGAAAATTAATATCGTGAAAAAAATTACCCTCTTTTTTTATCGTCCAAAAGAAAGAGCATTCTGGAGCAAATTTTTTCACCAATCGTTTTTTTAGGTAAACTTTCTCCACCTTACCCATCCATTCTTAATTTAATCGAATGAACTTACTTTACGTTTCTTTTTGTTTTTTTCTTTTCTCATGACTTCCCATTGCCCCACCACATCATCTCACCAGAATACCAAACTCTCCTCATTGAAATTTTCACTTGACGTCAAATTTTACGCGGAAAACCTTTAAAACCAAAAAAATCAAAAAAATTTTTTGGAAAATCTTGACAAAAGGCCGCGACTCACGTAAAATAAATTTCAGTTAAGAGTATGAACTGTTCGAATGGAGAACTTTCCAAAAGATTTTGACATAAAGTAAAAACTTTTGGATTTGGCGCCTTGAGCGGAAGATTAACGGCCCAAATTTCCAATTTTATTATCCTCACCCTCCCCAAACTTTAATTCTTTTTCCATTTTCCCTCCCATTCAAGTTCCAATATCCCACGAAGTCCAGTTTACTGTTAAAAATTTAATCATTCCCCAACCAATCCCAACCCCTACTATCCTGGAGGAATTTTCTATGCTGAAACGCAGAACTTTTTTAAAAACGCTAACGGCGGCTTCCGTTTCCCCTCTTGTCATTCCTGGCGCGGTACTGGGCAAAGACGGGCAAATGCCGGCAAATGAAAGAATCACGATTGCTGTCTTCGGCGTTGGAAATCGCGGGCGTCACTCTCTTCAGGCAATGCGTCCTCTGCCGGATCATCAGGTCGTCGCGATCGCGGAAGCACGGCGTGACCGTGGAGAAGCCGCTTGCAAAATGGTCGAAGAATTCTATTCGGAACGTCTTGGCTCAGGTTCCTATTCCGGCTGCAAACTTTACGGTGATTTTCGTGACATTCTTACCCGTGACGACATTGACGCGGTTTGGGGAACGGTTTGCGATCACTGGCACGGCTGCCTCTACAGTCGAATCATTGAATCCGGAAAAGACCTTTACGGTGAAAAACCATTGACCCGCTGGGTCGGCCAAGGAGTCAAACTCAAAAAAATGGTTCGACAATACGGAACAGTTTTTCAAGTCGGTACCCAGCAGAGAAGTGATCCAAAATTCCGTAAGGCCTGCTTCCTTGCCAGAAATGGCTATTTAGGAAAAGTTACGGAAGTTCAGGTTGCGGCCCCCGGCGGAACTGCCATTCCAACAGTCCCCTCATGCCCCCCGCCTGAAGGTTTTGATTGGGATATGTGGACTGGCCCCGCTCCACTTCATCCGTTTGACCCGCGCCGTGTCGAATGGCTTGGACTCTATATGATTGAGGACTATTGCGCCGGTTTCATTACGAACTGGGGAGTTCACCATCTCGACATTGCCGGTTGGGGAATCCCGGAAATCTTTGAAAAGCCTTTTGACCTTGAAGGAACCGGCGTACTGCCGGATTCTGGCATGGCAGACACTTGGATCGCCTGGAAAATGAAAATGACGTACGATAGCGGTTTGGTCATGCACTTCACCAATACCGGAAATCCTTACGAACAGGGATGCCGATTCATTGGCGATAAAGGCTGGGTCCACGTCAACAGGCGTGAAATCAAAGCAAGCGATCCAAATCTGCTCACGATTGAACCGAAAGACAGCGACGATACGCTCCACGTCAGCCCGCCACATAGCGATCCGTACACAGCGCACACTGCCGATTTTTTCCGAAGTATGCGCACCAGAAAAGACCCAGTATCTCCCGTAGAACAAGGCCATTTCGCGACTACTCTCGGAAATATCTCCGACATCTGCCTTCGTCTTGGAGGCTCGAAACTGCGGTGGGATCCCCAAAATGACTGCTTTATCGGAAATGATACCGCGAACGCGATGCTGACCCGCCCGGAACGCAGCCCATGGACCATGTGACTGACCGAAACGATTCAAAACAGGAAACAATAAAATGAAAAAATTATTCTTTTTAATCGCGATATTTTTTGTCATGCCGATTGCGGCAAATGATTGGGACACGACAGGAAAAGGAGGATCTGCCGGCAAACTTTCCCGTGAGCAAATCCAGACCGCATGGAATCTTTTTCCGGAATGGAAAGCCGGTCAGGACGCTGTGCATATGCGCACGATGGACTGGGTGGTCATCAATGCCATGAAAGACCCGGATTCACAGAAAGATATTGCCAGTCGTTTGGCGAAACTGCTTTCAGATCCTAAAACCAGCACGGACGCGAAAAAATTCATTTGTGCCAAACTTTATCGAATTGGTACAGAAAATGAAATCGACGCGGTCATTCCTCTTTTGAAGGATCCTCAAACCATTGATGACGCGCGGCTTTTTCTTGAACGAATCCATACGGAGTCCGCGGTCTTTGCCTTACGTAACGCCTTAAAAGAAGCGGATGATAGAGGAAAGATCGGGGTAATGAACTCTCTCTCACTCATTCAGGATGAAGCGGCTTTTGCCTCAATCGCGGAACTAACCCAAAGCCCGGATACTGAAACTGCGCGCGCCGCGTGGCGGGCTGTCGGAAACTACGCTTCTGAAAGTGCCGTCAACTTCCTGACCAACGCGCTGAAAACTGCCTCAACTCCTAATATCCAGCTTGAATCCGCGGCAGTCCGTACCGCAATCCTGCTCGAACAATCTGGAAAAAAAGCCGAGGCTGCCGCAATTTACGAACTTTTGGCTCAGGAAAACCGAACAAAAGCGGGACGCCTTGCGGGACTTCACGCTCTCTTTAAAAAAGAAATGCTCGCGGAATGGAGTTCCGCCTCTGATCCTCTGAAAAAACAAATTGCCAATGAAAACGATCCAAATCTCCAATACGCAGAGCCGGAAATTGCCGAAACACCCGCTTCGCTGCTGGCAAAACTGAAAGCCAATCCGAATAAACCGGATCCAAAAGTCATTTCTGGCTTGATCGCCTTCAAATGCTACGATATGATTGATCCGCTGATTCAAATCGCTCGAAATCCCGATCCCGCAGTTTATCCCATCGCGATGGACGGCCTGCGCGGAATCTGTGATCCGGATAATTATGACCTGCCGCGCCTGACCGCTCTTTTTCTTGATCTCAAAGATTCAGCGGCAGCCGATATGTGCTCAAGGACGATTGCCGCCGTATGCGAAAAACAAAGTGGAACCGCGGGGCAAAAAATCGTCATGAACCTCTTTACCGCTCATAAAGATAAAGATTCCGAAGAGTTTCGTGCCAAAGTACTCCCTTTAATTGGGCGTTTCGGAACATCCGATGCGTACGCGATGATTCAAAAAGCGAAAGCCGAAAAATCGTCAGTTCTTCAAAATGCCGCGGACAGAGCAATCTGTAACTGGCCAAACTCGGCATACGCTGATGAAATCTGGCAATTGGCCAATCATTCTCAGGACGCTGAAACTCGCCGCCTTGCCTTACGCGCGTTTATCCGTGTCGTTTCTATCCCAGGCGGAATGTCTGGGGACGCGAAACTTGAAAAAATCCAGGACGCCTTTGCCGTCGCTTCCGCCGCGGAAAAGAAACTGGCGGTATCCCGTACCTCCGCGATCCGCACCACTCGTGCGGTCGCCTGGCTGGCCTCACTGCTGGACGATTCAACTGTTGGGCAGGAAGCGTGCGCAAGTATCGTGGAATTGGCACACCATCGTTTCCTTCGACAGCCAAACAAAGCTTTCTTTGAACCAATCCTGCTGAAAGTAGAAGCTGTCTCGCGCAACACGAAAACCCGCGAACTTGCGGCTAAAGCAAGAATGGGAATGTGACGGCCTGTTTCACTACTTTTCCTCCGTAAAACTATTTACGCGGAGGAAACTCAAGGAAAGGTTCGGAAAGAATTCTTTTTCTCCAAAGGAGCTCCTGCTCTCAACGTCAATTAACTCACTCCGTCACTAATCATTACCCTCCATCCATTCAGACAAGGAAGAACACATGAAACACTTCCCTACCCTCGCACTGTTCATCATACTGCTTTTTTTAAGCGGTATCCCAACTCTGGCAAGAGAAATCGATACGGCAATCGCGGCCTATTCCTATCGGCAGTTTTCCTTTTTTGAAACCATTGACAAAGTCGCTGAGCTTGGAGTCCGAAATCTCTACGGATTCAATTTTCAAACAGTTGGCGGCGGCATCGAAGGCAAACTTGACCCGGCGGCACTTTCCGACGCGGAACTGGAAAAGATTCGTCTAAAACTGACCGAAAAGAAAATCAGTCTCATCGCTCTTTATTACGGAAGTTTTCCAGAGGACGAAGCAGCATGCCGCAAAATTTTCGAGCGTTCCAAATCCCTCGGAATCCAAACGTTCGTAAGTGAACCAGATCCGAAACTGCTCCCAATGCTTGACCGTATCGCTGGTGAATTCGGAATGAAAATCGGACTTCACGGACACGATCGTCAAAGTTCCCCCAACACGTGGCATCCGCTCCTGGTTGCGGATAAATGCCGAAATTTGAAAAATATCGCGGCATTCAACGATACTGGACATTGGATTCGTTCCGGCCTGGATCCTACCGACGGAATTGAGATACTCGGAAAATTCACTATCGGTTTTGACCTTCACGACCTGAACGCGGAAGGAAAAGACGTACCGCTGGGAACAGGCGTGGGAAACATCGGCCGTATGCTCCGCGCGCTTAAACGTATCCCTGGTCCCCCGGTACTCATCGGAATCGAATATAATTCGAATCCGCAGGATCCAACGGCGGACATCAAACAGTGTCTTGAATTTCTGAAAGATCCAAAACCCAACACCTCCTTAAACAAATTTTCTGACGGTTTCTATGCTGGAGCCGTTTCGGTAGATATTCTGCCGCCCAAACCGGTCCACCTCTCCGGTCAATTTTCACTCCGCGTTTCCCAAGGGGCAAAGACTTCAATCTCCGCCAATATCCTGGCTTTGACTTCCGTTAAAAACGGCCAGACGGTTCCGGTGATCCTCATCAGCATGGACACGGTCGTTATTCGGGAACAATTCAACATTCCATTCAGGCAGGCCCTAAAAGAAAAAATCCCGGAAATTCCAACTGAAAACGTCATCATTTGCGCGACTCATACCCACTCTGCCCCGCATTTGGGGCAAGACCGTCCGGACCTTCCAAAAGACGGAAGCGTCATGACGAGTAAGGAGTACATTAAATTCGCGATTGACCGTATTGTTCCCGGCATTCGTCAGGCGATGGAAAAACAGGTTCCGGCAAAATTCGGCTTTGGACTCGGTTTCGTAAATATCGCGTATAATCGGCGCGCGGTTTACGCGGATGGATCTGCCGTAATGTACGGGAAAACAGATCGCCCAGATTTTCGTTCCCTCGAAGGCATGACCGATAATGACCTCGATATGTTTTGTGTCTGGAACCAAAAGGACGAATTAATCGCCATGCTTCTGACTATCGCCTGCCCTTCCCAGGAAAACGAAAACTCACTTACCCTTGATGGAGATTTTTGGGCCAGAACTCGCGAATCTTTAACCAAAAAATACGGAAAAGATACCGTCATACTCGGAATGTGCGGGGCAGCGGGTGATCAATCTCCCCACATTCGCTATCGTGCCGCCGCGGAACAGAGAATGACTGCTCTCCGAAATCTTTCCAGAGCGGATGAACTGGCCCGAAGAATCACCTGTGCCGTTGACGACATCTATGACGTGGTCGCCTCTGAAAAATCAGACAATCCGCTCATGAAATACGAATATCTCGAAGTTGATCTTCCTCAACGGATTCCAACCAAAGCCGAATATGATGACGCGATCGCGAATGCCGAACGACTCCAGTCAAACTATGAAAAAACCGGAAACACCGCTTCACTCGGAATGCTCGGCTGGCACAAAAGAATTATTACGCGCTACGAAAACCTGAAGCTCAATCCCAAACCAACTTATCCAACAAGTATTTCAGTGCTTCGTATCGGCGACATTGCCCTCTGCACAAATCAATTTGAGCTTTATTCCGACTATGGAGTTCAAATGAAAGCCCGCTCAAAAGCCGCGCAGACGTTCGTTATCCAGCTCGCTTCCGGAGCACCGGACAGCGGAACATATCTCCCAACCGCCCATGCCGTCAAAGGCGGCGGGTATGGCGCCGTCATCCAGTCAAACAGCGTAGGCCCCGAAGGCGGTTTGATCCTGACAGAAGAAACTGTCAAAGCCATTGAACGCCTTTTCAGCGAAAAATAATCCTGAGAAAACAGCTGCCTTTCGGCACTTCGAAAATTTTCACCCCTAAACCATACCAAAGCAAATCCATACCTGGATTAAATAAGGAATACCCTTAATTAAACCTCTTTCCACACTGCATTTCCCTTCCCCAAACGGTTTGCCAATAAGAAAAATGAAACCCTTTTGTCAAAAATCAGGTTTGTGGAAGTCAAATGAAATTTTTCCCAATAGGACCCCCAAAATGAATAAAATTATTGCTCCCATTTTCATTCCTGTTATCCTGATGCTCACCGCCATTCTCAGCGCGGCACAGGATACTTCCGCGAAACAAGAGGCGGCCGCGGACGGTTTTTACGCCAGCGCGGTTTCCATTGACATCACGCCGGAACGGCCGGTCACACTTTCCGGCCAGTTCTACACCCGAATTTCCAAAGGGGCCAACACTCCGATCACCGCGAATGTTCTGGTCCTGAATTCAATCCGAAACGGCCGCTCAACTCCCGCTGTCCTCATCAGTATTGATGTCGTCTCTATTCGCGAGCCATTCAATATCACGTTTCGTGAAGCTCTCAAAACCCAATTCCCGGAAATCCCCTCCGAAAACATCATTCTTTGCGCCACCCATACTCATGCCGGGCCTAACGTAGGAAACGATCCCGGTGATTTACCGAACGACGCGGACCTCATGCGGGGCCGCGAATACGGCCAATTCGTCATCGAAAAACTAATTCCCGCCATTCGTCAGGCATGGAAAAATCAGGTTCCCGCCAAATACGGCTATGGACTTGGTTTCGTAAACGTCGCGTATAATCGGCGGGCTATTTACGCGGATGGATCTGCCGTAATGTACGGCAAAACCAATCGCTCCGATTTCCGGGGCCTTGAAGGAATGACCGATAACGATTTGAATACGCTCTGTATTTGGGACAAAAACGACAAACTTCTTTCCATGGTCCTGAATATCGCGTGCCCATCACAGGAAAATGAACACCTCCTCTTCCTTGACGCGGATTTTTGGGGAAGAGCGCGTTCACGTCTGAACGAAAAATACGGTCAGGACGTCGTCATTCTGGGACTCTGCGGAGCCGCGGGAGATCAGTCCCCCCATATTCGCTATCGAAATGAGGCTGAAGACAGAATGAACCGTTTGCGTAATCTCTCCCGCGTCGAAGAGCTTGGGCGAAGAATCGCGAACGCGGTTGATGATATCTATGAAGTAATCAACTCCGACAAAAAAGAAAACCCGGTCATGGCCTTTGAGTATCTTCCTCTTGACCTTCCCCAGCGAAAAATTACCGAAAAAGAATATCAAACAGCAATTTCTGAATCAAAACGTCTTGACGCGGAATACGAAAAAACCAAAAACTCCTCCGCGTACGGCCAGGCCAACTGGCACCGCCGAACGATTAAACGTTACGAATACGCGAAAGAAAATCCCAATCCAACCTATCCAACCAGCATCTGCGTCCTGCGGCTCGGTGAAATTGTCCTCTGCACGAACCAGTTTGAACTCTATACCGACTTCGGAATTCAAATCAAGGCACGTTCAAAGGCCAAACAGACTTTCGTCGTCCAGCTTGCCTCCGGACGCCCGGCATGTGGAACCTATTTGCCAACAGCGTTTGCTGTTCAGGGAGGCGGATACGGCGCGGTTCCCGCTTCAAATATGGTGGGACCTGAAGGAGGGCTAATCCTGGTTGAAGAAACCCTCAAAGTGATTGATAAACTTTTTGAGGAATAAGAAACCCTATTCTTTCACCCCTTGAAGCATAACCTCCGGGAAAATCATTATCTCACTCTGGAGATAATGATTTTCCCCAATGAGCGGCTGAAAATAAATCAATCCGCAAGAACGTTCCGCTTCTCTTAACGGCAATTTCCCAAAATCATCAGCGCGTATCCAGTCACCAATACCGGGCTGTTTTCCATCCAGCGACGATTCGAGTTAACCCAGGAACCATCTTCCTGCTGCCGTTCAATCAGTTGCGCGGTAATCTCCGCTCTCCAGTCATGCTCTGTCCCATTCGCGTCCCGAAAGGTATCAACGCCGTACGCCAAGAGTGCTTTCGTCATCGCGATATAGTAATAGAAAAGCCCGGCATCACCCTGCCCTGGATTTTCAGTCACCGAGTATCGATTGGCAAGCCACTCCAAAGCCGTTTGAACCCTCTTGTCTTCCTTGGTTAAACCAGCGTAAATAAGACTTTTAAATCCGGTATACGTCATTGATCCATAGGTACTGAGAGATTCTTTTGAACGCCCCATTGGAGAAGCGGACGATTTTGGATCCTGTGATTCAATCACATAAACAAATCCTCCGTCTCCATCCTTGGCAAACGGCAATGCGTTATGCTCCGATTCCAGCCCCTGACATCGCGACACAAAAACAACCGCTTTTTTCACTGCCTCATCATCAGGCCCTGCCCCAAGCTCATGAAGAGCATCCAGCATGAATCCAGTATTGGAAAGGTCGGGGCGTGACATTCGGCCTCCATATCCGGCTCCGCCGTATTTAATGTCCGCAGAATCCAGTCCCTCTGACTCATCCCATTGATACTTTCGAAGATAACGTTCGGCAAATTTCAGAATTTCATCCAAATCGTCGCGCCCCGCTTTCCTGGCTTTGGCCAGAGCAACGATGCCGATACTCGTCTCGTAGTTGCCAAATCCCATATTAGGATTAACGATCGCCCCATCCGGCTGCGCCTGAGACTTAAGATAGTCAATTGCTTTGGAAAGCATCGGGTCGTCAATTGGCAAATTGTTCCCCAACATCCCAAGAATAGCGATACTGGTCAGTCCCGTCCCCATCTGACTGCTGAAAGAACCGTCTTCCGCCTGAACAGTTCGGAGATACTCGATTCCCTGAGCCGCAGCTTTATCGAGCGCGGCAAGATCCACTTTCGATGAAACAGAAAGCGCTGACGACTCACTGATCGATGCCGAAACCGTCGGCTGAGCGGAAGACACTCTTTCCTGCCCGAACAAAGCGCAGGAAGCAAACCCCGCGGTTAAAAAAGCGGTACCAAAAATTCTGAAACGCTTCATGAGATCTCCTTTAGAATAAATAAAAACTGAAAATCTGCTGAATCATATCGAAGAAGGCTAATTTTAAGGCCACACGTCTCTCAAAAGTTTCTTTCTCCCCCAATAATTATTCCGTTCAATGTTGAGGCTCGGATTTTATCCGCGCTCATTTCCAATCGTAAGTTCAAATCTGTCAGTAAATCTGATTTCATGACAAAAACGATTTTCAAAAAATCCACTGGAATAGGCGGTGAAAAAACTTTTAGCCGTCCCTAATTCAATACAAAATTTATTTTAACCACCCAAAATAAAAAAATCAAGGGGATTTACAGAAAGGAGATCAAAAAAACAGATAAAATTTCAGAAAAATCTTCCTGTTTCCAGAAAATTTAACGTTTTCCGAAAACGAAACACTTGATTTTCATCTCAGAACGTGATATAATTAGTGAATCGTAGTGTCTGAATGGGTTTTCCAATAAAATCCGATTCATCGCCCCAATCACTCCCATTTACCCGCAGGAATTCCATGTCCATTTTCACTCCCGAACTGGAACGACATCTTACTTTCAGTGTTCAGACTGCTTTGCGTTTCGGCGGCGGAATACTGGCTTCCGAGTCTGCCAAACTTCCTGCCGGCGGTACGGAATTAACGGGTCTTCGCGACTATTCCACTGGCGACAATCCGCAACGCATTGACTGGGGAATCTGTGCCCGGCATGATGAACTTTGGGTCCGTGTTTACGAAGGAACGGCTCAACGCCGAGCGTATCTTCTCCTTGACACATCATACGGTATGTGCTTCCAACCGGAAAAGTTAATGGCCGCCAAACGGGCTGCCGCGGTTTTGGCCACTGGAATTCTCACTGCTGGCGCTCTTCTGGAATTCGGAACTTTCATGCCCAATTTCAACCTTTTCCCTGTTCTGGCACACAAACAAAAATGCGGGAATTTTCTGCGTTTTCTGGAAAAAATGGAAATTTCCACTGAGCCGAATCTGGTAAACTTTGAGTATGCGGTTCATGCTTTTCTTGCCAGAAAACGTCAACCGGGCGAGCTTTACGTTTTAAGCGACTGCTTTGGAGAATCGGATTCTTTCAGAAAAGATTTTGAAACGGGGTTCCGCCGCCTTCAGCGCGCTGGTTTCTCATGCCGTTTAATTCACCTGATAAATCCCGATGACCGGGCTGAAAATTTCGTCGGAGATGTCGATATTTTTGACCAGGCGAGAAACTACCAACAGAGTATTACTCTTACGGAACGTGATCTGGCTGCCTATCAGCGTCTTTACGATGCGTATCTGGAAAGCGTCCAGGAATTTTGCCGCAAAGAAACTATTCCTTACGCAAGGATCTCGACCGACTCGCCCTTGAGTACCCTCTGTCTCACTGCTCTGGGAATGCCGGCTGACACCGCCAAATCAAACCCATGGGCTGAATTTATTTAAGAGCTGCCAAAACCGATTTACTGTGAAAAAACATGACGTTTTTGAATTTAACGTGGTGCCAGGAGGTGAGAATATCCGGAAATACGCGGAACTTCTGTTAATGAAGATTTCTTCCTGCCCATCCCCAATCAAAAGACTCATGATTAATCCTGTTTTCAGCCCGCTTTAATCCCAAGCCTGGGAAACCAATACTCCCAACTTCCGATTTATTCACGAAAACAAATCAAAATAAACCATGATTACCTTCATTCATCCATTTGCGTTCATTTGGCTTCTGCTGGCGATTCCGCTTGTCCTTTTTTATCTTTGGCGTGCCCATCGGCCCCAAGCGCAAGTCGTCACTGGCGCTCTTTGGCAAAAGGCAATCCCCATTCTTCACCCGCGCCGCGCGTGGCAGAAGCAAAGATGGTTCGTTTCACTCATGACGCAGCTCGGAATCCTTCTCATTCTCGTGACGGCCATGGCTGAACCCTGTTGGCGGCGCCCGCAGCGCGTTGTCCTGGTGCTGGATGCTACCTCAAGCATGAGTGTCCAAAACGCAGGCGGAACCTCACGATTCGATGAGGCCAAAACACGTGCTCAGCAATTGGTCGAGAATATGGGATACGTTGATTCATTCGCGGTCATCGCAGTTGGGGAAAAAATTACCATTCAATCCCGAATGTCTCATGATCGAAAGCAAGTCCTTGCCTCTTTGGAAAAATTGTCGGCAATTGGAGGCAATGCCGCGGTCGACGAGGCGGTTTCAATGGCCAAATCCCTCATTAAAGCTGGAACAGGAGGAACATTCGACCAGGAAACCAACCATGTTATCCTCATCAGCGACGGCTGTTTCCCGCTTGCGAACAAAGTCCTGAAGGACGATACCGTACGCTGGATACCCGTGGGAGATTCTGTCGGCAATGTTCAGCTCGAAAGACTTTGTGCCGAACGCCAAACTTCTGAAAATCCAGAAAACGCGGAAATTTTTGTTTCATTGAGAAATTACGCTTCTCAACCTGTCCAGGGAACTCTGCGCGTTTCATGGAAAAATACTTCCATCGCTAAGTCCGCTGAACCCCAAAACGATTCAAAAGAAATTCCAGTCCAAATCCCTGCCTTAATGGATGGAGGACTCCTCACCCAAACGATTCCGCTGATCTCTCCTGAAGCATTGGAGATCTATGCGGAATTTCTTCCAGATAAACCAGAACAGGACGCGCTTGCGAACGATAATTCCAGTACGGCTTTTCTGCATGAAGCTTTTACTTACCGAGTAACGCTCGTTACTCCTCAGGAGTCAGACATTCTTCTGGAAAACGCACTCCGAATGATTCCCGGCACTGAAATCGAGTCTAAAATCCTAAAAAAAGGTTTTCGGCTCACGACCGAAATGCTGAAAGAACTCAATATGGAACCAATTTCATTTCAGAAATCCGGAGTTAAGCGTTTTCACGTGGTCGTTTTTGACAGAACTCTTCCCTCAAAAGAACTTTTAGAAGAAATGGCAAATGAAAAAATTCAATTGAATTGCCTCTTCTTCTCTCCGCCAACAGATTCTCCATTTTGGACACGAAGTAAAACCGCCCGCGATTATGTTCTGATGCCGTGGATGGACGGACTTCGTTGCGGAATCTCCACTGCTGGAGTTGGTTTCACCGGTTCCTACGCGCTAACCCCGATCGCGGATACGGTCTCTTCAACTCCATGGCTCTTTTCGCAGAGTGCCCTTGAAATCAATCAAAATCAAAACACGGCTGAAGAAAACGAAAATTTCGCGAAACAGGCTCAAACTGTCGAGATGACCGAACTGACTTGGGGATTAAATCTGTCCCAAGGCAAAGAAAGCAAAGATTCCCGCTGCGTTTTGTCCGCCTGTGACCTGACACAAAGCGATTGGGTCCTGGCGGATGATTTTCCGCGTTTTCTTCAGTATGCTTTTGACTGGATAATTCAAACACCAGCTTCTGAACATCGTTTGAAAAAAGGAATGGAAACGATCTGGGTTCCCCAGGATTCATTTACTGACAGTAACCTGAATATCCCTGAGCTTCCCGAAAAGATTTTCATTTTTCCTGGTGAAGACATTATTCCAATGTGGACTGTTTTGATTTTAATCGTCTGCGGAATCTTCGTTGCTGAATGGTATTTTTACCAGCGAAGATGGATCGAATAAAATGAGATGGTCGGCTACCAGTTTGCCAAATTGATTATCAAAACAATCAACTATTAACATTTAACAAATTAAAATGCCATGTCTTTTTTCCTTGAACGTCCATTTTGGCTGATTTTGATATTTGCCCTGATTCCCCTCTGGCTTCATTGGCGGAAAGGATTAACGCGCCAATCCAGACTAAGAGCAAATCTAATTTTGACTCTGCGCTGTTTAATGTTCCTTTTTTTAACCGCCGCGTTAGTCGGCCCGGTCGTAACATGGCGCAACTATTCCAAATTCGTAGTTTGCGCGGTGGATGTCAGCGGAAGTATTCCGGAAGGAGCGTGGGATAACCAGCAATTCCCGAATCCATCTCAGGGAAATCAGCGCATTTTTCTTCCTTTTGCGAGAACTCCGGGAATCATCACTTCAAATTTCTCTGAAATTAAAACGCTTAAGGAACGGGAAGAAACTCCTGATTTCGGCATGGGCTGCGACCCCAATATGACAAATCTTTCAGCAGCTCTTGGGGCTGCTGCGGCATTGGCCCCTGAAGATTACGTTCCTGAAGTAATTCTTTACTCGGACGGAACCTCAAATCTGGGGCCGATTCCTCAAAACGTAAGTGATTCTGTTCCTGTTCATATCGTAAAATGCCCAACTGTTGGAAAAAATCATTTACGTTCTTCCGATAAATCTCACGCTCAACATGATCCCAAAGCCAGTCAGACCGAAAAAAACGCGGAATCCGCATCTTCCAAACTTCAGGCAGAAACGTGGATTGAGCGTTTTGAAGCTCCGGTTTCCGCCTATGAGGGAGAAGTCGTCGGCATGGATCTTTTTGTTCACGCTACGACCGCCCTGGGTGAATTAAAAATGGAACTTCGAAGAAATGGAGAATCCGTTGAAACTCAAACACTGGTTTTTGAAAAACCTGGAGTTCGCGGTGTTCGTTTTCAAGTACCTGTTGTCCCAAAATTCGGTGAAAAAAAACCTTTAACGGAATGGGACGCCTTCATTTACCCCGCGGAAGATTCTTTACCTCAAAACAATCACATTTCAGCGGTAACGCAAATCGTTCCTCACCAAAAAATTCTTCTGGTTGAACGCGCTGAAAACTTGGGAAAAATGCTTCGTGACGTTTTGAAAAAAGAGTTCATTGAAGTAGAGACCTGTCTGCCGGAGAATATGCCGACCACGGAAGATGAATTCCGAAAATTTGGACTGGTTATCCTTTCCAATATTCCAGGAAGCCGAATACCTCAAGGAACCTTGAATGCTCTGGAAACCTTTGTCTCAAACTGGGGGGGAGGTCTTTTGGTTATTGGAGGCGATCAGGCATTCACTTCCGGCGGTTATCGAGGAACTCCAATCGAGAACCTTCTCCCGGTTTTTTGTGTTGAAGACAAGAAACGGCCTCGAGAAGGTTTGGCATTGGCGTTAGTGGTGGACCGTTCTGGCTCCATGGAGGGAGAAGCAATCGCTCTTGCTCGTGAGGCAGTGAAAGGAGCCATGGAGGTTCTGGATGAACAGGATCTCGTCGGGGTCCATATCTTCGCGGATACCAGCGGCTGGGTCATTCCTTTCTGGAATATGACCAGTGAAAATAAAAAAACTGCATTCAAAGCTATCGACCAGATCACTGCCGTTAGTGGAACGAATATGGATCTGGCACTCGAAAAGGCAGCTCGAGCACTAATGAATGTTTCGGCGGAACGAAAGCACATTATCGTCATGACCGACGGTATCTCCATCCCGGCAAACTTCATGGCTACCGCCCATAAAATCCGTGAATCTGAGATCACACTCTCTACGATCGCATTGGGAAACGGAGCTGAACCGAAACTCCTGAAAGACTTGGCCCAGATTGGACGCGGAAACGCATATGTATGCGTTGACCCAAATTCCATGCCCAAAATATTCGCGGTAGAGACCGCTTCCGCTGCTAAAATTGGCGTAGTGGAAGGACGTACTCCCGTGAAACAGATCTCTTCCATCCCGGGGTTTCTGAACTTCAATTTCACGAAAGTCCCTCCGCTCCTGGGCTACGTCCAAACGGTAGCAAAACCGGAAGCCAGAGTCATTTTCGCGGCAGAGTCCAAAGACAAAACCAAATCTGACGATCCCATTCTTGCCTGGTGGAAAAGCGGAAATGGCAAAGTCATGGCTTTCACTTCCGACATGGAATCCCCGCAATGGCTTCAAACATGGCGTGGCGGATGGCCTGATTTTGACCGTTTTTGGGGACGATTGGTCGCGCACACTATCCGTAAAAACGAAATGGATGATTTTCGCATCCAGACCGCTTTTCATGGGGACTGGTTAACAGTCACCCTAAAGGTTCCCAATGAAAAAACTCTCGACGGAACTCCCAATCTCATACTGGGAAATGACGAAACGATTTCCCTCCTTCCCATTGCACCCAGTATTTATGGAGCCAAAACAAAGGTTGAGCCAGGAAGAAAAAATGACTTGACTTTAAACGCCTCGGTGAATGGAAAACCTCATTCATGGACCGCGACGACCGTGCAGTCATTTACCGATGAATTTCGGCCTAATCGACAAATAGACGCCAATCCCGCACTGGAAAAAATCGCGAAAGAAACAAAAGGTTCTCTGGAAACCAATCTTGCTTCAATCTTTCCTGTCGGTAAACCAGCTCCGGATGCCCCTTTCGTTTTGCAGACATTTCCGGTTTGGCGTTTCCTATTACTCCTGGCGGTACTAATTTGGATGACAGAATTAGGGATTAGACGCGCTAAAAACTAGCGAAGCTCAAATCTTTTGAGATAAGTGACCTTTCACTCTCCGCAACAGGGAGGGGAGCTATCTCTGCTCCCCCTCTGCTCTCTCTCAAACTGCGAAAAAATCAGGCCTCTTCAAATTGCTCCACTTGGAATATGATCCTGATGGACTCAAAAGCGATCTCCTGCCCAGTATTTCTCGCTTGCCTCATATTCCATGAAAGAAATCTCTTTCCACAAAATCCGAAACAGCAGGTAATTTATCTTAACCAAACCTCATGTTTTTCGCCAATCAGATTCGTAAAAGCTTCCTGAACTCGAATATTTTGTTCTGGAGATGTCAAAAAAACACGATGTTTTCCATGCGGATCTTCAATAAACGGCGTTCGGCCGTCATCTAAAACAGTCACCCTTCCACGCGGCGAAAGAGTAAAATAATTTCTTTCAATCTCAGGCCTGAGAACAAAAAGAACACTCGTCAGATCCCAGCTCGGGCGAGGATGATTTGGCTCCTTCATCCCGCAGCTTCGACACCAGGCGCAGTACGAATCCCACAAAATATTCGGCAAAGGTTTTTTCAAATCATTTTGAAGTCCGCAAACAGAGAGTCGAATTGCGTCACCGGTTTCAAAGCCGCTGAATACGATTTCGCCTGGCCATTCCGCGCAAACTTTTTTGGCTGCCGGAATATCAAAAACGATATTATGCTCGCAATGCTTATTCCATTTTAGATCTTGAAAACCAAACGCTCCGCCCATGACTGAAAGTAAACGTACTTTACGCGCGGCCAATTCTCTGCCTGTCAAAGGAGAAATTTCATCCGGACCGGACTCCAAAAGCGCAGCGGCATTCGTAGCTTCACCTACCTGAATCCAAACAACCGAATTATCCTTCGCTTCCGCCAAAACGCGACGCAAAAGAGGAAGAGGTTTTTCAGCCGGCTTCGCTTCCCAAGGATAACGAGGCGTACCATCCTCATTCTTCATATCGAGAATCTGACCTGAATAATGCCCGGGGCCATTGGCTGGTGAGTCAAGATCCGCCGCAACCGGAATCCAGGGATGGAAGTATTCCCGGTTCAAAAGACGCGCGTATTCCAAAGCGTTTCCACGACAGCGCGATATGGTAACAGCCAAAATCTCACATTTCTTTCGCTCCATCATCGTGTGAAGAATCGCCAACGCAAACGCGTCATCAATGTCTCCGCCAATATCCGTATCAAAAATAACTGGAACAGGATCTGAAAAATGATCACGGACATCAAGTAAATCTTCCGCGTAAATTGAAGGAAGAAAAAAAGAAAACAAAATCCCCCAAAACAGACGGTAAGCAGTCATGAAAGCTCCATTTAATAAAAAGGTTCGCTATTCCTTAAAAAAGCGAACCGAATAAAAAACAAAAGGCGCGAAACATCCAATCCGCGCCTTAAAAAAATTAATTTCCGAGAGTCACAGATTCACCGTCATTTCTCACCCCCAGCCAATAGTGCGTTTCCTGATCAATCGAGTAAGAAATACGCTGCGTTGAACCATCACACATAGCCATACCAAATGCCCCGGCGTGAGGACTACCGAAACGCATGGAATATTCATCGTAATTGGCACGATCCTGAACAGGAATCGTTGCCGACGATTTATACGTAACCCGGCAGCTGTCACAGTCAGCTCCAACCCAAATCCCATTATCGTCACACGAAGAACCTGCCGTTTCATAGGTCGAACTTTGAACATACTTTTCACCAAAAAGATAAGTATTCGTCGTTCCGTCTTTGATCTGGGCAATCGTTACTTCGCTGAGCGCGTAAATCGTTCCATCCGTATTTTGCGTTGGCCAATTATTATTTCTGGAATACTCATTAGCCTTCTCGTAGGAACTCGGATAAACGCGCGCCTCACCTGGATTCGCCACCTTGCCGCCATAATTTCCCGCATAGTCAGACTTCGCCAACATCGTTGTCCCACTAGATTTTAATCCCGATGAATTCGCGTTGACCAAAGAGTCGTTGGCTCCTGGGTAAACCTTCGCAGTTCTTCGTGACGGACAGTTAAAAACACCAACCGGCATCTGAAGTACTTCAGCAGCCTTGGCTTTGTCCGGCGTATCTTTCTGTCCATTCGAGGAATATTGATAAATCGCGTTCTGTTCCAGAAACGGCAAAAGTGAAAAAGTCCATCCGCCAGGCTGATGTCGATTCATGCCGCGGTCCGGATCTCCAGTAAAGGACCAAGACCACCCTCCCGAAGGATAGTACTTTGAGGAAGATTCATGATTCAACGCGGCAAGAGCCAGGTTCTTCAGATTATTTGAACACTGCATCTGGCGAGCTGCCTCGCGAGCCTGCTGAACTGCCGGAAGAAGCAATCCCACAAGCATTCCGATAATGGCGATAACGACCAAAAGTTCGACAAGAGTAAAACCGCGCAGGATGCCATTTACTCTCTTCCGATGCAGTCTGCCAATAGAAACGGAAAAATACGCATTCATAAATATCCGCATTTCTTATCCTTCCCCAAAACTATGATGATTTACTGAAAGGTAATCTTCAATAACGCAGAAAGATTCACGCGAATCTCATCCAATCATTAAACCAGACTACTTCAAAATTTGCGACAGAATCTCATCTTTTGAAATTCCTTCCGCTTCACCGCGGAAATTCAGGAAAATTCGATGACGTAAAGCTGGTTTCGCAAGTTTTAACAGGTCATTTTTGGTCACATCGAGCCGGGCCTCTATCGCCGCCGAAAATTTGGCAGCCAAAACTAACGCCTGAATACCGCGCGGACCGATTCCGTAGCGAACGTAATCTTTTACCATTGAAACTGCCGTTTTCCCTGTTGGCTGAGACGCTTCAAGAATAGATACGCACCACGAGCACAATTCGTTCGAAATCGTGACATTTTTAATGATGTCTCGCATTTTCAGAATTCGCGAACCATCCATCACGCTGCGCAAAACCGGAAGCTGAGACCCGGTAGAACGCTGAAGAATCGTCGCCATATCCTCTCCTTTAGGCATGACCGTCTTCGTCTGAAAAAGAAAACGATCCACCTGCGCCTCCGGAAGAGGGTATGTCCCCTCGTGTTCAAGCGGATTTTGAGTCGCAATAAGAGTAAAGGGGGTCGGAAGATCAAACGCCTCAGTCGCGACCGTCACCGTTTCCTGCTCCATTGCCTCCAGCATCGCGGCCTGGGTTCTCGGTGAAGTCCGATTGATCTGATCCACGAGCACAATACTGGCAAAAAGCGGCCCTTTCTGGAATTCAAAGGAACGCCGCCCTTGAGCCGTTTCCATGATAATGTGCGTCCCAATAATATCCGTCGGCATGAGATCCGGAGTACACTGAATTCGGCTGGACGAAAGGGTCACAATTTCCGCCATGGAAGTTCCCAAATGCGTTTTTCCAGTACCGGGAAGACCTTCAATGAGAACATGACCGCCAAGAATCAGTGCCGCAAGTGAAGTGCGAACGGCTTCCTCCTGACCTACGACAGCTTTTTTCAGCTCATGCTCCAATTTCTCATAATCCGCGGCCACTCCCTGCAAAAGTTGGGCCATTTCTTCACGCGTGTATGCCATTCTGTGGAACTCCTGATTTTAAATATTTGAAAATATCTTCATTTTTTATTAGTATAAACCGGAAACAAAAAAATTCCACTCCCTCCCCCGGCTTTTTCAAGAAATTTTGAGATTTTCTTGTTTTTTTTCTGAAAAATTTCAGACTCTCCTCTGAGTTTAGAAAAAATTTCAATTCATTTTTCCTCGCCAACAATAAACCAGACGTTTTTAACCTCCAAGTAAAACATCTGCCACCACAACAAACATAAATCCGGCGAGAAGTGAAAATGTCGCCATTTTTTCGTATCCGTGCGCGTGAGTTTCGGGAATCATTTCGTCGCTAATGACATAAAGCATCGTACCTCCCGCGAACGAAAGCGCGAACGGAAGAATCCCCGTCGTGAAACTGACCAAGGAATAGCCGCAAAACGTTCCCAGTATTTCAATCAAACCAATAAAAAAAGCAATCCAGAAAGTACGGAGAAACGAAACTCCAATTGTCAGTAGCGGCGCGATGATGACCATTCCCTCTGGAATGTTCTGAATACCAATACTTAGAGCCACCGTCAAGACGTCACTTGGATTTCCCGTCCCAAAACTCACACCAACGGCCAGCCCTTCCGGAAATTTATGAATCGCGATCGCCGTAACAAAAAGAAGAACTTTATTAACTCCTTCCAAACCGCCGTGATTTTGCCGGTGTTCCCGATCAATTCCCGTCAGACGATGAAGGTGAGGAGTAAGCTGGTCAATGAAGCCAATCGCTAAAGCTCCCGCGAAAACTCCAAGAACAACCTGCCAAAGCAAAAATGGAGCCTCCGAACATTCCGTAGCCGGTAAAATCAGACCAATGACAGCCGCCGCGAGCATCAACCCCGCGGCCAAACCAAGAATCGCGTCATTGAAACGATGCGGAAGATTTTTAAGAAAAAAACCAATACCTGCCCCAAAAACTGTCGAAAGACCAATCCCAAGGGCCGTAGTAAGAAGAGTCGATGTCATTTATGTTAAGTTTCCTGTTGGTTAAAAGGACCGGGGAGCCAAAGCTCCCCTAAAAATTACCTAAAATCCATTTTCATATTCTTAACGCTAACATTTTTTTCTGAAAATCCTTCTGACTCCCAAAAGAGTAAAGCCGGAAAGCAGCAGGAGCAAGCTCGAAGGTTCTGGAACCGACCCGTCAGAGGAAAGCCCAACCGCGAGATTACCATTCGCCATAATCATGGACACCCAACCGTCGGAAACATTAATGTCAACGCCCTTCCACATATCAGAAGTAAATCCCTGGGTTAACTGAATCGGTTCATCCGTAATTTCAACACCTTCCGCTACCCAAATATCCACGGATTCTGGAACATCGCTTTCACTAAGAAGTCCCGATTCAATAATAATCTGGTCAAAATCGTCAGCGGCGAAAATGTCCAATTCCAAAGCTCCGCCCAGGTAAACCGTACCATTTCCGCTAAACTCAATCACAGAACCAGTTTCCGCATCCGGTGCGCCAATGCTCAGCACCGCGCCTTTTTCCAGGTCGAACGTTCCTTTCATCGTATCCGTTCCGAGCGTCACATCATCCTGCACGTGCATCGTGACTCCGTCCAGAACGCGCAG
>JAFQUP010000211.1 GCA_017408405.1 Thermoguttaceae bacterium
AATATCGTACACGCCACGAATACAGAACGAATACAGAACGAATACAGAACGAATACAGAACGAATACAGAACGAATACAGAACGAATACAGAACGAATACAGAACGGTACAATATTCAGAAGTCAGCAATCAAATACATCATGGTCCAGCTGCCGGAAGTTTGCGCAGAAGGTTCCGAAGCCCAGAAGGCGGGTTTTGCCAATATTTGCGAGATCGGCAAGGAACGAATCCGTCGTGCTGGGGCGAAGCTAAAAGAAGAAAATCCGCTCTTAACGCAGGGGCTTGACATCGGTTTCCGTGTTTTGAAACTCGACGAGACGAACATGGAGGACGTTTACTATTCCGCGGAGGATTTGACACAGGAGGATCTTTTAGGGCTGATCTCGAACATCAAGCCGGACAGGACGGAGCTGGATCTTTTGTTCGGGTGTCTGATCGATTGGGGACTTGAGCTTTCACAACCGTATTTTTCCGAGCAGATCGACGGCGTCACGGTCCACACCTACGACGACACCGGCGAACAGCCGGCCCTGATTGCGTGTTTCTCTCCCGACATACCGGAATCCGTCATTCATGAGATCGGCAAACGCAAACCACTGCGCGTCGTCTTCCGCGACTCCTGCTTCTCAGGCAGCCCGGAAAAAATCAACCTTTTCGAGATACTCAAATACTACTCCCCCGATACCGCGGTGAAAGTAATTTAGAAAACCAGACTCCTTTCGCAGGAAAGCACTTGAATTATTTTTATTTTCAGTTAAAATCGGGGTAAAGTACATTTCGAAAACCATTAAATAGAGAATAAAGAGAAGTTTACCATGAAAGTTTTTGATAACCTAAACGACCTCCTGTGCGACGACCTGAAAGAGACCATTCGCCGAAAAAGCCGAGTATCAGCCGCGGCGGAAAGTTTCTCAATATACGCCTTTGAGGTATTACGAAAACAATTGAAAGATGTAGATGAATTCCGTTTTATCTTCACATCTCCTACTTTTGTACGTGAGAAAAACGAAGAACTGAAACGTGAATTCTACATTCCGCGCCAGAATCGGGAAAAGAGTCTTTATGGCACCGAGTTTGAGATACGTCTGCGGAATGAAATGACACAGCGAGCCGTCGCGCGCGAGTGTGCTGAATGGATCCGGAAGAAGGCACGGTTCAAGTCGAATCGAACGAATCAGAGCTGCACATCCTTCATGACAGTCGGTAACGACGACGGTCTGACAGCCTACGCACCACTAAACGGTTTCACTCCGGAAGGCCTTGGGAGTGAACGCGGCAACGCGATCGTTAACTGGGTAAACCGGCTTGACTCCCCACATTCCGAAAACTATCTCCACCTTTTCGAGCAACTCTGGAACCAGAAAGAGACGATGGAAGACGTCACACAGGCCGTCATCGAGCACATTTCCGACGCGTATCAGGAGAACGCGCCAGATTTTATCTATTTCATGACGCTTTACCATGTTTTCAGCGAATTCCTCAAAGACATCTCCGAGGATATCCTTCCAAACGAGGCGACCGGCTTCAAAAAAAGCGCGATCTGGAACCTTCTCTATGATTTCCAGCGCGACGCGGTCCTCTCAATCATCAGTAAGCTCGAGAAATACAACGGCTGCATTCTCGCGGACAGTGTTGGTCTCGGAAAAACGTTCAGTGCGCTTGCGGTGATAAAATACTACGAAAGCCGCAATCAGCGCGTTCTCGTTCTCTGTCCGAAAAAATTAGCTGAGAACTGGAATTTCTACAGGAACAATCTCACCAACAATCCTATCAGCGAGGACCGTTTTCGATATGACGTCTTTTTCCACACCGACCTAGGCAGGGACTCCGGAAAATCCAACGGTAAAGACCTCGAATACTGGAACTGGGGAAACTATGATCTGGTAGTGATCGACGAATCGCATAATTTCCGCAACGGCATCGGTACCCACAAAAACACAAAAGAAAACCGCTACAGCCGCCTGATGGACCGTGTGATCCGCTCCGGCGTGAAAACGAAAGTACTGATGCTCTCGGCAACGCCGGTAAACAATCAGTTTCTTGATTTAAAAAACCAGCTTGCCTTGGCCTATGAAGGCAAGACGGAAAATATCAACGATCTCCTCAACACCGAAAAAGGCATCGACGAGATCTTCCGACAGGCACAGGCCGCTTTCAACGCCTGGAGCAAGCTGCCGTCCGAGGAAAGAACCACCGAGGCCCTTCTTCAAAAGCTCGATTTCGACTTTTTCGAACTTCTGGACAGCGTAACGATTGCCCGTTCCCGCAAACACATTATGCGTTACTATGACGCGGAAGCGATCGGACGTTTCCCAACCCGCCTCAAACCGCTCACGCTTCGCCCCTCGCTTACCAGTCTCTCACAGTGTCCGGACTACAATCAGATTTACACAATGATCGTCAGTCTAAACCTCCACGCCTACACGCCGACTTCTTTTATTCACCCGAGCAAGTGGGATGAGTACGCTGCTGTGCTTGACCACGGGAAGGGTATCACTCAGAAGGGACGTGAGCAGGGAATCAAGCGTCTTATGTACAACAATCTTCTCAAGCGGCTCGAAAGTTCCGTTCACTCCTTCCGTTTGACGCTCCAGAGAATCCAATCCTTCATTTCCAAAATGATTCAAAGGATCGATCAGTTTGAAAAGGACCGCCTCGAATTTCAGGTAACCGACTATGAAATGCCGGGGGAGCTCGATTTTGATGATAAATACTTTGCCGACGAAACCGTCGGAAAGCGGCTCCCAATCCGTCTGATTGACATGGATTGGGTAACCTGGCGTGAGGATCTGAAAAGCGACATCAGGACACTCGATATCCTCCTGAAAAGTATTGAACCGATTACGCCGCAGTACGACGAAAAGCTCGATGCGTTGAGAAAGCTCATGGCAGAAAAAATCAAAAATCCGATCAACGAAAATAACCGGAAAATGATCCTTTTCTCCGCTTTTGCCGATACTGCCGAGTATCTCTACGAACACATCAGCCAATTCATGAAAGAGGAGTTCGGCCTGGAGACCGCACTCATAACCGGCTCGAAAGATGGAACCACGACGGTACACGGTATAAAGCGCGACCTGAATACACTTCTTACCTGTTTCTCTCCGCGCAGCAAGGGCGGCGGAAAGGATCGCCCCGAAATCGACATCCTCATTGCCACCGACTGCATTTCAGAGGGCCAGAACCTCCAGGACTGCGATTGGCTCGTCAATTACGACATCCACTGGAATCCCGTACGAATTATCCAGCGTTTTGGACGTATCGACCGTATCGGAAGCACGAATGAAGTCATCCAGCTCGTCAATTTCTGGCCCGACGTGACGCTCGATGACTACATCAAACTCAAAGAGCGTGTCGAAGCGAGAATGAAGGTCAGCGTCATGACTTCAACGGGCGACGATAACCCCATCGAACCGGAGGAAAAAGGCGATCTGGAATACCGTAAGGAACAGCTCAAAAGAATGCAGGACGAAATCATTGACCTGGAGGAGACCGGAACGGGAATCTCCATTCTCGACCTTGGTCTGAACGAATTCCGTATGGATCTGATCGAATACGTCAAGGCGCACAAAGATATTGAACGGAAACCATGTGGTCTGCATGCCGTTGTTCCGGCTGATGAAGATTTACCGGAGGGCGTGATTTTCGTTCTGAAAAACATCAACGATGGCGTGAACATCGGAAGTAAAAACCGGATCCACCCATTCTATATGGTGTATGTCGATACAAACGGCAAGGTCGTTTCCGGCTATCTCCAGCCCAAAAAGGTTCTCGATGAAATGCGCGCACTCTGCCGTTCCCGCTCCGAACCGATCCCGGAACTTTACCGTGATTTCAATATGGAAACCAACGACGGACGGAAAATGGACCGTTTCTCCGAGCTTCTCGGTTCCGCGATCCAGTCCATCATCCATGCAAAGGAACAGAGTGACCTTGACAGCCTCTTTCAACCGGGAGGAACGACGGCTCTCATGTCCGAGATCCGTGGTCTGAATGACTTTGAGCTGATCAGTTTTTTAGTCGTAAGAAAGTAAATCATGTTTCCAGATTCCACACTATACAAACGCACTTTACCAAAATCAAAACTTTACGAAAACTCCGATCTGACGACCGCGCAGAAACAGACGTTCAGCAGGCAGGTCAGGAGCATTTTATGGCGAAACAAAATCGCGCCGTCAACCGCCAACCTCGCGCACGGGGAGAATGTAAAGGAAATTCAGGTCTTTCATCTGACTCTGAATGTTCCGGATCCCGACGAAAAAATACTGCGGAAGATCGAACAGACGATTCCCTATCATCTCCTGTTTATCATGGAGTTTGACGGAGAATTTCAGCTCTGGCTCACCCCTGTTTCAAACTCCCAAACCCCATTCCTCCGTACTTCCTGGCGGGAATGGGACGCGCTCCCGATTCGTCTGGAGGGAATGAACATGGATGAGGTTTACGAAAATTTCATTCACCAGCTCGCCGTTTCAGAGGACCCATACTGGGACACGAAATGCCCAATTGAGGAAAATCTCGCACTCCAGACTCAAAGAAAGAAACTGGAAAAGGAGATCGCCGCCCTCCGAAAGAAAATCGCTGCCGAACCGCAGTTTAATCGGCAAGTCGAGATGAATCAGAAGGTAAAACAGCTCAAAAACGAGCTGGAAAGCCTCCGCGAAATCAAAAATCAGCATTGACTTAAAAACTTGAAATTGCTAGTATGAAAGAAATTGTTTTATGCGATAATTTGAGTGGAAAATGAACGAGAAAGAAAAGAAAAACCTCCCCATTCGCAGTTCCGCTGCGGAGTATTTGACCTTTGTCGCCGCAACAGGTGAATGCGGGGACGGTATGGAAATGCGCTATGAGGATGAAAATATCTGGTTGACCCAGAAGATGATGGCCATTTTATACGATGTTGATGTGCGGACGATCAATTATCATGTTCGGAAAGTCTTTACGGACTCTGAACTTGAGGAAAATTCAGTTATCCGAAATTTTCGGATAACTGCCTCGGACGGTAAAAACTACTGCGCCAAACATTACGGTTTGCAGATGATCATCGCTGTGGGATTTAAAGTTAATTCTGAAAGAGCGGTCCAATTCCGAAAGTGGGTCAACCAGATCGCCAGCGAATATACCATCAAAGGCTGGGTCATGGATGACGAACGGTTGAAAAAAGGAACCCTTTTGACCGACCGTTATTTCGAGGAACAGTTGGAACGTGTCCGTGAGATTCGGGCAAGTGAACGGAAATTTTATCAAAAAATTACGGATCTCTACGCAACGGCCATTGATTACGATAAAACAGCCGCTGCTACCAGACGATTTTACGCGACAGTTCAGAATAAACTGCACTTTGCCGTTCATGGTCATACCGCTGCTGAATTAATTCTGGAACGTGCCGACCATCGAAAAGAACATATGGGGTTGACGACCTGGCAGGATGCTCCGGATGGAAAAATCAAACGCTCCGATGTTTCAATCGCGAAAAATTACCTATCCGCGTTTGAAATGGCGCAGCTCAACCGAATCGTCACTTCCTATTTGGACTTCGCGGAAAACATGGCACAGAGAAAAATTCCTTTGACCATGCAGGACTGGGAAACGCGTCTAAACCGATTTATCATGATGTTTGAGTATGGGTTGCTGAATGATGCCGGCAAGGTGACCGCCGAAATCGCGAAGTTGCACGCTGAAACTGAGTTTGAAAAATACCGTATTATTCAAGACAAACAGTTTCTCTCGGACTACGACCGGTACCTCCTTGAATTGGAGGAACAGTTTAAAAACCCAAATACGAAAAACAAGTAAAATTAGGAGTTCAAAATGGAAAAAATGCGCATGGAATCCGTCGACGGGACGAACGGAAATATCGAGAAGCTCGCGGAGCTGTTTCCAAACTGTGTGACTGAGGCAAAAGGGGAGGACGGGAAATTGAGGAAGGCCGTCAATTTCGA
>JAFQUP010000030.1 GCA_017408405.1 Thermoguttaceae bacterium
AACGATGAGCTGATTTCGGGGAGTACTTTTGGCGATTTTTTCTGAAATTTCCTCCGGAAGCATATCGCGGTACTGGATCTTTTCCCAGGCATCCAGACCAAGCTGCTCTCCGTATTCCTGCTCCGTTTCGTAGTGTTCAAAGTGCGGCGTGGCCAGGATCTGACGATTCAGAAGCTCTTTCAGGCTGATGTCGTACGTGATCCCGACTTTCCCCTTGACGACTTTCCCTTTTCGCACTCCGTCGGTAAAGATCTTGCCGAGAATATTATTCCCCGACCTCTCATCTCCCGTTCGTGTCGGCGTCGCAGTCAGACCGAGAAGTTTCACGTTCGGAACTCTTTCCCGCACATAGTCAATGACCTTGCGGTACGTTTTCGCAGCCGCGTGGTGCGCTTCATCAATGACGAGAAAAAGCTCCTTCTCGCCTTCCAGCCAGCTGTCCAGCCGTGAGAGATTCGCGCCGATACTGTCCTTGCTCACGATCAGCAATTTTCATCCTTTTTGATCGAGCTGGAACGTTTATGCCGCGGCGAACCGGACACGATCCGATATTTGAAAAATGAGGCATGAGGCATTTTGTCCGCGAAGGCGTACTTCTGGAAAGACTCTGCGGCCTGATCCAAAAGCGAATGACGGTGCGCGATCCAGAGAATTTTGATGTTTTTGTCCAGCGCGTTACTTAAAAGCCACGAAGACGCCGTGTAGGTTTTCCCACCGCCGGTCGGAAGAACGAGCAAGGTACTGAAAGACGGTTCCTGATTGATGAGTGAGAGATTTTTAAACGCTTCTTCCTGATGCTGATACGGAGTCCGCTGAATGAAACCGCGTTTAGGAACGACTGTGCCTACTGACTGACAGACTGACAGACACTGTTTTTTGTCCTTTTTTCTTTTTTTATTATGATTTATTTGCGTTCTAATTTTCACCACAACTTCCGTTTCCAGAGCAGTTTCATAAACTCTCTGAAAACGGAAGTAAGGTGTTTTCTGAAAAGCTCCTGAAAACCAAATCTTAAAATTGGTTTTCAGGACCAGTTACGGATCTCACTCCGCCGCGGGGACCGGGCCGACGATCTCGAGGTAAGAGTCGACAGCGAGCTGGCAGCCGCCGAGGATCTGGAGAAGGTTCTTCTCGATCAGCGGCATCTCACGCGCCATGAAGTACTTCAGGACCGTCTTTTTGCGGTCGCAAAGCGCGGCCTGCTTCAGGAGATAGTGGCCGATGATGACGTCGCAGCCCATCTCGACCAGACGGCGCGCGTTCAGATCCGTATACGTGACGGATTTCGCTTTCACGAATTCCACTCCCTGAACGACCTTTTCCTTCGCGCTGACCAGCTGGGCTTTCAGAGCTTCAAGTTCCGCATCTTCATAGACCGTCTGCTCGAATTCTTCCACGTACGACTGGAAAATGCCGCTCGTGATCCCCTTGATGGCCGCGACGACCTGGAGCTGGCTCGTTCCTTCGTAAATGTTCGTGATCCGCGCGTCACGGGCATACCGTTCTGCCGCGTAATCCTTCATGTACCCGGAACCGCCAAGGACCTGGATCGCATCGTACGCCACTTTATTGCACATTTCCGAAGAATAGAACTTCGACATCGGCGTGAGCATCGCGTTCAGACGTTTCAGCGACTTCATCAGGCGTTTCAGCGGCATCGATTTCTCTTTCGGAAGATCCGGAACCGTTTCCGTCACGCGCTGCGCGTTGTGCTCCTGGTCGCAGACTGCCGCAGTCTCATACGTAAGCGCACGGGCTGCTTCGATCGAAACGCGGGAGTCGGTCAAAAGTTCCGCGACAGCCGGGAGATTTTCGATCGGACCGCCGAACTGGCAGCGGGAATTCGCGTAAACGCGGGCAAGGCGGAAAGCGGCTTCCGCAACACCCAGCGACTGGGCGGCAATGCCGAGACGCGCACCGTTCATCAGTGCCATGACGTACGTGATCAAACCGCGCTGACGGTCACCGATGAGCTTCGCCGGGCAGTTCGTGAAGACCAGCTCGCACGTCGGGGAACCGTGGATGCCGAGTTTGTGCTCAAGGTGACGCACTTTGACGCACTCGTTCCGTTCCGAGATGAAGAGGCTCAGACCGCGTCCGTCCTCAATTTCATGCTCGCTGCGGGCCAGCGTGAGCAGGATCTCGCCGCAGCCGTTGGTAATGAAACGCTTCACACCGTTGAGCAGCCACTGCCCCGTCGCTTCGTCGTAATCCGCGCGCAGGCGGACGGACTGAAGGTCAGACCCCGCGTCCGGCTCGGTGAGGACCATCGCGCCGGTGACTTCGCCTGTGCAGAAACGGGAGAGCGTTTCGTCCTTGATCTCCTGACTCGCGAATGCGTTGATCGTTTCCGCGATCCCCTGGAGACCGAACATGTTCATGAACGAAACGTCGCCGCGCGAGACGATCTCCGTCGCCATCGTGTAGATGAGCGTCGGGCAGTTCAGTCCGCCGTAACGGCGCGGAAGCGTGAATCCCATCAGGTCCGCGGCTCCCATTTTGTCGAGGTTTTCGCGAACTTTCGGATTCAGCGTGACGGTCCCGTCATCGTTGAGGGTATTGCCCTCTTCGTCGACCTGCTCGGCATTTTTCGCCAAGGTATCCGCGGCGATCTGTCCGGCAATCTCCAAAACACGGCGGTAATTGTCTACCGCGTCATCCAAATCGTACGGCACATAGTCCGCGTCACCGTTTTCGGCATAATCTTCCTGAATTTCGGCCAGTTTTTTGACGTCGATCGCCTTGAAGTAAAACTGGATGTCTTCATTATCGAGATAAAAGTTTCCCATGATCTTTTCAGTTTTTTTGGTAAAGGGTGAATGTTTTAGCCTTCGCGGCGACGATTTTTGACAGCTTTCGTGAGCAACGGCACAATTTTGTTCAGGTCACCGACGATCCCATAATGCGCGACCGAGAAAATCGGAGCCTGCGGGTCATTATTGATGGCAATAATCTTGGCGGAATCCTGCATACCGGCACAGTGCTGAATCGCGCCGCTAATTCCGACCGCGATATAAAGCGCGGGACGAACCGTCGTACCGGTCTGCCCGATCTGGTATTCTTTGCCGATGAATCCGCTGTCCACGGCCGCACGGCTCGCGCCGACGACACCGCCCAGCGCGGAAGCCAACTCACGGATTTGCTCAAAATTCTCTTTGCTTCCGACACCGCCGCCGCCCGCGACGATGATGCGCGCAGCCTTGAGATTCACCTTGCGCTCTTCCACGTGGCGTTCAATAACCTGAACGAGTTCCGCCAAAGGATCGAGACCTTCAACCGTCTCTGAAATGACGTTTCCGGTCCTGGTTTCATCCGCGGGCTGAAGACTCATGACGCCCTCACGCACCGTCGCCATCTGCGGCCAGCTGTCGTAGTTGACGATCGTCGCGACGATATTGCCTCCAAAAGCCGGTCGGATCTGAAGAAGGAGATTTTCGTGAACCTCCTTCGTCCGGTTATCCGTGACATTGCTGATGTCCAAATCCGTGCAGTCAGCTGTCAAACCGGAACGAGTCTCACTCGCGATACGCGGCGCAAGGTCGCGCCCCAGCGGCGTCGCTCCGAAGAGCATGATCTGCGGTTCATATTTTTCAATCAGCGTACAGACAACTTTCGCATACGGGCTGGAGGTGAAATACTTCAGGCATGGATCGTCCACGACGTAAACATTATCCACCCCGTGAGCGATCAGTTTCTTCGACAGCTCACCAACCTGCGCTCCCGGAAGTACGGCTCCGACCTTTACGCCGAGCCGGTCCGCGAGTTCACGCGCTTTCCCGCACAATTCCAGCGAAACATCCGCAAGAACTCCGTCCTGCTGCTCCGCAAATACCCAAACTTCGCCTTGTCGATTCGGTTTTCCCATGATTTTTCTTTTTTATCTTTAAGGTTTAATGATTTATTTTCGTTGAATATCCGGAGAACGCGGAAATTAAAGAGTACGTTCAGAGATCAGCTCCTGAATCAGCGCGGTAATCCCTTCTTCCGTCGGTTCCACTTCCGTAAACCCTTCTTTCGTCAAAACAATGGATTCCACACGGAATACCTTCGTCGGAGAACCAGCCAGACCGCAGCGGTTCAGATCCGCGTTAATATCGTCCAGCGTCCACTGTTCCAGCAGAAGTCCTTTTGCCTTCAGAGATTCAGCATCTTCCGGAGTCACTTCGGCCGGAACCGCCGCGTGTTTATTACGCATAACTTTTTTTGCCGCGAACGGACGAGGTTCATTCGCCGTCTCAATGACAGTAATCAAAGCCGGAAGCTGAACATCGACAATTTCAAAACCATTACCGATATTGCGGCGAATTCGGGCCGTTTTCGCTGCGCCGTCTTTCACGTCAATCACTTCTTCAAGATACGTCACCTGAGGTATCTCAAGTTTTTCCGCAATCTGCGGGCCAGTCTGTGCCGTATCACCGTCAATCGCCTGACGACCGCAAAAAACAAAATCAAAATTGCCGATTGTCTTCACTGCCTGAGACAAAATGTAGCTCGTCGCGAGAGTATCGCTCGCCGCCGCACGACGGTCTGTCAAAAGCACCGCGCGATCCGCTCCACGATAAAGACACGCTCGCAGAACATCAGCCGCTTTGGGCGGTCCCATCGTCACGACCGTTACCGTACCGCCGAATCGGTCACGAATTTCAAGGGCCGTTTCCAGCGCATGAAGATCTTCTGGGTTGAAAATCGTCGGAAGCGCACTTCGGTTCACCGTACCTTCCGGCGTCATCGCATCCGAAGTAACATTAGCCGTATCCGGAACCTGTTTGACACAAACAATCGAATTGAATCCCACGGAAATTACCCCATTTCTATCTTGGTTAAAGTTTGCACAATTTAACATTTTGCGCATTTTAGCACATTTTTAATGTTTCGTCAAGAGAGACAGAAACACACTGTTTCTTTTTTTCTTTCGGCACAATCTGAAAAAAAACTGAGAAATTTTAGAAATAGTCCCATTTCAGGAATAAATTCCCGTATTTTCACGAATTTCTGACCTATTTTAACTATTGTTATGACCAGAAAAAATTTCAAATTTTCCTGGCAACCTCTAAAAACCACCGTTTTCAGACAAAAATTGTCTCAGCCGTAAGCAACAGAGAACGCGCAGTCAAGGAGTTTCACAGAAAGGGCGCCGGTTTGATTTTTTGCCTTTGCTATCATGATTTCCAGGTTTGGATAAAAAAAGAGACGTAAAATGTCGCAAACGCGTTTTTCGAGATTGCCATGAATTAAGGATTGATGGAAGATAGAAGATGGAAAAATGGAAAAAAGGAAAAGGAACGGCGGAACTTGCCCCAAACAGTTTTACCGTGAAAAAAGTAAGTGTTTTGGGCAGTCCCCTTGAAGTTCCCTTAAATCTTTTCACAGTATTTCAGCCAGTACCTCATCCAGTTTTCTGTAGTCATCGACACAGAAAAAACGAATATCTGAATGATAAACCTGCTCATCATTCCCCCCAACACCGTAATCATCACCGACGTATGCGATTTCCTCATGCGTCAAGCCATGTTTCTCACAGTAATTATCCAGCGCGTACAGTTTATTAAACGGAAAAGGAGCAATGTCAAATGAACTCGATCCCCCAATAAAAACCGTGCTGTCCGGAAACGCGGCCTTCACATCCTCATACATTACCTTACGGCGGCTTCGATCCGGATCAAACGCCAGTTTGTCCTCAATCTTCGCCTTCGTACCCAAAAGCGGAAAGGTCACCATTCCCGAAGCGTGAAATTCCACCGCCTCGCCTTCGTATTTCGTGAAACCATATTTTTCCCGCAACTCGCCGCATACTCGAACAGTCCGTTCCCGATCAGGTTCACACTGCGCGTTCTCGACTATTTCAAGAGTCCCTATTTCCCGATTAAACCGCGCGATCTGCATTCCGTAATTTCCAATAATATCAATCGGATACTCATTCATCTGACCATAAATTCTCGCGCACGCCCCGGCTCCAACCATCAAAAGACGATATTTCTCACTTAAGCGGTCTAAAATCGCCCGATTTTTTTCTCCAAGAGGAGAACGGTGCTGGGTCAATGTGCCATCAAGATCAAACGCTACCAGTTTTAATGCCATTTTTTATCCAATCGTAAAAAATCATGAAAAAAGCTTCAGAGCACCGTTAAATTTTAGGGCCCTTCAAAAAACACATTTACGAATATCCGCGATAAATTCCGTGCCGCGCTCTGCCGTTCACTTTCTAAAGATCGCGTCCCGGAAGTTTCTTTAAATATACTCCCCAAAAAACGTTCAGTCAAGTATTCACTTATCTTCTTTTCACGAAATATCCCAAAAAACAAAAAACGGCACAGAAAAACCGTACCGTTAATGTGGTATATAGGCTGGACACTGACTACTCAAAGAATTGAGACTGTTTTCAATATCATCCAAACTCAAAACTCTTTCTTCTCCATGAGTTTGAATGACGGTAAAATCTTTATCTGTTTAACTGGCTCAAAGGCAACTCAAGAGCAAATCAAAACTATTCTCTTGTTCAGATATTTTTTTATTCGGTTTTTTTAGATAAACTCCGAAGGTTTTTTGAAATTTTCATCCTGTGTCGAATATTCCAACTATCCGTATTCGAGAAAAATTAACGAACAGAAAAGTCAGGCTAATTTCATACCCTGGTCTCAATCCGCGTTCCCTCAACTTTCATCCCTTCGATAAATACGTTTGCGCATCTCATGAAAAATTCTCTCCTAAAACAAAAAAGAGACGTTCTTCCTGAACGTCTCTTCTTTAACCAACTCAAGTCTTAAATCATCAGAAATCAAGATTGAATTCCGTATTCTCGTCAATCTTGACCTCCGCGCTTTCCTGGGTCGCTTCCGTAAATTGGATCGCGCCAAGGACCGCGTTCATGACCCCTTCCGCGTCTTCATTCTGCCCTTTGTATCCGCGAATGGTCACGGTAAACGCTTTCCCAAACTGAACCGTAGTGCAGTTCAGATTATCAAAAACATCTTCCGTTTTCGGATCTCTCGAACGCTGTGTTTTGACCACCCAGCCATAGTCGCCGATCTGCATGAAAGTCCCTTCCAGACCAGCAGTTTTAGCATCTTCCTCTGTTGCCAGAGTTTTGATCTCAGCAGCTTCCGGATTACGCACGAACACACTCTGACCATCCAGTTTCGGATTGTCAAACTTTACGATAATTTTTCCCTGACGTCCGGCCGCTTCCCAACCTTCCGGAGCAGCAAAAGTTACGCCATGCTCATAGGCGGCCGGCGTCCCAGCCTTAATGGATGAAGATCCGCCGGCGGGAGCGACTTTACCGGAGCCGCCGCTACAGCCCGAAAAAAAGAGCGCGCAAACAGCCAATGAAGCAAACGCAATACTCCTGATAGAAATTCTCATTTTATTGAAATCCTTATCTAAAAATCTGGTATGAAATAATCACTTCAACCATCAATAACCCGTTTGTCCAGCTTTACGAAGTGAGGCAGCTTTTTGGATTCGGAAAGCTCCGCGGCCTTCTTCTCCGCAAGCTCTTTTTCCCAAAATTCAAATGTCTCCACACGCTGAAAATTCTGCGTGTAAACCGACCAATACGCCTTCAGACGTACTTCTTTATTGGCGTTCGCCTCTGCGGCAAGTGACTTTCTGCGCGTAACCGATTTCTTGCGGGAACGACGCCGGGAAACGGGTTCTTCGTCCTCGTCTTCCGAGTCATCTTCCATTTCATCGTCATCATCTGAAAAATCATCCTCGAATTCGTCATCATCGTCATCGAGTTCTTCATCCAGTAAATCATTATCGTTAAAATCGTCGTCATCAAATGGACGCGAAAGTTTTTTTGCGCTTCGTTTGGCCATTTCGTTTCCTTAAAAATTCTGGAAAAAACAAAATAAAAAAATTCAGATGGATCTTAAAGCCCCCGGAACTTTTGCGGGCTTAAAATCCCGCGGCACCGAACACTTTTTTCTATCATACCTCAACAGGCGGGGAATTGCTAGCCCCCCCTGCGTGTTTTCTGCCAATTCTTTTGAAAAATATCCAAAAAATCGGCTTTTTCTGACATAATCTCCCTTTTGCTCCGAATTATCCTTCCTGATTCGGAACTTCCGCTCTTTGAGAGTCATTTCCGGGCAGGAACAGCTTCACGCTTCTCGAAAACCTCGTAAAGACGCTCCATAAATTCATTCTCCCGCTGAGACAAACGCGGAATATACCGTTTAAATCCATATGCCGGATTAAGATGGCAAAAATCCATGTCCTCGTATCCGGGATTCAATTCCGTAATCACGAATAAATAAGACTCCAGAATATCCGGCTTTTTTCCTTCTTTCGGCCAATCATAAAATACGATTTTGACAGGAAGATCATGCGCGTGAGTCACGTAAATCTGAAGTCGGTAAATATCGTTTCCACTGCTTTCATCATACGTAATCTGAATCGCGTAACATTTCTCCTCACCAACTTTCGCATCTTTAAAATATCGAATTTGGGTATTCTCAAATCTCGACTCATCCCGCGAAAGCTCCTCCATCTCTCGAAGAAGTTCACTAAAACGGATTCGCCCAAGCCCTTTCGGGCCAGCCTTTTTGACCGTGTTGGAATTCATGTCAAACGCAAGGGTCCGATTCAGCGCGTTCGGGCCGCTGTTAACGATCAGCATTTCATCATAATGCCCTTCCCAGAAAAGGATTTCCCGTCCTTCCGTCTTTTTAGGGAACGCGTTTTTTCCATAAAAACTGAACGGTTTCTCTCGAAGTTTGAACCAGATTACGTCCTGTCCGTCAAGTGATGTGTTCGACTGATCCCATTTATACAGAACGCCGGAGTAATCCCGAATCTCATCCAAATACGTCGCCAAACGCTGCCGCGCTTTCTGATTGAAGTAACGCAGTATCAAAAGTCCCTCTTCATGGCAATATGGATCGTTGGGATCTTCCTCTTCCCACTGTTCAGAATCTGAAAGCTCATCCGGAAGAGAAATCAATGCCTCTGCCTCCGAACTCACGTTTGAGTCACCATTCTCCAAACTCTCCTTACTGGAAGAAAAACTCTTCTCACCCCGAACAATCTCCTGGCCGGACTCTATCTTTTTTTTCGAAGTGTCCAACAATAATTCACTCTCTTCACGCCGCGGCTCTTTTTTCATTTCATCTTCCGCGGTCTTAAAGACAAAATATGGATTCTTCCTTTTCTGCGCCTCCGTTCCTCCCTGTGATATTTTAGATGAAATCGCCAAATCTGTTTGTTTCGCGCCTTCCCTATCCTGCCGCTCCTCAATCGGATTTTCCCTGTGCGGAACATACGGCATATCGCTTATCTGCCGGCCTGTCTGCTTTTCAAAGTCAGAAATTTCCCAATCCTCACTTTCCAAGCTATCCAGGTCATAGGTTTTCGGCTCAGAATGCCGCATCTTCCAAATTTTTAAAATTGGAGGAATCGGACGTTTCTCCATATTCTCCTTTTGAAAACGCAAATTTTCCGCGATCTGCGAAATCCGTTCCTCTACCTCGCGACGCGTCCGCTCATCCGAGCCATTCTCGCTCAACGATTCAGTGCCGCTTCCATTCAGCTTTTTAAATCGTCTTAACGCCTCATCTGTTTCTCGGCGTTTTTCGGCGGTACGCGACATTTCACTATCCAGCTCCTCCATAAACTGCCATCCATCCGGATATTGCCAGTTTTCCTTTGAGGCCTGAAGCTCTTCGTAGCTCAGGTACTGCGCGTTACTGAAGTCTGGCGAATCACTGCGGTGTCCCCAGACAGAATAAACCGCCAACAGCACCAAAAGCCCGCAAATGGTATAAACTATTCCTAAAGTCGTTCTCATTTAATTAGTTTGATCGCGGCCTTCTGTTAAATTGTCGAAAAAATCTCCTCATACCAGTTATACCGCATAAAAAAGAGAAAATAAGACTTTTCTGCCAAATAAAACAAAAAAAACAATAATTTCACCTCTCGACATTCCGATTATATCAAAGAGAAAAGATAGGGAATTTCCACGCATAAAAAATCCTAATCTCTTCTTTAATAAGACACTTTGGGTGAAAAAATTTTAAAAATTATCTCTTTTTTCCAGAAAAAAACAGAAAATTACTGGACTTTTTAAAACTCTTGAGTAAAATATATCATATATTCCAAATATGTGAACACAATAAAAAAGTTCCTTTTCAAATTGCGAATTAAAATATTTACCCGTGAATGACGATAAAATGTGTTATTCACTCCATCCAGACCGTAAAATCTGAAAATTTTCCACTTTTCAGATTTTCAGGATGAAAGAAACAGGAATAATTTTACGCTTGGGAAAAATAAATTGGTTTTAGCCAACGTTTTATTTGTTTTGTTTATCCGAAAGCGTTCCTGAAAACTTAATTTTTAATATTTAAAAGTCGTTTTATTAAAAGTAAAATTCGCTTGTCGAATCGCACAGACATCAAATCAACCTTTATGTATTCTGTGCATTTTAACTAATCCAAATTCCAGAGAAAAGATTTTCTCAAATTTTTTCAAATGGAATCAAATTTATTTGCAGAAAACTTTTTTAAAGTGTATTTTAAAGTAGATACCGAATCCCGTCAGCCCCAAATGAACCTGACGGTGGCAGGTGAAGATTAGTTTCGCCGGCCAAAAAAGTATGATGCTTTTTATTCGTTTGATCCCAAAGGGGGTAATACCTTGCAAGAACCAGAATATCTGGATGACCATTTCGATCCTGAAGCTGATCTCGACGAGTTTGATCTTGAGGAAACGCCTTTGGCGGCCTCCAATCTGGACGATTCGCTTCCCGATGATCTCGACGAGGTTGAGGAACACTCCGATTTGGAATTGGAGGAGCAGGACGCGTGGAGTGAAGATCCCATCCGTATGTATCTTCAACAGATGGGAGATATTCCGCTTTTATCCCGTCCTCAGGAAGTAATGCTGGCCCGAAAAATCGAGTCAATGCGCGCCAAGTTCTGCCTCAAGATCCTTGAATGCGATTACGTGTTGCGAAAAACCTGCAAGCTGCTGGAAAGTGTACGCCAGGGAAATTCGCCTTTGGATAGAAATCTGCAGATCTCTACGGATGCCGCGGAACGCTCCCACATTATGGCGAAGCTGCCGGAGAATATCAAAACTGTCCGCAGTATCCTGGACAAAAATAAAATCAACTACCATATCGCGACGAGCAAAAACCGATCAAAAGAAGAACGGGAACACGCGTGGCTTGAACTGGGACGTGGACGCAGAAGAGCTGTGAAACTCATTATGGAGCTTAAGCCAAGAACCCAGAGACTGGAGTATTATTTGCCAATTCTGGAAGAATACTCAAAACACGTGGATGAATTGCGCTCGCGAATCCAGTCCAGTCTCGCCCGAGGCGCGAAAATGCAGAATCTTATGCCGACGATCAAAATGTATCGCCGTTATCTTATGGAAACGCGTGAAACGCCGACCAGTCTGCGAAATCGTGTCACTTATCTGCGTTCCGTTTACTGTGAGTATCAGGAAGCAAAACGCGGTCTGTCTGAGGGGAACCTGCGTCTGGTCGTTTCCATTGCCAAAAAATATCGAAATCGGGGATTAAACTTTCTTGACCTGATCCAGGAAGGAAATGCCGGTTTAATGCGTGCCGTGGATAAATTCGAGTATATGCGCGGATTTAAATTTTGCACGTACGCGACCTGGTGGATTCGGCAGGCGATTACCCGTGCTGTCGCCGACCAGAGCCGGACAATCCGCATTCCGGTTCATATGGTGGAAACGATGTCCAAAGTACGAAATGTCGTGCGTCAGCTCCAGCAGGAACTCGGCCGTGAACCTACGGTTGAGGAAGCTGCGGCAAGAAGCGGTACCTGCATTGAGGAAACTCGCAGGGTCATGACGATGAGCCGTTATCCAATCAGTTTGGATCGACCTGTTGGAAACAGTGAAGACAGCCAGTTTGGGGAACTCCTCCCGGATAATACCGCCCAGGCTCCTTCTGTCGGGGCAGGGCAGGATATGCTCCGCAATACGCTCAAGGACGTTCTCGAAACACTTAGCTATCGTGAGCGCGAAATTATCAAACTCCGCTATGGACTTGGCGACGGATACAGTTACACGCTGGAAGAAGTCGGCCACATTTTCAACGTTACCCGCGAGCGTATTCGTCAGATCGAAGCCAAGGCGGTCCGTAAGCTCCAGCAGCCGGGACGCAGCCAGGAACTCGTCGGGTTCCTTGAGTAAATCAGCCGACGAAAATCCCTTACGAGCAGCCGGAATAAAAATTCCGGCTTTTTTTATGATCTATCAGAAAATCTATTTGAACGCAGCGAAATCAAGCGTCTCTTAAAGGTCATGAAAGATACGATTGACAGATTTACCTAAAAAGTAAGACTTTAAATTAAAAAAAGAAAGGGAGGCCTGAACCTCCCTATTTTGAGTAATCCTGACTCTTATTCAGCTTTCGCCTCTTCAACCGGCGCGGCTTCGTCGGCTTTCGTCTCTTCCGCTGGCGCGGCTTCCTCAGCTTTCGCTTCTTCAACCGGCGCGGCTTCGTCAGATTTCACCTCTTCAACCGGCGCGGCTTCGTCGGCTTTCACCTCTTCCGCTGGCGCGGCTTCGTCAGCTTTCACCTCTTCAACCGGCGCGGCTTCGTCGGCTTTCACCTCTTCCGCTGGTGCGGCTTCGTCAGATTTCACCTCTTCCGCAGGCACAGCTTCTTCCGCTTTCGCTTCTTCAACCGGCGCGGCTTCGTCAGATTTCACCTCTTCCGCGGGCGCGGCTTCGTCGGCTTTCACCTCTTCTGCTGGCGCGGCTTCGTCAGATTTCACCTCTTCAACCGGCGCGGCTTCGTCGGCTTTCACCTCTTCCGCGGGCGCGGCTTCGTCGGCTTTCACCTCTTCAACCGGCGCGGCTTCGTCAGATTTCGCTTCTTCAACCGGTGCGGCTTCGTCGGCTTTCACCTCTTCCGCGGGCGCGGCTTCGTCCTTTACGGCTTTTTTCGCTTTTCGCTTTGGAA
>JAFQUP010000212.1 GCA_017408405.1 Thermoguttaceae bacterium
GACTGACTGAAGTTTGCGGATCTGCGCTTCGATTTCACCCAACAAAGCGCGTTTGCCGCCTGCCCACTTGATGAACGGGCGCGGTTCGGGATTGAAGTTGGAGTTACTCATTAATCTTCCTTTCATCTCCTGACAGAATTTGGAAATTAACGTCAGTAAGGTTTTCAGCTGTAAGCTGAATTTGTTCTTCTCGGTACATTTGGCGGACGGTACGGAGAACGTCCTGTTCATTGGCGGCTTCGCACCGAATGACGGCAGATAGGGTTTCTTGAATTTCGACAAAGTAAAGGGGCATGAATACCTCGCAAAAATAATGGTCAGGATCAAACGATCTATCGGATCTTTGCCAGGAGATCTTCAGAAGAAAAGAAATTGGAAAAGAAAAAGTGGAAAGATCTGAAGCGATAGTGGATCTATCGGCTTTTTCCGTGAGCGAGTACCCGTTTGGGGCGGTTTTGACAAGAAAAAAACAAGGCAGGTTTAATTAAAAAACCTGCCTTAGTACCCCGTGTAGGACTCGAACCTATGACCCGCTGATTAAGAGTCAGCTGCTCTACCAACTGAGCTAACGGGGCGTAATTTAATTATGTAATGTATTATAGCCGTTTTTCTTTTTTTCGCAAGGAGGGGGGGATGGTTTTTTTCGTTTTTTTTGAAGTTTCCTTTGAATTCTCAGATGTCAAGTTGGAAAAGTCTTTAAAACAAAAAGCCGAACAAATGTCCGGCTTTTGTCTGGTTCATACCGCGATTATTTCATGGTCGTTTCTTTTTCCATGTTATCGTAGTATTCGTAAAGAGTCATTTCGGCTTCCTGGAGAGACTGGAGCTGAGAAACCGTCACATCCGCGGATTTCGCGCCGTTCATGTTTTGCGCGGTACCATTCTGGAGGATCTGCTTGCCTGCGACTTTGATCTGACTTCCGCGGACAAATTCAATTGTGGAGTCTGGGGTAATTCGGCGAATATCGATCATGGCATTGACCGGGTTGCCGTCAACTTTCGTGATAATGTCGCCAGCACGGAGACCGATTTTGGCCAGCGGTGAGTTGTCCGGAACTTTCGCGTCAATGACCGCGCCGCGGGCAACTTTCTGGGAGGTGGGGAGGAATTTCGTGACGACGCCAGCCGTAGCGGTAGCCGTAGCCGTAGCGGTAGTGGTTACCGTATTGGTAGCAGGGGTCGCGGTCTGGATGACAGGCTGCTGGGCGACCGGAGTGGTGACGACCGGAGTGGTGACGACGGGAGTGGTGACGACGGGAGTGGTGACGACGGGGGTAGTGACGACGGTACGAACGACCGGGACGGAGTAGGTTACGATGCGGAACGGAACGTAGTAGGTCGGGCAGTACCAGGTCTGGTAGTAATAGTGGGGGTAGGTGACCCAGCGGCGGCGCCAGCACCAGAACCAGCATTTGGCAGCTCCGTCATTTCCTTCGCTTGCTTCAAGCTGTTCGGCGAATTTGGCATCGCTTGAGGTATCGAGAGTTTCCATCGAGGCGAAAAGGGAAGCTTCCAACGCGGCAACTTCCTGTTCGGTCATCTTTTTTTCATCAGCCTGTGCATTCATTCCGGCAAACGCGGCCATGGCCAACACGATAGCGGACAGTGCGAAACGTTTCATTTTATTGCTCCTTTTATTCAGGTTAAAAAATGTTTTAGTGATGTCAGATAATAAATTTATGGTAAAGGAAAATAATTTATGCAGTTTTTTGGAAAAAATTTTTAAAATTTTAAAAAATTCTTCCAAAACTTTCAGTTTATTTGAAATCTGATTTCAGTGAAAGAGTTTTTCCGAGTTTTCGCGGTGTTGCTCTTCCACTGAATATTGAAGTTGATGTTACCTGTCCATGCGGCAGCTAAAAACACAAATTTCGGAAAAATCGTTTTTGGTTTCAGGAAGTTCCCGCGTTGAAAAGGGTTAAAATGATTCTTTCATGAATTTTCTATGGATTGGTCCTCGGCGCATTTTCCAATAGGAACGCCATTTTTTCAGAATATTTTCATTAGGAATCACTACCGGGCGCTGCTGGGTCTTTTCTGCGTTTTGGGCAGTTTCTGATCCATTGGTGTTTTCTTCGTTTTTGATTTCGCGGCTTTGATCAGCTTCTGCGCCGCTGTCTACTGCTTCCACACCTTTGGCAGTCGCTTCATTTTCACCCATATCGACAATTTTGGACGTTTCATTAACGTTTATTTTTTCAGGATCAACGATTCTTCCACAGAAGAGTATCGTTTCGGATTGGAGATCGAAGATAGTGAAAATAAAGGGTCTGTCCACATAAAAACTTGGATCGCGATTTATGGCTATCGACTTCGCGACGATTTCCGCTGCTGCGGTAGCCGCGGCCTGGGTTCCTTTTTCATTGACGGAAAGGAAGGCGTTGAGCGAAACCTGGGAGAGCATGAGGTCGTTCGCGTTTGAAATCGGGGTAAAGTTTGCGGAGGTGGAGAAAGCGTCCGAGATACCCATTTTTTTCAGGAGCGGCGCGGCCTGGGCGGAATTGTTGAAAGTGAATTTTGGGAGCCGCAGGTCCACCTTTTGTTTTTTCGCGTTTGCGCGGCATTCGTCGAGAAGTTCTTTCGAGAATTTTTTCTCAACGTCCCTAAAGTTTTCATGGCTGTTGGGGAGAAGAATTCCCATTGCGAATTTTTCTCCCTGGTAGGGTATCTCAAGCCATTGGAAATTATCTTTTTGGAGGTAGGAGTACTCACCTTTTCTCTGCATGATTGGGAACATGATGTCTTTTCCGGCGAGAGTGGTGAAATATCCGTCACGGGTATTCTCTTCGTCAAAGGCCTGTTCCCATTTTCCGTCAAAGAAAATGGCGTTTGCGATGACCATCCGCGGCTCACCCGAGAGATTGGGGAGCATTTGGGGGATTTTTCCGTGAGTCGCCTCTCTTCCCCAGCGGTTAATTTCTTCCAGTGCTGCGGAGGTTGAGAAATCGATATCGCGGACGTCCGTATTGCCCATTTCTTTTATGGTATTTACGAAGGAATCTCTCACGGAATAACCGTCGTGAACCCAGAGACCGTCAGCAATGTTCAGGTCACCGGTCTGTTTCAGGGAGTTGAACAAATCGGCCGTTTCCTTCAGGAATTGCTCTTTTGAGCCGTTCTGACCGAGGAGGGTTTGGATTTGAGCGGCCGTCTGACCGTCACTTCCAAGATAAAGCGCTCCAAGAAGACGGTAAATTCCGAAAGGCGAGGTCACGAGGTTGGAATCGGGAGCTTCCTTCACGTTTTTCTGGTACCAGTTGACCGCAAAAACTGCCTGCGCGTTTGACTTCTGATTTTTTCCGGAAGCGTTTTCTTCCGCAAAGCAGGAAACCGAATTACTCAAAAGCATGGCAATTGAGAAAAATACGCTAAAAAACGTTTTCATGGGAAACCTCGCTATTTGTTTAATTCGATAATAATGGTATGTTCTTCATTCTGGCGATGATCAATAATTACCAGATTCGCTTGTTTCGGGGAATTATCTACCGCTTTTGAAAAGTCCTCCCCGGTTTTAATGTCCATTCCGTTGAATTTGATGATTCGATCGTTAACCTCAAGACCGATATTAGCGGCAGGTGAATCCGGGGCAATCGCGACGATTCGGTTACTGTTCGTTTCCATTGAGGCACCGAAGACCGGACGATCTGAAGCCGGAGCCTGGGGAGCCTGAGCCTGAGGAGCCGGAGCCTGGGGAGCCTGAGCCTGAGGAGCCTGAGCCTGGGGAGCCTGAGCCTGAGGAGCCTGAGCCTGATATTGAGACGCGGAAGAGGTATTTTCTTCTTTGTTCAGGATGATCGTGACGGGAGTGGTATTATTTTGTTCCTGTTTCATGATGAGCAGTTTCGCACGGCGGGGAGAAGCGTCGACCGCCGCGTCGAAATCTTTACCGGTATAAATGGGTTTGTCGTTGAACTGGATGAGTCGGTCACCAACTTCCAGTCCCGCTTTTGAGGCTGGAGAATTTGGAGCAATCGCGATGAAAATATTCTGATCGCTATTCATCGACGCGCCAAACATTGGGACTCCCGGCACGTAAGGCGGAAGAGGCTGGGAGGCGGGTTCCTGCGGAGTCGCGGGTTCTGGCGCAGGCGCGGGTTCCTGTGGAGTTTCAGGTTCTGGCGCAGGCGCGGGTTCCTGCGGAGTTTCAGGTTCTGGCGCAGGTGCTGATTCCTGCGGAGTTTCAGTTACCGGCTCAGGCGCGGATTCGTCCTCTTCTTCTGTGGGTTTTGGCATTGGTTCACCGTTCAGTTCGACACGGGTTTTCGTCTCTTTCTTGTTGCGGAGATAGGTGACGTTGATGACCGGCGGGGCATAGTTGATAGCCTTAACGTAGTCCGGTTCATCAAGGATTTCTGTTTCGTCAATGTGGGTAATGACGTCTCCGACTTTCAGTCCGGCTTTGTCTCCGGGGAGGCCCGGCATGATTTCGGTGATTTGGACGTTTCCGAAACTTAGCGTCATGACGGCGACACCGAAGCGCGGCGGAATATCCGGGTAATTGTAGGCGTGCGGGATCTGGGACTGTTGCCCGCCCGGAGCACCGTTCGGGAAATGTTTCTTAAATAGCTGATCGGATTTTTGAGTCAGTTTCTCCACGACCTCATTCCACATGAGAGATTTCTTTTTATTCTTCTTCATTTTCGCGTTCATTTCCTGCGCGACGAGGACCCACGCGTTGGTGAAGAGGGAGCCATTGGATAGAGCGAAAGAGACTTGTCCGACTTTTGACGAAGTAATGTCGACAATTCCTTCTTTATCGATGAAAAGTGCTTTTACGAATGGTGACATGGCAGTGCCGCCTCGGGAACGTCCGGATTCTTGCGGCGGTTCCAGCGAGGCTTCCTCAGCAAAGTTATTGCAGCAGTCAGTGAGGAGTACGGTCAAACGGCATTTTTTGTCCAAGAGGTGCTGTTTAACCTCGACTCTCGACAGACCAACCGGATTTCCTTTTTTATCTTTCAGCTGGAAGAACTGTCCCATATCCGAGGAATCGTTCGCGGCATGACCGGAATAATAGAAAACGATTGTGTCGTTTGAATTGACATTGAGATTCTTGATTTCATTCAGGATGGCATTCGGCGTAGCCATGTTTCCGTCTACCTGATGAATTTTCAGCTGATCTGCCGGAACAGAGTTTTTGAAGAAGTCGGAGATGGTTTTGACGTCTTTTTTAACGCCTTCCAGTGCTCCACCAGAAAAACCTCTGAAGTCAGCGACGGTCACGATGTGAATGACCTGGGCATAGGCCCCGAGAGCCATTCCGCAAATTAAAGCGGCGGTCAAAATAATTTTTTTGGTGTTAAACATAAAAATAGTCCTTATCCTATAGTAAAATCGATGAACGTTTTTTTGTTTCAGATGCCAGGAGCGTTCAAACCCTGCCGTCATTCAGAGCATTTCACCGCGTTAAAATTTTTCAGCAGTGTCGTTTCATGACTTGGGCGTGAAATGTTCCCAATAGTGATGAATAAACGGTTTCTCCTTTATCTTGTGGGTTAGGAGTGTTTATGAATGAAATGTGAATTGGCGGAAGAACCGGATTTTTTCATTGGATTTCGCCTCCGTCACCTTTCGTGTTTATGTTCTCCGAATCCTGGGAATTGGAGAGAATGGCTTCGGAAGCATTTTCGATTGAATCGATGAATTCTATTTTTTTAAGTTCGCTTTCCATCGCTTTCGGGTCAACCATTCTTCCGCAGAAGAGGATTGCGTCTGATTCAAGATCGTAAATCGCGAAAACAAAAGGTCTATCCGCGTAAAATTTGGCGGCAACATTGTTCATGCCGCTTTTCGGAATGAATTCCGCGGCGGCAACAGCAACGGCTTCCGTCCCCTTTTCATTTACGTTCAGAAAAAGTGTTTGGGTAATCTCTGAAAGCATGATGTCATTTGAGTCGGCAATCCCGGAAAAGTCCGCGGAGGTTTGGAAAGCTTCCTGAATTCCCATTTTTTTGAGAACGGGAACCGGAGAGTTTGAGTTACTGAAGGCGAATTTTGGGAGGCGCAGCTCGACTTTCGTTTTTTTCGCGTTCAGACGACATTCATTGAGTAATTCGATGGAGATAGTCTTTTCCATTTCAGAAAATTTCTCCAGTGAATTCGGGAGGAAAATACCCATCGCGAATCTTTTTCCCAGATACGGGATTTCCAGCCATTGCCAATCTTTTTGGGAGAAGAGCCGATAGTTTCCGGTTCTCTGCATGATTGGGAAACGCGTTTCCGTTCCATCGAGGCTGGTGAAATATCCTTTGCGGGTTAATTTTTTATTGAAAGCATCTTCCCACTGGGCGTCGAAAAAAATCAAATCCGTTAAAAGAATTTTGGTGTCACTCGAAATTTGGAGGGGGATATCCGTAATTCTCCCGCCGCTATTCTTTTTTCCCCAGGCATCGATCTGGTCTTTGGTTTCATCCCGCGCGAAATCGACATTAAGGACTTCCGCGTCTCCAAGTTCACGAAGCATTTCGACGTAGGAGTCGCGAATCGGATTTTTGTTTTGAACCCAGGCTCCCAACGCGAGTTCCAGGTCTTTTTCCCGCTGGAGAGATTGGTACGCGGCTTTCATGTTTTCAAGCCATAGTTCCTTTGATTCTGTCCAACCCAAAACATTTTCAAACTGTTTTTTGGTTTTTCCCTCACTGCCAAGATAGAGCGAACCGAGAAGGCGGTACATTCCGTAAGGAGAGATTACCAGATTTTGGTCCGGAGCGGCTTTGGCACTCTGCTGGTACCAGTTGAAAGCGAAGGATGCTGGATGGAGCGCGTTTTGACGTGCCGTATCCCTCTTTTCCTTATCAGAAGAAAAAGCGGTATTGGGCAAAATCAGGAACGCGAAAAAAAACAGGATTAAAAACTTCTTCATTTTAGTGCCTTTTTTATTGAAAGTGAAGTTGGGAAAAAGTTTCGGTTTAAAGTGATTTATTCAGTATGATGGCCTCTCGCTTTACGCTTCCGTCTTTTTTTAGGATTTCGAGAGTTGAAATAGGATTTATTTTTTCAAGGATCTTCGCAAATTGATATTTGTCCCTGATCTCCCAATTATTTATTTTCTTAATTTGGTCCTCTTCCTCCAGTTCGAGATTAGCTGCCGGCGTATCTGGAAAGACATTCGTCAAGGTATTGGAGTCGGCGGCCATGGTTACTCCCATAATGCGACGAGTGATGGCGTCTGGGTCGGGTAAAGGATTTTGAGCCGACACTGCCTGGGACGTTTGAACGCGCGGAGCCGGATTCTTGTTCGGAACTGGATGAACCGGGCGGTTGGAGGTTTCTGGAATAATTACGGGAGGAATGGGTTTTTCCGCTTCGATTTCGTGAACTTCAATTTCGTTGGTTTCGATTACGTGAACTTCGATTTCGTCAGTTTCGATTACGTCAGTTTCGATTACGTCAGTTTCGATTACGTCAGCTTCGATTTCGTCAGCTTCGATTTCGTCAGCTTCGATTTCGTCAGCTTCGATTTCGTCAGCTTCGATTTCGTCAGCTTCGATTTCGTCAGTTTCGATTAGGCTCGTGTTTGAAGCTATTAGCGTTTTTTCCACAGGACCGTTCAAATTGAGGGTAACCGTTTGCTCTTTTCCTTCACGGCGGAAGACAATCTCAAAATTTTCAGGATCGTCCTTCACGATTTGAGCCATGATTTGCGCGTAGTCTTTTTCATTTTTAATTTCTTCTCCATTAATGGAAATGATGATGTCTCCGTTGCGCAATCCTGCTTTTTCTCCGGCAAATCCGTCATAGATGTCGATGATTTCGACGTTTTTATTTCTTGTCTCGCGAACGGTTACTCCCAGCCGCGTGAGTGAAGGAAGCGCGGCGACGAGAGGGGTTTGGTTTCTCTGTCCATTCATTGCTCTGAGTGGATAGTACTTTCTGAAAATCTGGTTTGAGTTTTCCTTGAGTTTTTTCTCAAAGACGCCCCAATTCGCGCGTTCGTTTGGCTTGGTTTGGTCATTCATCTCGTTCATTGTGATGAACCAGGCGAGGGTAAAAAAGGATCCGTCTTCCATCGCGACCCCAACCTCATTATTTTTAGCCTCAGCGGAGGAGATGTCGAGCATGCCGGACGATTTCAGAAAAAACTCCTGAAGGAATGGGGAAGTATTTTTTACGAAGTAACGGTTGAGCGGGAGTTGGGCATCCAGATATTGGCTGAAGTCCCAAACTCCAATCAGGTCGGTAAAGAGGACATAGAGTCTGGCGGCTTTTTTCGTGAGAATTTCTTTCATCTGGTTCCTTGTCAAACTTTGTGCGTCAGCTGCGTTGGACGAGAGAAGCAGATCAGCGTTTTCTCCCTGCGCGGCGGGCGAGGCGAGATAAAAGAAAAGGACATCGCACGAAAGAGGATTAACCTCTGAAAGGATACTTTCAATATCCTGGCGCGTGAGATCGTTTTTCCGAACGTCATAAAATTTCAGTGATCTGACGGGAACGGATTGCTGGAAAAAGTATTTCACCATTCTGATGTTCTGTTGAACACATTCACTTTGCTCTTCCGTCTGCCAGTTGCCGGCAGTGATGACGTGAAAGGTCTGTGCTGAGAGCGTGAAAGCCGATCCCAAAATCAAAACAGCCGTAAGGATTCCGAATTTCACGTAAAACATAAAGTATTCCTTTCCTGAAACCGCGATAGGAACGCGGATAGATTTCAGTTTATTGAATTGTAGCCGCTATGGATTGGCGTTATTCTTTTTTAGTGTATTGAAACGACGGTAGGGAACGTTTTCAGCTCCCTGAATCGTATTGAAAGACTCTCAAGTTCCGCGCATTTCAATAGAAGAAAAAGAGAATCACTTTCTGTTTCTTTTATTTAAATGGCATTTTAACACGAAAAGTGCAGCTCGAAAGAAAAAACGTGAGAAAAAGCGATGTTTTCTCACGAAATATTCAATGGAGACTACTGCAGGCTTCCGCCTTGCCCGCTTGTTCCATCGTCCCCGGCAAGTATTTCAGTCGTTCCGCCATTCTGACGGGAAGTGGAGAGATCAACGATTCTTCCGCAGAAGAGGATCGCTCCTGAGTCTTTGTCGTAGATCATGAAGACAAACGGTTTGTTCACGTTAAAACGAATGATTTTTTCGATTGGTTTTGATTTTGGCACGAGTACCGCCGCGGCAGCGACAGCGGCTTGAGTTCCGGCTTCGTCAATTTTCAGGCAGCAGGAATTGACGAGATGTGAAACGCAAATGTCATTCGCGCTGGTCATTTCCGAGAAATCGGCACTGGTAAGGAATGCATCCAGAAGGCCCATTTCTTTTAGGATTGGGGCGGCCTGGGAGGAACTGGTGAAAGTGAATTTCGGCAGAGTCAGACTGACTTTTTGAGTTTTCGCGCTGCTTCGGCACTTATCAAGCATTTCCATCGAAAGTTTTTCTTCCATGAGCCGGAAAGCGCTGATTTTATTGGGAAGGAAGATTGCCATCGCGTATTTTCCTCCCTGGTATGGGATTTCGATCCACTGGAAATTCTCCGAAGATCCGCAGCGATATTTGTCGGTGCGATTCATCATTGGAATGTTAATCTTTTTTCTGTCAAGTCCGGTGAACTCCGCATTGGCGGTGTCCTTAGGATCAAATGCATTTTTCCATTTGCCGTTGAAAAAGATCGTGTTAGCCATGACCAGTTTGGCGTTCATCGGAATTTGGGGGAGGATTTGCGAAATGTTTCCGCCAGTCTTCTCTTTTCCCCACGCATTGATTTTTTCAAGGGTTTCTTTTTGGGAAAAATTCACGTTTTGGAGGTCGAGGTCTCCCATTTTGTGTATTTTGCTGAAATAGTCCGGGAGGATCGGAGTATTTTCCTCAAGCCAGATACCTCCGGCAAAGGTCAGTTCTTTTGATTTATTCAGGCTGCTGAAAACGCCCGCCATGTTCTCGAGCCAGAATTCCTTCGTGTTTTCATTTGGGGAACTTTCGATACGAAGGACTGATTCGAATTGGCTTTGAGTCTGGCCGGCACTGCCAAGGTAAAGTGAGCCGAGCAAACGGTAAAGTCCATAGGGGGACGTCATGAAGTTTTGGCCCGGCGCGGAATTTGTGTTTTTTTGATACCAGTCGAATGAGAAAAGTGACGCGCTGTTTACGCTGGCGTTTTCCGGGACATCAGTTTTCTCGGCGAAGGCAATGCCCGCAAATCCGAAAAGCAGGATTGCTGAAAATATCGTGAATAATTTTTTCATACTTTTCTCCCTATTTGTTCAGTGGAATAATGAGCGAGTGTTCTTCATTTTTACGGTGATCAACGATTTGAAGCGACGCGTTTTCTCCTGAAGCCGCGATTGCGCGTGAAAGGTCGTTGAAATTCCGAATGTTAATATTATTGAATTTCAGGATTTGGTCCCCCACCTCAAGGCCAATATTTTCGGCAGGTGAATCAGGAGTAATGGAGGCGATACGGTTACTGGAGTTTTCAAGGGAAACTCCCAAGGCAGGTGCGGTCGTTGAAACCGCTGTTGACGGATTTTGGGGAATTCCCGCGTTGGTTCCAGCTCCAGGCAGGGGGGTGTCCGGGGTAGGAACCGGCGGTTCCGCCGGAGCGGTTGGGGCCTGTTGGGCAGGTGCCGGCTGCGTGGAATTACTGTCCGCTTTATTCAGGATCATTTTTATCTTAATGAGGCCTCCATTTCTCAGGATGAGAAGTTCAGCGTGCCGCGGAGATTCATCAACCGCTACGTCAAAATCTTTACCGTTGAAAATATTTTTCCCGTTAAAGTTGAGAATCTGGTCATTGACCTGAAGTCCAAAATGTTCGGCTGGTGAGTTGGGAGCGATTGCCACAAGAGTGTTTTTGTCAGTGGGCATGGACGCTCCGAAGACTGGTCCATTGGGATCCGGCTCCCATGTCTCCAAAGGTTTCGCCGGCTCGATGATTTCGTTTTTATCCAGATCCGCTTTCGTACTCCATTTCTTACCTTCCCGGATGAAGGTGATGTTCAGCTCACCGCTCATATCCTTCATGATCTGAAGGTAATTCTGTTTGTCATTGATTGGGAATTCATTGATTAAGACGATGGAATCTCCCGTGCGCAAACCGGCTTTTTCCGCCAGTGAATTCGGGGCGACATACTCGATGATATTCGATTCTTCGTGGAATAAGATTCCAGACAAAGGGGTTGGAGCGTTGAGGACCTTGTTGGTTTCCAGATCGACTTCCACACTCCATTTTTGGTCGTCCCGGATGAAGATGATGTTCATCTCGCCGCTCATCTTTTCAATGATCTTAAGGTAGTTCTGTTTGTTTTCGATTGGGGCATTATTGATTGAGATGATGGTGTCTCCAGTACGCAAACCGGCTTTTTCCGGCAGGGAATTCGGATCGACATTCTCGATGATATTCGATTCTTCGCGGAGCGAGATTCCGAAAACGCGGATTGGATCGTAAAATATCCCTTTACCCAGCTCGCATGTTACGAACCATTCTTTGCCTTTACGGTAGAATCGGAATACCGCGGGTTTTTTCATATTTGCCATGGCTTCCAAGGCTTTATCCAGATCCGTTTCGTTTTTGATCGGCAGGCTGTTTATGTCAAAGATCGCGTCACCAATTTTGAATCCGATCTTTTCCGCCAGGGAATCTTTATAAATCTTTTTGATGATGTTTTTCTTTTTCTCCATGGTTGCGCCGAAATAAAGAACCGGCTTGTCAATGACCTCATTTTTTTCCAGGTTGAATTTTACCTCGTATTTCATCCCCAGGCGGATGAATTTAAGTTTCATCTCTTCTTTCTTCGCGGATTCGAAAGCTTTGCGGTAATCCGCGGCATTCGAGATTACCTTGCTGTTGACAGAGAGAATCTCGTCTCCTTCGCGGAGTACTTTTGCAGCTAGTGAGTCTTCCTTGACATTCGCGATGACATTCGTATCTTCCGGCATGAAAATTCCAAAGTCATCCGTTTGGAAAGATGGCTGTTCGTCAAATCCCAGAAGGATTTTCGATGTTTTCAGGTTGATAATTCCGGCAAGTTCCTTATTGTTACGGGTAATTTTGATCGCCAGGATGTCTTTCACGCAGTCAATGGCTCTGGAGTAGTCACTCTCATCAAGGATTTCCAAAGCGTTAATATACGTGATGAAGTCTCCGTACTGAATTCCAAGCATAGCACCGGGATATTTCGGTACTACTTCCGTAACACGAACGTTTCCGAAGCTCAGACTTTGGACCGCTACGCCGAAAACTGGTTTGGGTTCGTCCGGCGGAGTGGAAGGTTGTGGCAAGGTGTAGGCATACGGATCCTGCGCGATCTGTCCTTGCGGAGAGCCATTGGGGAAGGAATTATTGAAAAGTTCATTGGACCTTTTGGAGAGTCTTTCCATAAGTGTTTTCCAGTTGAAATCGTTTTCGATTTCTTTCTTCTTTTTTCTCTTATCATCCATTTCCTTATCCATCTCAGTGATTGTCTTAATCAGGGCATTGGTAAAGATGGATCCATTTTTTAGAGCGTAAGAGTATTGACCGACTTTCGAGGAGGTGATGTCAGCCAGACCGCTGCTTTTAATGAAAAGTTCCTGGATAAACGGATGAGAGGAGGTACCGCGCATCGTTGGAACCTGGTCCTGTGTGAGATCTTCATTTTCCTCAAACATGTTGCAGCAGTCCGTCAGCACGACGACCAGACGGCAATCTTTGTCCAAGAGCCAATTTTTTATCTTGTGCCGGTCTAGTGCGATCGGATTGCCTTTTTTATCTTTCAGCTGGAGGAACTGTCCATTGTTATTGGAATCATTCGCGGCATGTCCCGAATAGTAGAAAACGATGGTGTCGTTTTGTTCTGGTTCGAGTTCATTAATTTTTTCACGAATGGCTTCCGGCGTAGCCATGTTGCCGTCAACCTGGGTATGCTTAATAACGCCGGGGAGGTTCTTTTCGAAGAATTTTTCGATATTTTCAATATCTTTTTTGACCCCATCCAGGGCTTTTTCTTCAAAGCCGCGGAAATCCGCCACGGTGAGCAGATGGACCGTTTGCGCGTGAAGGAAAGCAGGCATTCCGAAGATTAAAAAGATGAATGAATAAAAAGCGAATTTCCAATTTCGCATAAATGTTCCTTTCATGAGATAATCAGGTATGTTTAACGTTATTTTTTCTGAAATTATTTTTTTAGAGTGAGCTGCCACTGTCCAACATCTCCTGTTCCAAACATATAGAAACAAACGTCATTGGGGTTGTCGGAGGCAGGAGTCTTTGAACCGATGATTCGGAATTTGGTGTTTTTGACAGCTTTATTGACAGCTTTTGAGATTTTTTCAGCCTCATTTTTGGAAATATTCTTGATGTTTTCCTGAATTCTTTCTTTCGTAATATCCTTACTGCTTAGTACCGCTTCGTTAATGCTTTTCATTGTCCCAGTACCGATTTCAGTGACCTGAGCACCGACTTTCGCGTTGGGGGTAATGCTGTCAATAGCTCTTGTCGTGAGTCCGTTCTGAATTCCTTCCCAGTCAAATCGGACGACGACCATGGACATGATTTCTTTCTCGGAATTTTCTCCCATCTCAAAAAAAGCGGGTAATTTCGCGGCTTGTCCCGGCTGAATGGCTCTGAAACTTTCCGTGTACTTTCTGTCTGGATAAAGCTGATGGGAAAGCGGGTCACTATCTGGGTAATTCTGGAAAAGGCCGACGTAAACGGGGACTGCGGACTGAATATGGACGTAAAATCTTTCACTGGCCTTCCATTCCCGTTTTGTCGGGTTGATGAGAGTTCCGTCTATCAGCTCGAACCAAATTTTGATGCCCAAATCGCTGGAAATTTTTGATGTGGAGTTTTTTTCTGAATCGTTAGCTCTTAAAGGAATTTCGACGTCTTTAATACGGAATTTAACCGCACTTTTCACTCCGCTTTCTTTAGCTTTTACCTGGATGCTGAGCGCCTCATTTGAATTAATGGTAAGTTGTTCAAACGCTTTTTCGGATAGGTCTCGGATAGAGGGTGCGTCATCAGCGATTGCGATACCAGCGATATTTCCAGCAAGCAGAATAGTACTCAGAATTGAAAATTTCCACATATTTTTCATACGAAAACCTCCTTTGCCTTTCATTTTCGATTTAATCGATATTGTATCAAATTCCAAATACGGCACAAGCGGTACCGCAAGAAAATTTTATCCCTTTTTTATAAATTTCAAATAATTCCGGAAGGAAGAATGGAAAGTATCCTCCGGAATCAATCGAAATATCAATGAAACGATTCCTATTCTATTGAAAAATCATTCAATAGCTGTTCCAATTTCTTTTGTTTCACCGTTGGCCTTAATGACCTTCAGGAAAGAATTCTCCGTAATATCATTAATTTGCGCGGGATTCACGATGTAGTTCCCGTCAATTTTCACGATGGAATCACCTCTTTCGATTCCCAGATTGGCTAACGGAGTTCCTTCTTTGGGAGTGTCGAGCATAAGAACGCAGATATTCAGTGTCCCAGTACTCTGGCAGTAGGCACCGTAGTATCCGAGATAGAGGTATCCGTGTCCCGGCAGAGTTACCGTAACAGGCTCGACGGCGCAGTATGGATAGTACCATGAACCGTAATTCCAGTAATAGTAAACCGTTTGAGTATTTTCCGGAGCCGCCTCGGCAGAGGCCGTGAGGTCCCGCGAAACTTCAGATTTGCTGCTTTTAGCCTGAATGTCCCCGGAAACGGCGGCCTTTTCAGACTTCTCGGCGGCTTTCTTAACGGTTTTCCGGGCAACTTTTTTCGTGCCTTTGGGGGACGCTTTTTTCGAGGCTTGGTCTTCAGACTTTACCGCGGCGGCTTTTTCGGCTTTAGGAGCGTCCGCGGTTTCCTGGGGCTGGATATTTTCCAGAATTGAAATGGTGGCGGAAACCTCGTTTTTGCTGCTTTCCGCGGCGTCAAGGTCGCTGATCATACCAAACATGAGGCTAAAAATACCGCAGCCGATCAAAAACATTGTCTTTTTCATGATTCATGTCCTTTCTCTTGTGTTGTTTTTCTGAAAGAATCAAACTTCCAATAAAAATATGGCAAAAAAAAGAAAATCATGCAAAATTTTTTCGGTCTTTTTGAAATTTTTCAGGAATTTATGGAAATTTGAGAATCTCACGCGGGGAAATAAAAAACCTTTCCAGGAAAGGAAAGGCTGAAAATGAGGCCGCTTGTGGTTGGGAACGGTCTGCTTATCTCGGCATGAAAATGGGTAATGTTCTCGGTCGTTTCGCAGGTTGCGCGGAAGGCGGCGCGGAAGGTTGCGAAGGGGCGGCGGAGGGACGCGGCATGGAGTGGACGTCAGGAACCGACTGGGAAGATATTGGAGGAAAGGAATCTGTCATGTCGGATTCTTCCGGGAGTGCCATGGCGTTGATGAACTGGGCCAGGGCCGCGTCGGGATTCTGATGGACTTTGCCGACTCTGGAAGAGATGGAGGAATAGAAGAGTTTTTTCTGAAAATCCCGAATATATTCCGGGAGAATGTGCCTCAGATTCTGCGGCCCTTCCAAGAGATAGACGGTCCAAGCCCAGGCGTCCGCGTACGCGTCGGCAGTCATGCTGCCCATGGTCTGAATCTTTTCGAGTTTCTTTAAAGGACGGATGGTCTGATGCTGAACGCGTGCTTTGGCGACGGCGGGAATCTTTTCGTCCTGTTCGTAATACTCGGCAAGCCCTTCGTCAAGCCAGATCGGAATCGGTTTTCCGACGATAGTGTGGAGAATAGCGTGCGTTCCCTCGTGCCGGAGGTCCTGCGCGAGCTGAGGAGAGTAATAGGTAAAGACTTGGGCGCGGGTTTTGTCAGACTGAATGATGACATCCGGTTTGATGAACAGCGCGCGGCGCAGCGGAGTGTCGGGTAAATGCTGCTTGTGCCAGGCCGTCCAGGAGGCCGCGTCTTTGAAAAAGTAAAGTTCGATTTGCTGCTTCGGCGCGGGAAGATGCAGCTGTGAACAAATTCGGTTTTGGAGTTCGTGAAGCTCGTGAAGTTCGTTCTGGATGGAATCAAGCGAAAATTGGGAATAGCAGAGAAAAGGACCAAATTCTTTCGTGTCCGCCCAGCCTTCCGCGACCGTATTCGTTTTGAAATTTATGGTTAAGGCGAAAATCAATATTAAAAAGAAAAGGGATAAACTGTCTTTTTTCATGTTTGCGTTTTCCATTTATTTTGTCCTTTTAGTGGTTTATTCCATTAATCACGCGTTACCTAATGGATCCAGGAGAACGAGATACTGGGAGGGGCTGTTTGCTTTCGGGTTTGCTTTCGGGTTTGTCTTCGGGTTTGTCTTCGGGTTTGCCTTCGGGTTTGTCTTCGGGTTTGTCTTCGGGTTTGCCTTCGGGTTTGCCTTCGGGTTTGCCTTCGGGTTTGCCTTCGGGTTTGCCTTCGGGTTTGCCTTCGGGGTTGCCTTCGGGGTTGCCTTCGGGGTTGCCTTCGGGTTTGTCTTCGGGTTTGTCTTCGGGTTTGTCTTCGGGTTTGCCTTCGGGTTTGTCTTCGGGTTTGCCTTCGGGTTTGTCTTCGGGGTTGCCTTCGGGTTCTGGTTTCTTTTTTTCCTGTTGGAGTGTGTTAATTCGTGTCTTTTCATTGAAATGTTCATCTTTTGCTTCAGTGTCGTCAGGATCGAGTTCAACCTTAGCGTTCAGCATGATTAATTTGGGAGTAAGCCACACTTCTTTTTCATCTTTATTAGTTATGATCAGAATGAAATCATCAATATCCGTGATTGGCTTGATATACCTAATGCAGGCCTCAAAAGTGTCTTTAGATGGTACTTTGTCAGTTTTTTCAGATGACGCTTCATTCATTTTTTGATCTAGTCCTCTCTGGAAGAGAGCGTAAGCGAGCATAGTTCTGAACTGATTTTGTTCATTCCTGGAAAAGTTTTCGGCGAGATCGTCGGTTAACTTTCTCAGATCTCTACAGGCGGTTTCCCAGTCCTCAATGTAAAAAGCGGCTTCCCCTCTGAATTTGTGCCGCATTGGAGGGTAAGTCTCATTATTATTTGGAGCCGCCAACCGGCAGTAGTCGACGCACTTTTCGAACTCTCCAAGATGAAAATGGCATTGCGCTCTTCTGAAGAATACTTCTTCTTTTTTTACTTCTTTATCGAGTTTGTCGAGCACTTTTGGGTCTTTAACGTGTTCCCAGCAGTCCACCGCTTCTTTCCAGTTCTTAAGATGAAAGCGTATGTCGGCCATGAGGATCCAGACTTTTGGGGGGACTTTCCCAGAGTCATTGTACATTTCCAGGATTTTCTCCACGTCACCGATAGCAAAGTCAGAGTTTCCGTGTTCCTGATATGCTTTCGCTCTCAAGTAAAGAGCCTCAGTCTTATCTTGCGCGCATGGAGTTTCGGATTGGTCGGTTGGGGTGAGAACCTCTCCGAGAATATCAATGACCTCCAAGAGAAATTCTTGCTTTTTCTCATTGTCATTGGAAAGGCCTTTATTAATTGCGTTGTTGAAGATGAACTGCGCATCGAGGATATTGAGAGGGATGTTCCATGGGTCGTTCTTGATCGCGTGAATGATTTTTTGTCTGGCGCGTTCTTTATCTTTCTCTTCCATCGAGAGCGCGAGTGAAGCCCATCGGATCAGATGGCTGGAATTTTCGGGTTCCAGTTCCATGAGTTTCTCGAGGTCATTTTGGGCGGAAGCGAATTTCTTTGTTTCTTCAAACAGACGGGCTCTCAGATCGTAAAAATCTTTTTTTCTCGTTAGTGAGAAGTCTTCCGGAGCCATGTCATTCAGGAGGTTCAAGGCCGCATCGCTGTCGCTTTCAGCCAGAGCGCGAGCCTCGTCAAGTTTTTGGTTAACCTGTCGGAGTCCGAGGAAATGTACCGTGGAGAAGGTGATGAAGAGAGTCAGAATTCCGGCGGAGCATAGGAGAGGGATACGCCATTTTTGGCGCCATGTTTTTGGAGTGAGTTTTGCGCTGAGTTTATCGAGAGCCTGAATGAGTTCCTCGGCGGACTGGAACCGTTTTTGGGGATCCAATTCGAGCATTTTTTCGAGAATGTCGAAAATATCCTGCGGGAATTTCAGATTTTCCTTTTCGAAGAAATCTTTAAGGGGGAGATGTTTTTTCTTTTTTTTCTCAATCGGATTTCTCCATTTAATGGGGAGAATTCCGGTTAAGAGATAAAAGAAAGTTCCGCCGAGACTGAACAGGTCACTTTTCGCGTCGACCATTTCCGGGGCATAGTAAGCTTCGGGCGCCCAGTACGCGGGGGTCCCGGCGATTTTATTCTGGTCGGATTCGGCCATATTCCTTCCCGTGGCGGAGTCGAGGAGAAAGAGTCTTTTTTGGGTCGTTTCCGTAGAGACCGGGTCGTCTTTGATTATGGGAGAATCTTTGAGCAGTCCCAAGCCAAGGTCAAGGATTCGGATATTTCCTTCCTGGTCCCGGACCGCGTTTTCGGGTTTGATGTCACGGTGGATGATTCCCATTTCGTGGATTTCCTGGAGTCCCTTGGCAATTTGCCGAATGTAGGAGATCGCTTCCAGAGGATCTATTTTTCCGCCGTTATTCTGGACGTATTTCGCGAGGTCAACGCCATCGACGAATTCCATGACGAGATAGAGAAAATCTCCGTCCTTGCTGCTTTCATGAGCCTGGGCGAACATGGAGTCTCTTTTGAGCTGTCCGAGGAGAGCGACTTCTCTTCTGAAAAGTTCCGCCATTTTTTCCTGATCGACCTGTCGATTGTGCTGCGGAAGGAGGTATTTGATGGCGACTGGTCTTTGGAGATGTTCGTCCCACGCTTTGTAGACGATTCCCATGGCCCCTTTTCCGAGTACGTCCTGAATAGTATAGTGTCCGATCGTGAGTCCGAGCCGACCGTATCCGGTGATGGAGAGTGTGCTGAGTGAATCGTAAACCTGGTTGATGAGTGATTTCCATTTGGGGAAACGTTCGTAGTAGTCGTCTTTTGAGACATTCGAGTTATGTTTGAGTCCCATGGAAATATCGATTTCCAGAAGTCTTTCCAGAAGTTCTTCCCGATCCTCAGGCTCAACGAGCCAAAGGCAGTCCTCAATGGAAAGGACACGGTCTTCCGTCCATGCTTTTTCAAAGTAGAGACTTAATTCCGCGATCCTTGAGTAGGAGGAGACCGGCATTGCCTCGCGGAGGGAATCCAAACCGTTAAAAGCGACCAGCGTTAATGCCTCGGCTGCGTCAATGCTTTCAGTGAACGCTTTATTGATTTTGTTCTGTTCAGACATTTAATTTTCCTTTTGCTTTTTAGCTTTTCTATTTATTTTTTCCAGCCCAGAATTTACTCAGGTCTTTTTTCCATTCGGTTTTTCCGAGTCGGAGCCATTGGTCGCCGATTTTTCCGAGTTGTTTTTCGAGCTTAACGGCCTCCAGGTTGCGGTGTTCAAGAAGAGCCTCAAAATCATCTGGTTTTTCCCAAATCATACGCAGGAGATCGCACTCCTGTTTTGAGGATTTTTGTTCCCAGAAAAGGAGTATTTTATCGAGGAAATTCCGAATGAATTCCTCTTCTTTTTCCATAGCCTTGGCAACTCTTGGGATGGACATTCCCTGAAGGATATTTTCCGTGAGAAATTCCATTCCCTTAAAGAATTCCCAACGCTCGCGGATTTTTTCCAAATGCCAGAATACCGTTCGCGGCATGAGGTTGAGTTTTTCGCCGATTTCCTGAACGGAAAGTCCCTGAAGTTTCATGGAAAGTATCTGGTGCTGGGTTGATTGTTCGTCAAAAAGTGACAGGAGTTCATCGGCACTCTCAGCCATTTGCGAGGCAAGCTCCGGGGAGGGTTCGTTGCCCGCTACGGTGTCGAAGAGTTCGTTTCCGTCATCGTCAAGTTCCTGGTCTCCGCTGAAGACGCGTCGGCCCGCCCCGCGCTTCGCGGCGTATTCCCAACGGCGTTCCGCGACCGCTTTCCGGACCGTGATGCAGAAAAGACAGCCCCAAAGGTCTTCTTCCGTGTCGAGCTGGATCTGGTCTTTGCGAATTCCCAGATAAAGGCTTTTGATGGCGCTGAGCGCGATGTCCTCGCCGGAGCGTGAGACCTGATTCAGACCGTGCATTTTCTGTACGGCAAGACGTACCAGCTGATCGAAGTAACGGTTAAAAACCCGTTCCATGGCTATGGAATCTCCCGCGCCGATGCGGGCGACCCAGTTCGTTAAAGTCAAACTGTAGTTCATGATTCTTACTTTCTGATTTTAGGTTTTCAGGCGGAGAGCCGAAAAATGGAATCCGCTTCCCGCTGGAAAGCGGATTGGTTGATTGAGGGAAACGTGCCGGAGCAGGGGATTAGGGCAAGAAGGTGATGGGACCAGGGCCTGCGCCTCTTGGTGAGGTATGCCAAGTCTGTTCCATAGTTTGACGCGCGGAGGTGCCGTTGGCATGGCGTGCTTCCTGATTTCGCGTAGCGATGGTGGTGTCTCCCGCAGCCCACAAATCATAGTGAACGTTGGATTTGTTGATCCAGAGTACTTTTTTGAGGGGTTCGTTATTGACCTCTGAAACTTGAAGCCTTCCGTCTTTTCCGATTCCAGTAACGGTAAGGAGGTCATTTCGTTTGATACCTTTATTGTCAGAGGGATTACCATTGGTGAGGGTAGTGTCCTTTTGGGCGTATAGCTGGAATTTCATCTCAGTATGTCCATAGTCCAGGAGAGCCTGTTCATAGTTCCCCAGTTTACGATGCACGCTTCCGCGGATGGCGAGGGCGGTTGCGTCATTGGGAACATATTCCAAAAAACAGTCGAGCGCTTTGAGACCAACTTTGTTTGTATTCACACTCCAGTACTTTACATTTGAAAGGATTTCGCCGGTTCTTCGAAGGAACTGAAGATCTCCCTGCTCTTTAAGATCTTCTTCCTGATGGTGGAGGACAGTGTAGGTATATTTGTTGCCTTTGGTTTGTCTCGTTTCAGGTCTCGGTACCCGCAGTACCTTTTGGAACCTTGCTAAAACGAAATTTTTGTTCGTGGAGGACAGGAAAATTTCGGGCGTTTGTCCTGAGTTTGATAACCGTGAGTAAGCGTAATTATACGCTTCGGTGAGAGTAATCTCTCCGTCAAAGCAGCCGGCCGTGTCGGCATATCCGCGAAGACCTTTCTCAAAGTGGGAGGTGAATTTTCCATTGTGTATTTCATCGTCAGTTTCTTCTGATGTCTGACCGAAAGAACAGGCGGTAATGACGGCAAATCCTTTATCCTGTTTTCGGTCAAGGTTCTTCGAAGTCATCAGGGTTTTAAATTCTCCCATGAAATTGTTCATATCTGTTTGGGTATTGTATTTTTGGTCAGAGCTCTTCATCAGCTCTTCAGACTTTTCGTCCTCCGGAGATACGACATTTCGGCAAGCATCGAGGATAAGAAGTATTTCATTCGCTTTCGCGATCTTGAGGTGGTCCAGAAAATCCTTCATGGGGATGAGATTTTTTTGGATGACTGCATTCTGAAAGTTATTATCCAGTTCTTCCTGTTTGAAATTAGTGGTTGTGGTATTTATTGGGCAGAGGAAACTTTGGTTGTTAGCTCCAATTCCGTGTCCCGCGAAGAAGACGAGGAGCCGGTCACAGTCTTTATTTTTGACTTGCTCGAGCGCGGCGATGATTTTTTCTTTTGTAGCATCATGGTCTGTCAGGATCGTGATATTTTCTTCTTTCAGCTGATGGGTTCTGGCGAAGCATTCTTTCAGGAGGTTCACGTCGTTTACGCAGCCGCCAAGTTCTCCTATCTTCTCGTCGTAATCATTGATTCCAATGAGGAGAGCGTGAGTGACGAACGATTGTTTCTCAAGCAGCACAGAAGAAGCCTGCTGCTGGGTATTTTGCGGTGAGTTTTGAGGGGTTTGGGTTCCCGTATTGTTGAGGCCGCCTGGTATCGCGGGAACGAGGACGCCATGGGTGTAGTCGGCATTGGGAGTGTAGGCAAAAAGCGGAGCGATAGCGAATCCCATTCCGAGGACAGCAGCCGCGAGTGACAGTTTTTCCATGATTTTACCTTTCTTGTTGATGTTCGTAATTTTAATTGGGCCGAGCTTTTTCAGCTTTTGGTTTGATTAAGAGTGCCAAGTTTCAGTTCTTCATCATTATCTCCCTCGTTTTCCTTTGTGGTAAGTCGGTGGAATTGGTTTTGGGGTTGCTTTAGTTTTGGTGTAGACTTTGGTACTGTCAGATTTCTTCACTTCCTCGTTAATTTCCTCAGAAGACTTGCTCGAGATTTTTTTCTCGCGGGCGATGGCGGAATCTCTTTCAGGTTGAAATTCATCTCTCGTGAATTCTTTGGCGATATCCAGGAAAAGCCCCTCGGGAATGGTGACTTTCTGTTCCGCTTTTCCCAGAACGTACCGGGTATTTCCCTCGAGTTTATTGTTCATGATCTGGATGGAAGTGTTTTTTGAGAAGTAGAGAGGAATTTCCTCCGCTTCGATGAAACCGTCATTATCTCCCGTAATGTCGGCGTGCCCTTCCAGCGCTTTTATGAGCGTGGGGTAAAATTGGCTGAGGTTCTGGTTGGCGGTATCCTGGTCTTTGGTGGTAATGAATAAGATTTGATGTCCTTCGAGTTCTTTGCCCTCATCACTAGAGTCGTCTTCATCGTTATCTTCATTGGAAGTATCGTTGTCAGAATAGGACTCATTAATCTTGCCAGCTTTGGCTACGATTGTTTCAAGGTTCACATTCTGGAGATTTGAGTTGTTTCCCGCTCCTCTTGTCACTTTACGGACGGATTTGAAATTGATGACGAACAGGACTCTTTTGGCTCCGGAAGCCATGATTTTTGGGTAAAGGGTATCATCGATAGAGATGAGTCTTGTGTCTTTTGTGGATTCAATTTCCTCCGGATTCACGCCTGCCGGGACAATGAAGTCTTTTTCTCCGTTTGAGATACCGTAGGCGGTGAGGAAAATCATGAGTTCCTCGACAGAACCGGATTTTTTTTCGGTGAAGAGGTTCATGAGTTCGTTAATATTCTCCTCCGTGGCTTTTTTTCCGGAATACGTAAGTTTGTGGATGTTATTCCGGTCGATACCAAGTTTCTCAATCCTGGCGGAGATATTGTCAAGGTAAGTTTCTTTGTTGGGGGCAGTTGACTCGGTGGTATCAATAAGCAGCGCATGTCTCTTACTGTCGTTGGCCATGAGTTTTTGTATTTCGGGGGCAGTGTAGGCGTAAGCGGCATTCGCGGCGCATACGATTCCCATGATCGCGTACAGGATAAATTTGAAGGTGTGTTTCATTAGTGATCCTCGCTTTCTGTAGTTCTAAAGTTCCAATAGTTATTTCTCGAAAGAAAATTCACGAATTGATTTATTTTCGAAATCGTCCGTTTGTTCTTGAACGGGTTTGCGGAACGTTTTTGAGTGTCGATGTCACCGGCTTGGACTGGTATGAAATTGAGATAGTCTGGAGAAGTTTTCCAGGTTTTTGGGTTTTTTCCCATTTCGCCTTACTGTCCCGTAATTCCCCTTCGACCGTCCTGGCGTTTCTTATTCCACGGGTGTTACCGCTCGGGACGTTTGGAGTGTCAAGCTGGTAAATGGTGATGGTGATAATTCCCATTTCGTCTTTTTTCTCGGAGTTTTTGGGGGTGGAGACGACGAATTCACGGTATTTCTGCTCGCCGAGCTTCGTGAAGAAGCCTTCAAAAAAGTGCCTCGCTTCCGTGCTGTTCGGGTCGATCTGATCCAGAATGAAAAAGAGCGCTTCGTCCGTCGGAACGCACGGTGCTTCGACAGGTTCAGAGGCGGGAGAGGCGGAGGCAGAGTCGTTTTCCGGAGTTTGATTGGCCCCGGTTTGGGAATTCTTTGGTGGCAGGAATTTGGCTGATCCGGGCATTCCCCTCAACGTGGAAGCCTGCATCGTTCCGGAATTGGCTGAGGATAAGCTGGAATTCCAGGAAGAGACCTCCGGCGGAGCCTGGGGCAGAATGCTTCTTCCATCGACGAAAACTCTGGCCGCGAGCCGGTCGAATCGCGGGTCATTCTGATGTGTGCGCTGAAGCGCGATACGGTAAACGTCCCCGACATTGAACAGGGCGTGAAAAACTCCGTCTTTTTCAGTCAGGGTTAAAGGGTGAAATTCATTATCTTTTCCTTTAACCTCAATGATTGGCTTGAGCGGAATAAATTCTTCGGGGGGATTGTCGGGGATCTGTGTCTCCATCGTGGCCTTGATAAGCATTTTTTTTGAGATGGTGACCGTTGGAAGTTTGGAGTCGGCTTGGTCATTCTGGTTTTGGTCTGGTTTTTGAGCGGCAGAGGCGGTTTCGTTCGCACCTTCAAAAGAGAGCGCGCAGGTGATTTGGTAGTAATCCTTTTCAATTTCGAAAAGACTGTTTCGCAGAATCGCGGTTTTCGCCGGGGTGTCCAGGTTGTTTTGGTCAACAGGGAGTTTCAGGATATTTGAGTCCTCCTCCGCCGTTGGGTCGATTCTTCTTTTCAGTCCATCCAGGCATAACATGGCGACTTTTCTCTTCTGCTGGTACTTGAGAGAAGCGTTTCGCGAGCCGCGCAGCGTTCCGTGAGAGGATTGCAGGTAAAAGTCATTGAGCAGAAGCGTGGTTGCGTTTTTCTGGAGACAGTGAATGATAATCTGTCCGGCGATGTCGTCGAGAATGTCGTGAATCGTTCTTTCACGCGGAAAGAAAACGTCTTTTGGTGAAACGTTCGCTCCGCTTTTCATGATGGGATTCGGCGTGTTTGGCACTGCCTTCAGATTTTCGAAAACATAATTCGCGATTTCGTCAACCGCGAGAGAACCATTTTTGTTTTCGTCGGCGTATCCCTTAAGCGCTTCATCAAGCCAGCAGGCGAAATTTGTCATGTTATTCCGAATTCCCAAGTGAATGTCGCTTACCTGGGGACGAGTGTGCGCGATCGTGATGCCGTTCTGGAGTTCCTTCAGTGTTTCGAAAGGAGTTTCGGAACTTTTTATCCCGTCAGAACGCACCGCGTCAATCATCAAAAGAGCCGCAGGGGTATTGGATTTTTCAAGAAGATTTTGGAGTTCATCCAGATCAAGGAAGGAGGATTCATCGGCGAATTTTGAGTCATGAACAGCGAGAAGGTTTTTGTTTTCCTTCTGCGTTCGGAGATATGTTCCGCCGGTGATGAAGAGTAATACGGCGTCTCTTGAAACGCAATTTTTTGGATCAAGGAGTTTTTTGAGGGACTTTTGGAGCGGTTCAAGCGCGGTATCTTCCCCGGAGTAAAGGATGACTTCAAACTCATTCGTCGCGCCACTTCTGAAACGGTCACAGAGAGCGCGTATTTCGGCGTAGTCGGGAGCCTTTTTCATGGTACTTTCCACAGAAGTATTTCCCAGGCGGTCAATCCCAATCAGAATGGCGAGATTTTTTGCGTCCGCATTCGCTTCCCAAAAGAGGAAAAGAGAGAAAATCAGGCTCAGGCAAAGCGTTTTGAGGCAGTATTGGCTTTCGGCGTATTCAACGTCCCAGTTCATTTTATTTTCCTTATTTGTGTTGTGTGACGGCCAGAGGATTCCGTATTTTCGTTCATTCTCATTCATTCAGAACGTTTCGGGTGATATTGCCCTGAACCGTGATTGGGGGGCTGAATTGAACAGTGTCTGAATGAAAAAAATCACTGTTTTTTCAGTTGATTCTGCTCCAATCAGTGAAAAGTGAGGGAATTTTTCATCGTCAGGAACGTTTAGATTGTCAATTTTTTGCGTATGAAAACCACAGATAGAATCAAATTATCCTGTTTTGTTTTCAAACATCAAACATAGAGAAATGTCTCCATTTTCTTAAATTATACTAAATTTCGAAATGCTGTCAAGACCTTAAAACTATTTATTTCAAAGATCTTTTCGTATTTCAAATTCTATTAAATTAATGGTAATTTGGATTTAAATTATGAAATGGACCGCATTTAAATTTTATGAAAAAAAGAAATTTGGTAAAAGAAGCGTAAAAATTAAATAAAAAAAGCTCTCCGTCTGGTAAAAGACACACGGAATAGAGTAGTGGAACAGGATTTTGTCCATTGGATATTTTGAGGCCCGCGTTCCCTTTCTTTTCCGGAGAGGCGAGTGTTTTTTTGGGGAAAAGGGTTTCGGGAGGGAAAGAAAGGAAAATGGGAGTGAATGATTCATGAAAAAAGGACGCATCAGAATCAGACGCGTCCTTTCCAGGGGGGGGATCGTTATCTTGCGGGAGGGTAGAGTGGGGCTTCCTCGAGCATATTCATCGCGGTCTGAAGAACTAGATCACGTTCTTCTTTTTGCGCAGGGGCATTCCATTCCTGGTCACGCATGGTCTCGAACATGGGTTTTCCAGTTTGGTGAACGGAGTAGTTTGGTGAAACTCCGACGTAATTGTAGCGGTTTCCATTTGGTGAGTAAAAATGGGCGGTCGTGAGTTTGAGGCAGAATGGGCTTTTCCCGATGTCCAGAATAGACTGGATGGTTCCCTTTCCGAAGCTTCTGGCTCCAACGAGCTTTCCTCGGTCGTTTTCCGCGATGGCACCGGCGAAAATTTCGGAGGCTGAAGCACTTTTTTCGTTAATCAGAACGACCAGAGGAAGGTCCCATTTTTTTGAGGAACGCGCGTATTGGGAAAGTTTTCCATGGTTATCCTGAATGGTGAGGATAATTCCTTTGTCGAGGAACAGGTCGGCCATTTCTACCGCGGCATTTACGGTACCTCCTGGATTGTCGCGGAGGTCAAGGATGAGAGATTTCATTCCTTCCCGCTGAAGCCGGAAAAGAGTTTCTTCCATTTCACGAGCGGAGTTTTTCTGGAATCTGCTGAGCCGGACGTAGGCGGTACCGGGTGAATTGGTGAGCAGTCCGCAGTATTCAATGCTTGAGAAAGTCATTTCTTTTCGGCGAAGAACGATTTCTCTTGGAGTGAGATTCGCTGTTTGGGCAAGCAAACGCACGACGGTATTTGTTTCTCCACTAAGTTTTTCCAGAACCTGTTCTTCCGTCCATTCGCTGATGAAAGTTCCGTCAATAGCGAGGATTCGGTCACCACGCCGCAGGGATGAAGCGGCAGCGGGTGAATTGGGGATGAGGGTTTTGACCCAAGTGTCGCGGCCTTTGGTCTCCAGCTCGATTCCGATACCGACCATGCTTCCGGACATGGAGGACATGAGGTCCTGTCTCTGGTCAGGCAAAAGGAGTTCGGAATGCGGATCGAGAGAATCCACGAATCCCGCGATGCCTTCCAGGACGAGCACGGCACCATTTACTCCGAAATTTTCCTGAAATTTTTTCCCCAGCTCAAGGATGGCCGACTCCAGCTCCTGGCGGGTCTGAATGACGGATCGTTTTCGGAAAGAACTGATTTCTTTTCTGAATTCTTCCAGAGCGCTCATTTTTTGTTCGGGCAGCACGTGTTCATGGAAAATGCTGCTTTGAAGGGAAATTTCCATCGCGGCCGTTTCGCGGTAAAAAATTTGAGCGGGTTCGACTTTACGATAGAAATTCCGGTCAAAGACCTGGTGAAAATTTTTCAGAAAGTAATGAAGCTGCTCCTCACTCATTCCGCGCGCGAATTCCAAATGAAAACGCGTTACGTATCGTTTCTGGATGTCGCAGAGAATTTTCGCGCGGCTGAAATGGGCTTGAAGTTCCTTTGAAGCAGGATACTTCCGCAGCGTTTGGGCGAGCAGATCCCTGGATTCCTTCCATCGGCAACTCTGTTCAAGCCTGGCGGCTTTCTGAATTACGGAATCGATATGCTGCGCGTTTCGCGCGGAGATTTCGCCGTGAGAGGCTGAAACTGGAATTTGTGTTGAGGTACTTCGCTCTACGGATTGCGTCTGAACGATTTGTGTCGGGGATTCGGCCTGAAGTGTCTGTGCCGCGACGGCTGCACTAAAAATCAATGCGGCGAAAATTGAAAACATTATTCCTCCCTGATTTTGAACTTGAAGTTCAGTTTCCTTCGTGAATCCTGAAGCAGGCTGTCTGCCGCGCTGTCTTTGCGGCGATGAAAGAAAAAGGACTCGTCAAAAATCGGCCATCCTCCCGATTTAGAGTTTGAGAGCTTTTTCTTGTGCTCCTTCTTAATTTAGGGGATTTGTTCCCCTGGTCAAATGAAAGTAACTTCCTTTTTGGACCTCTCCAAAACTCAGGAAACTTACTTTAGTATATCCTATTAATGAGATGTGGTCAAACTTTCGTGAAAGAAATTTATGAAAAAACCCTTAGATCTTGCCTAACTGGGGGCATGTTGTATTGGTTGTAGGGGATTTGCGGGCGTGAAATTTGGAATAAATAGTCTTTTGAGTATTATTTTCCTAAAGATTTTTTCGGAAAAAGTTTTGGGAATGCGTGTTTTGGGTAAAATTGAAAAAGACGGGGAGGTCTGGAAACGTATGGGATTTAAGAATATTTCAGTGAGCGCGAAAGAAGTTGAGAGACAGGGAACGGACAGCGGATGTTCGTGAGAAGGGGCAGGAAGGCGTTTTGAGGTTCCTGCCCCTTTTGTCATTTAAAAGAAGTTAGATGAATTTTCCCGGAACGTATCCAGCTTTCTGGAGATTGCGCTCGCGGCGCAATTTCATTCTCTCAACCGTTCCGGTATCGGAAGGCGCGGTTTCGAGTACTTTCTTGAGCGGGAAAGTTCTGCGAATTTCTTCCTCACGAAGATTCGGGTCGTCCTGTGTTCGAATCAGTACGTATTTATCGTATGTTTCACGAAGGTCGGAAGCAAAGAGGTCTTCCTCAAGGATGTCCTTGAAGCGTTCCTGACTGTTGATGACTTCCACCCAAAGAGCGAACGCGCGATCATAGTTCGCGACCGCCTGGCGGAGTTCATTGTTCTCAAAGAGCTTATCCGCTTCGTAAATGAGTTTTCTTGATTCGATAATTGCCGGGAGTTTTTCCAGTTCTCCCCGAATCATCCAGTACTGATAATTAACGATGAGTCGATATCTTCTCACGAGTTTCGCCTGGTTATTTGCCTGGTCAAGCTGTTTCGCGAGAGTGAGCCCCTGCTTTCTCTTCTCCATGGGGAGATTTTGTGCCCATTCCTCGTTGGAAACTTTGATTTTCTCTTCCGCCTCGCTGGCGATGTTCTGAACGTCCGCGGAACGCATTTCCAAAGGAATATTCAGAGCGTTTCTTTCTTCCTGGGTAAGTCTCGCGCGCTTGATGTTGACAAGATGTTCATATTTTCCGGGGGAGAGTGCGTCCAGTTCCTTTCGCTTCGCTTCCGCCAGCTTCTCCATTTCTTCCTGTTCGACGAGCTTCATGGGTTCCCCAAAAGCAGAGTTGAGAGAAAGCTCTCCAAACCCTTTCCATTCAGCGTTAAACTGATTCCAGGCAGTCTGTGCCCCTTCTGAGGCGCCGCCGGCGTTTCCAGAAGGACTGTCCGCGTAGACGAAGTTACCCTCCTCCTCAAGATTTGCCGCGTAGTATCCTTGCGCGAGAGGAGCGTATGAGAAAAAGAGGGTCGGGCTGATGGTCTGAAGGTCCACACCCTTGTCGACGTGGAGTGATTCCGCCTGTTTGTACCACCATTTTCCAACGAGCCAACTGTCTCTTTTCGAGGTTTTGAAACCGGGGATATCATGAATGTCCGGATCATTTCGGTAAAGCTGGCGGAAATAAACTTTTTCGTCCGATTTGCTGATTTTTTGAGAGGTGGTCCATCCGACGTCCCAGGTAATTCGAATAGATCGCGGATTATAGAGGGTTCCGCGTTCGAGAAAATCAATTCCTTTCTTTACCCAGAAGTAGCGATCCTGGTAATTATCGTGTTCGACAGAGATATTGTACGCGAGATTCCATCCCTGGAAACGCCAGACAGTCTCCAGGTGCGGATTGAGTACGATGAGCTGGTTGAGTACCGCGGCGAGTTTTGTCCACTCTTTTTTCTTTTTGTACTCTTCGGCTTTCTGCCAGAGAATCATTTGCGCGATGCCATCCATTCCAAAAGTTCCCAGACGCATGGTTTCCGCGGCCATGTTGATTTCGCCCAAGTCCTTAATGTCTACCGTCTGCGTTCGCTGGTGCTCAAGATAACCGCCAACGGAATTTTCCGAAGCAGGCTGACTCAGCCAGTAGATTGGGAAAATCAGCAGAATGATGCATCCCAAATAAATCATTTTGTTGCGGAACGGCCGACTGTGAACGGATTGCGGTGCGCTCATGAATTTCTCCCGTGAATATTTCCCGAAAAACGTGAATATCTCCCGAAAAAATGAGAAAAGGTCCCCCAGAGGATTATCGGTTTCTTTTCACGCCATATTTAAAGCAATTGCCTAAATTACCAGATTAACGAATTTCTGTCCATTTGTCAAGAAGGGGGCAGGGGCATTTTCGTGAAAATGGCGATTTTTGTCAAAAAATTTTCAGGCTGTTATTTTTGGAGAGAAGATTTCGCAAGTAAGGCGGGATTCGCCGTGGAGGCGGTGAAGAGCGTTTGGAATTTGCCGAGAGGAGAAAAAAATAAAAAAATCTTAAAAAATGATTGCCCCCCCCTTGAAATATTTTCTGAACGTGATATACTGTCTCTCAATGTTGCTGAAATGGCGGAATTGGTAGACGCGCTAGGTTCAGGTCCTAGTCCTAGTTAATAGGGTGGAGATTCGAGTTCTCTTTTCAGCATTACTCAAGCCGTCGGGGATGTTTCCGGCGGCTTTTTTTGTTGATTCATTGATTCGTTCTGGAAAGATACGGTTTCAGGGACGGAAGTTTTGAAGGGCAGTTTTTTTTGATGCGATGCTTTTGAGGACGAGAGTTTTCGGGCAGTCATTTCCGGGCAATCGTTTTTGAAGATAGTATTTTCGCAGATCTTTCAATTTATTTCGCGGAGGAATTCATGTTTGTCGATCAGGTAGAAATCGTGGTTCGCGGTGGTCGCGGCGGTGACGGCTGCGTCAGTTTCCTTCGCGAGAAATATATTCCGAAAGGTGGTCCGGACGGTGGTGACGGCGGCCGCGGCGGGAGCGTAATCCTTGAGGCAAAGGAGGGCGTGGACAGTCTGATGCCGTATACGATGAAACGGACGTGGAATGGCAAGCGCGGAGTTTCGGGGCAGGGGTTCCAGCGTCACGGAGCGCACGCGGAAGATACGATTCTTTTTGTGCCTCCGGGAACATTGGTTTATGATTCGGACGCGGGATTTCTGATGAAAGATCTCTCTCATGCCGGCGATCAGGTGAACGTAGCGCGCGGCGGAGCGGGCGGCAAGGGAAATATGCGTTTTCGCACGTCTCAGAATCGCGCGCCGCGGCAATGCACTCCGGGAGCGGAGGGTGAGGTTCGGACGCTGAAACTGGAGCTGAAAGTGATTGCGGACGTTGGTCTTCTCGGCAAACCGAACGCGGGAAAAAGTACGCTTCTTTCACGCTTGACGAAAGCGCGGCCGGAGATTGCGAACTATCCGTTTACGACGAAGTACCCAAATCTTGGCCGTGTTCAGGTCGGTTTTGATCATTCGTTTGTGATAGCGGACATTCCGGGATTGATCGAGGGCGCCGCTCAGGGCGTTGGACTTGGACATGAGTTTTTGCGCCATATTGAGCGGGCAGGGATTCTTGTTCATTTAGTGGAGCCGCTGCCGATGGACGGGACGGATCCGATTGAAAATTACCAAACGATTCGCAATGAGCTGGCGGAATATGATGCGGCACTGACGAAACGTCCGGAGATTATCGTGGTTTCGAAATCAGAGCTTCCGGAGGCCGCGGAGGTTCGAGAACGTCTTGAAGCTCAGACGGGGCAAACCGTGATGACGATTTCCGCTGTCACGGGGCAAAATTTGAACACGCTGGTTCAAAAGATCGTCGAGACGCTTCATTCAGAAGAGGAGGATTGATTTTCGTCATTTGTGATCCGTGATCGTTAATTTAGCGGGAAGAAAGGTACTTTTTGGGGTTTCGAAAAGCGTTGAGTTAGAAAACGTTTAATTTCAGGCGGTATCGGGGATGAATCCCGTTTTGGTGAAGATGGGGAAAGAGAATTTTGTTCCGAAACGCGGCGGAGGGGAAGATTGCTTGACGAGACACTTCTTTCGAAACTGACGGCAGCTCAGCGGTCGGCGGTTCTCCACCGAGACGGACCACTTCTGGTTATCGCGGGTCCCGGCAGCGGCAAAACGCGTGTCGTGACGCACCGGGTTGCGCAACTTTTAAGTGAAGGGGTCCCGGCGGGGGCCATTCTCGTTCTGACGTTCACGAACAAAGCGGCGGAAGAGATGAAAGAACGAGTTCGGCAACTTGTCGGGATTTCGGAGGTTTGGATTGGGACATTTCATCGATTCTGCGCGCGCCTTCTTCGACAGTACGCGCGGGAGGCCGGTCTTGATCCGAATTACTCGATTTATTCCGCGAGTGATTCCGCTGGAGCAGTGCGAACCGCGATGAATCATTTGAAGGAGCTGGACGCGCGCGGTGAAGGCCGTTACTCGGAGGTGAAGTACTCCGCGGAATCGATTTCTCATGCGCTTAGTGCTCTGAAGAATCGGTTTCTTGATCCGGAGAGGGAATTTCATCCGGAATCAGGCGATGAGCGGGGCGTGTTTCTGCGAGATCTTTTTCCGATTCTTTCCCATGAAATGCGTTTGGCCAACGCGGTGGATTTTGATGATCTTCTTCTTTTGACTGTTCGTCTTCTCGCGAAAAACCCCCAGCTTCGTTTTGGTCTTGGTCGACAGTTTCAGTATGTTTTGGTTGACGAGTATCAGGACACGAATCTGGCGCAGTACGCGATTTCCAGAGCGATTACTCAGGAATCCGGGAATCTCATGGCAGCGGGAGATCCGGACCAGTCCATTTATGGCTGGCGCGGTGCGGACATTTCGAATATTCTGGAGTTTGAGAAAGATTTTCCCGCCGCGAAAATCGTAAATCTTGAAGAGAATTTTCGATCAACGCAGTTTATTTTGAACGCGGCAGGCCGTTTGATTGAACATAATACGCAGCGGAAGCCGAAGGCACTTTTTAGCCATTTGGGAAATGGATTACGCGTTCGTCTGGAAACGGATTCCGATGAAACGGCAGAAGCGGAGAGGATTGCGCGGGAAATCTCGGATGCCATTCATAGCGGAGTTCGTGAGGCGGGTGAGTTTGCCGTTTTTTATCGGATGAACGCGTTGAGTGTTCATTTTGAGAAAGCTTTTCGGGTGCTGGGAATCCCGTTTCGAATTTTGCACGGTACGGAATTTTTTGAGCGCGGTGAGATTCGGGATTTACTTGCCTATTTTCGGCTTTTAGCCAATCCGCATGATAGCGAGGCGTTTTTGAGGGTCGTGAACGTCCCTGCGCGCGGGATCGGCAAGACTTCCCTGGGGCATCTTCAGCGTTTCGCGCGAGAAGAGAATCTTTCGCTTTGGGAAGCTGCTGTTCGCGCTGAAGAATGTGTTGCCCTCAAATCGCGCGCGACAGAGGCTCTGGCGCAGTTTGTGGGGATGATTCGTGAACTTCACGAAAATTATGTTCAGTTTTTGGAGAATATTCAGGTTGCCGGAAACCCCGTCTCAGCTGGCCCGTTGACTCTTTTGGCGGAGTGTCTTCTCGAAAAAACGGAATACGAAGCTCAATTTTCACCTGAAGACGAGCAGGACGCGCAGCGTTTGCGGAACGTTCAGGAGTTTCTTTCACTCGCGTCGCGGTTTGAACAGACTTCCCCCTTTCCTACGCTTGAAGCATTTCTTGAGCAGAATTCACTCGTTTCCGCGGCCGATGAATTCCGAGATCCTTTTGATGAAGAATCGGTAAAGGCGGATTCAGGAAACGTGGTTTCCCTCATGACTCTTCACGCTGCCAAGGGGCTTGAATTTCCGTGTGTTTACCTTACTGGCTGCGAACACGGAATTCTTCCGCATGAAAGGGCTTTTGAGGATGAACTCCAGCTCGAGGAGGAGCGTCGGCTCATGTTTGTCGGAATGACCCGCGCGAAGGAAGAGCTGATTCTTTCAATGACAGTTTCCAGAGATGTCAATGGAAGGAGAAGGACATCTGTTCCCAGCTCTTTTCTGATGGAACTTCCCAGGGACGAGATGGAAATGAGGGATTTTCAGCCTCTTCTTGCGTTTGACGAAGAGCCTTCTCCTCATTTGCCTTTCAAGAGACAGGATGTTCTGGACGATTCTTTTGGGGAAGGACCGCAGGAAGAGGTTTTTTCAGAGGAAAGCGCCAATGATGCTCTGGATCCGTCTTTTTCGATTTGCCGAGAATCAATGGCGAGAGATGAAGCGGAGGCTTTTTTCGCGATGGAAGAGCCGACAGCGGAACCGAATGATTTTGATTTTCGGATTTTTGACGCGCCTGCTTCTTCAATAAATCATTCAAGCAGTTCTGCGATGAGAGTTTCTTTGCCTAAGTCTTCCCCTCAAAAGGCTTCCCGAGTGAAAAAGGAATCGCTTTGTTCCGAAAATTCACATTCAGAACTGCCGATTCTGAAAAAAATTCCACATATTCCGGGAGTTACTACTGCCGCTGAGTTGCTCCGAAAACAGAGGGAAGCCGAAAAAGAGGAAGAATCTTTTTGAACGTGTTCGGTATTTTGTCTTTTAGGCAGAAACATTTTGTTCTTTTTTTTGTTTTTTTTAAAATTTTCTCCGAATTCATCTGTTATTGAAGGCGAAAATTGATTAAACTCCAATTGACAGCGCGTGTTTTCATATTTTGAGTGCGCCAATTTTTTATTTTACTGGAAATCAGACGTTTTCAGGCTTGGTTATTCAGGAACGTTTCGGAAAATTACTTTATTTCACGTTTGACTTTATGAAAAAAATTTTCGTCAACCTTTTGGTTTTGCTGGTTGCGCTTTTGATAATTGGTTCAATGTTTCTGGCGTTTCAGGCTCGTTCTCAAAACAGTCTGAAGGCCGAGGCTGCTATTCTTGGTGAAAAAGTGGCTTTTCTTCACGAAACTATTGCCAAACGGAAACTGCTCCAGGAAAACGCGCTCAAATTTCCTAAAAACAGTTTGGAACAAATTCGGGATATCGGAAGAAAAATTCGCGCATTGGACGAAGAATTGGTTCTGGCCGTCACCGAGACGGAAAAGGATATTTTTGCGTCTCCCTCGCTTGTTGCCCGCCTGAGTGTTCTCCCGAAATTCGCGGAGCTTCTTTACGTGATGGATCAGAAAGTCAAAGCGGAAGACTTTCTCACGCAAGGAGAGGAACAGATTCAAAAGATTGAGGAAATTGATGTTCGAACATCGATTTATGTCTGTTTTGCCGAAGCGGATCTTCAGTGCCGGAACTTTGATGGGTATGAACGTTGCCGAAAGGCGGCGGAAGAGCTTGTCGAAACTTCAGATGATTCCAAGTGGAAAGGCGAGATGAAGAACACGATTGAAAATCTCAAAATGTTGGAACGGGAAATGCGAGCCATTCGCCCAAAGGCCTGGCTGCCCATTACCGAAGATCTTTTATTTGGAATCTCCATGCCGATAAATAATCAGAAAATGCCGAATGAGGAAACTAAATCAGAGAACATTCCGCAGGAGAATTTTCACGTCCAGCCGCCGGAGATTCCTTTAACTCTCGAATGAAAAACTTCGTGATTCTCTCTTGATTTTCCGGAAAAAAGTTGAACCAAAATTTAGTATCCAAAGTTTAATTGCTCGCAAAAATCACGAACCAAAATCCTGTCATTTTTGAAGTGGTTTCGGGCTGTCAGGTTTTTCGAAAAACTTTCGCCCTGACTGGGGCGGAGCACGGAAGTGCTCTCCCAAAACTGCTTTCCAATGAGAACAAAGAACGCGTTTTGAGTTTTTACCAGTTGCCAGAAGTTCCTCAAATTCAGAAATATGTGGAATTTCTGGGAAAGCAGGCAAAAATCAAAATAAATTGTTTTTCATGAAATGAGGTTTTGGGAAGTTCCCGAAAGTACTCATTAAAAACGATTTTACTAAAAAATAAAGAATGGAGATAAAAATGCCTCGAACTCTTTTGGGATGGACTCTGTTGCTCTGCTGCTGTCTGACTGGCTGCGTGGAGAATCAGGACAATTTGGAAAATACGGAAGAACAGACCCTTCCGGAGGTTACTGCCCGTTTTTGCCATATCGCAAGAATCGGAAGTCTTGCTGAAATGCCGGAAAACGTTTGGGATGCTCTCTCTGTTTCAGGGAAAGAAAACGCGGAGCCTTCCTCAAAAGAGACAGAATCCTCCAAAAAATCCACTCCTGAAAAAAGCTCCAAAAATTCTCAAAACGAAGACGATTTGGCCGCGAACCATTCATTGAGCCATGGTCTTCTCTCTCTTTCGGCTTCATCCGCCGTCGGAGAGGAAGTTTCGGATGATTTTCTCAAGATCGTTCAGGAGGCCGCGAAAGAAACCACTACCGACAGCGGAATCCGTCAAAGTTCTCAAAAAAAAGAGGAGCTTGACCTGGTCGTGGAAATGGTTGAAGAGGACCAGGAGCAGGAAGAAGCTATCCGGAAGGCCGCTCAGGAAAGAGAAAAGTCCGACACTCCAAAAAATTCCAAACCAGCCAATCTTCTTCGCGATTCTGATGGGAAAAAGAAAAAAAATGAACCTGAAAATGACTCCATGAACGAGGAACTGGGGATTGAAATTATTGAAGAAGAGGAGCTTTCTGATGAGGCAGAAAACTTCGAAGACACGGATTCCAGTACCACCGGTTCTGATGCGGACGAAAGTGAGGAGTCAAGCATTGATTCCGGTTCGAACGCTGATTTGAGCGATGATTCGGACGCGGACGCTGATTCAGAGACCAACGTAGGTGAAAACTCCGCGAAAGTTGACGCTCAAAAACTTGACCAGCTTAACGCGCAGGCCGTACTCCGTATGGAAGATGAACTCGAACGCCAAGCGGAAGAATTTCTCGAAATACTCAAAAATGTCCCCGAGGAAGTGCGAAAGGAACTTCACGAGCACCATTTCAGGAATCTCAGCTTCAGAATGATTCGGATTCCTGGATCAATCCTTTCCGGAAAAACCATTTCTGAATACTACGTGATCCGCAGCATGGATTACGTTGGTTCAAATCTTTCCGAAGACTTTCAGCACCTTGCCCATTCTCCCGAATATACGCGATGGATGAGTGAAATGGGGCAGTTCCTCGACATCATGACTCTTGATAAAAGTACTCACGACATCTGGCTTGAAGCACCTGAATTCTGGAATTCCGAGAAGGATTCCGAATAAAATTCGACTGCTCTCCGATTTCCCCGTGAAAATTTTTCAGAAAAATTGGAAAAAATTCACGGGGTACCCCTTGTCGAATTTCTTTTATTTGCTATAATTCCTTTTGTGATTTGAGGAAATGATTGCCTTACTTTTCCTTACCAATCAAATCATCGCGGGCGTAGCTCAGTTGGCAGAGCACGACGTTGCCAACGTCGTTGTCGAGGGTTCGAACCCCTTCGCCCGCTCTCGATTCATTCAAAAGCGAGCTTTCTCGGCAGGATGGATTTAATTAAAATTGAAATATCGCGGGCGTAGCTCAGTTGGCAGAGCACGACGTTGCCAACGTCGTTGTCGAGGGTTCGAACCCCTTCGCCCGCTCTTCCTCTTTACGTAAACGGCTCTGGCTTTGGCTTGAGCCGTTTGCTGTATCAGGACCATCTTTTACTGAATACGGTTCCTTCCGTGAGTCGCGATTTTATTGCCTCTTCTCGGGAGGGTTAAATCACCCCTTTTAACTCATTGGGTAACGTCATGGCTGATAGCGTAATGAATACTGCTGAAGAACAGAAACTGAATTTGAACATCAATGTCGACGCCCGCAGTGCCTGCGAACGTCACATCACGGTCACCGTCTCGCGCGATGATATTGACCGTTTCATGAACAAGGAATTTGCCGAACTGAAGCCGGTCGCGCAGATCCCTGGATTCAGACCCGGAAAAGCCCCCATGAATATCGTCAAGTCCCGTTTCCGCAAAGACGTTGCTGAACGCGTCAAGAGCGCTATCCTCATGGAAAGCATCTCTCAGGTCAACGATTCAGAAAATCTTGCTCCTATCAGCGACCCGATGTTTGATTATGTTTCTCTCGAAATCCCCCAGACCGGTGATTTTGTTTTTGAGTATGACATTGAAGTCCGGCCTGAATTTGAAGTTCCCGAATGGAAGGGAATGAAACTTGAGAAACCCGTCCGTGACTTCTCAGACGCTGACATTGATGCCGCTTCTGCCGCTTTCCGTTCACGAATGGGAAAACTGAACGAAACCGAAGACGCCGCTGCCGCTGGCGACTATATCGCTACGAAACTCTTTATCCGCTATAATGAGGAAATCATTAATTCAAGCGAAAGCGAAATCATCCGTCTTCGTCCCTCACTTCTCTTTAGTGATGCCACGATTGAGAAGTTTGACGAACAGATGGACGGTGTGAAAGCTGGAGAAACCAGAACGATTGGTTTCACCCTCTCTGACTCCGCGCCGAACGTTCTTCTTCGCGGTAAAGAAGTCGAAGCCGTTTTTGAGGTTCAGAAAGTCTATAAACTGGACATTCCGGAAGTAAATGAAGAGTTCTTGACTCGTTTCAATTTCGAGACGGAAGATGCTTACCGCGATTTCCTCCGCCTCAATCTCGAAAGCCAGATGGCTTATCAGCAGCAGCAGGCTGCCAGAGAAAAAATTACCAGCCTTCTGCTCGAATCCGCCAATTGGGAACTGCCGCCGGTTCTTCTCGAACGTCAGTCTGAGCGTGAACTTTACCGTATGATGCTTGAACTTCAGAGAAGCGGTTTCCCGCTTGAGAAAATTCAGGAGCATCTCAACATCCTTCGTCAGAATAGTATCGAATCTACCAAGAAACTCCTTAAAGAGCATTTCATTCTTGAAAGAATCGCTGAAAATGAAAATATCGACGCGGATGAAGCTGACTACGATGAGGAAATTCAGGAAATCGCTGCGAAAACGCAGGAATCCGCTCGCCGTATTCGCGCCAGACTGGAAAAGCAGAATCGGATGGATATTCTCCGCAATCAGATTATCGAGCGAAAAGTCATTGACCTGATTATGAAGAACGCCCAGTTTGAGGAAACTACTTTCGAACCCTATCCGGAAGAGATGGCGACTATCGAATTCCCCGCCGGTGGTGATGGAAAAGCTGAGGAAGCTGCCACTGAGAACCAGGAAGAGGCGAAAGAAAACTGAATTTAATCCAGCTCTGAAAATTTTGAGGGGCTGATGGAATTACCTGACAGGTTTGGTTTTCATTATTTCCTTCATAATTTCTTTTAGACTATGCCGAATTGATTTTGTGTCGATTCGGCTTTTTTCTTGAAATATTGTCTTTTTTACTTTAGAAAAGTGTTTTTGTTCCTTAAAAGTGTCCGTAACTAAAATAAAAAATACGTTTTCATTTTCCTGAAAACCCGTAAGGGCAAGACGATTTAGTTCTCTTTTCTCTGAAAAAGACGAAAACTTCCCGAAAATCTTTCCGCCCCGGCTTGCATTTTTCGCAGGATATTTTATATTTAGCAGACAAAACTCCTACTTTCAAAAAAAACCTGATTTCATCGATTCAAACAGATACCCGAAGAAAAAAAGAAGAAACATGAGTACACGCATCGTATATTTTGATGAGACCGGCGATGATGGAGCCAGTACTTCTTCCAGCGACACTTTCGTCCTGAGCAGTCTGTACATGGATACTAAAGTCTGGCAGGAAAATTTCAACAGGATCAGAGAATGCCGTAAAGAACTTAAAGAGCGATTCGGCTTTCATACTTCAGAAGAAATACACACAGCCCATTTGGTCCGCGACAAGGGAATATACCGCAAGTATGGCTGGAATGAAACTCAAAGGCAGGAGATCCTGATCCGATTCACACAGTGTATTGCTTCTCTTCAGGCCCGTGCCATTAATGTCGTCATCGACAAAACACGATTCACCGATGAGAATTACCCCGTTCTCAAAAACGCGCTGAAATACAGCATTCAGCGTATTGAAAACGACAGTGCCGGCAAATGGAATTACCTGATCATCACGGACAAAGGAAGACTCGCTCCCATGATGAAAACAGCCCGAGAGATCCGGGTCTTCAATCCGATACCCTCCCATTTCGGCACACCGCAGAATACCCCCATTCAGGGTTTGGTCGAAGATATTCTGGAAAAAGAATCTTCTGAATCGTATTTTATCCAGATATGCGATTTCATTTCTTTCTTCGTCCATCTGTACTACCGGACCTGGAAACGTTCAGAGCCGATGCCGAACCGGGTCGGAAAAATCATTCCTAAAGAATTCAGTGCAAGAGTTTTGGAGACATTAAAACAATATGGCATTCTGAATCTGGAAGCAGCCGCAGCAGATCCCTATGGGCTGGTCATTTATCCCAAAAGAAAACCAGCAGTATGGGCATAAAAAAACACCACCTACGAGGCATTCACCCTTTCAGCGGTTCATTTTAATTATACGGCGTTTTTTTCAAAAGTCAAGAGACTTTTTGGAAAAATTTCAAAATATTTTCCAAAACCTCTCCTTTTTGTTCCCCGGTCAACGTCCAAAAAACAGAAAACTTCCTGAAAATCTTTCCGCCCCGGCTTGCGTTTTTCGCAGGATATTTTATATTTAAAGGCGTTCAATGATTTCCGGGACAAAAGAAGATGGGGTCTTCTGCGTTTCCGGAACGGATCCACCTACC
>JAFQUP010000213.1 GCA_017408405.1 Thermoguttaceae bacterium
AATCCCTTCCAGGGATGGATCCGATGAATCGCCAGTCAATCCATGGTCACGAATACGCAGTTCAATTGTCCCGACCCCCAAGAGCCGTTGCCAGATATTGCGCGTGACATTCACTTGAGCAATGTCCCAAATCGCTATTTTACGTACTTCGGTAATGAAGAAACCATTTTTGAAAATGAAGTGTGTCGGTGTCAGCTGATAGTATGTGCACAACTTATTAAAGAAAATCTGAATTCCGAGATTTAGCGCATAACCCCAGACACAGATTCCGTACGTAACGATCAGTATCGGCGTGAAACCGTCACTAATCATTTGGGAGAGGGAGCGTTTGGAGGCGGACGACTGGTTATTTTCTTTCCGGCTGCCTTCTGATTCTGCCTGCGTTTCTTCTGGTTGGGGCGTCGCGGAATTTTCCGCTTCAGTTTTTTCTGATGAAATTTCAGACTCTTGAGCGGCTTCAGCTTCCTTGGTTTCCATATCCTTTACGCTGATTTCAGGAGTGGATTTGGAGATTTCCGAAACCTCAACAGCCGTGGAATTCGCGGTGCCATTTTCGCCTGTTTCCTGGATTTCATGATTTTTTTCCACTGTTTCGGTAATTTCGGAAACTTCGGATGGATCGGAAGTCCCAGAGACAGAAACCGTATGGATCGCGTTTTTAAGATCTTGCGGAGCTTCTTCATCATTTTTCATGTCGGTTTCAGCGTTCACGTCGGTTTCAGCGTTTGCGTCGGTTTCGGCGTTCGCGTCGGTTTCAGCGTTCGCGTCGGTTTCAGCGTTCGCGTCGGTTTCGGCGTTCGCGTCGGTTTCGGCGTTCGCGTCGGTTTCGGCGTTCGCGTTGGTTTCAGCTTCGGCGTTGGTTTCAGCTTCGGCGTCGTTTTCAGCTTCGGCGTTGGTTTCAGCTTCGGCGTTGGTTTCAGCTTCGGCGTTGGCTGGAAGGGTTTCCGAAACAGTTGGGGTGTTGTCGTTTGGATAGGTGACGAAGCCTAAACTGCCCGCGACACGGAATAGAAAGACTACGCAGGCTAAAAGAAGGATTAAAAATTTGAAAACGTCATACCAGGTTCGGGTGGAATAGGTGATTTCCATTTTGGTTTTGGCGTCAACTCTCTTTCTGGTTGGTGCGGTGAGGGCCGAAAAAGCGGAAAAGAGATAGGAATAGTAAAAGATGCCAAGACCAAAGAGAATGGTAATGGCGTGGTGAATGGGGAGTAACGCGGGATTTACCGGCGCATTCCTGAAAAGATCGATCCAGACGAGGAGGAAAATGAATACCCAGAAAATCTCATCTACCAGATCTCGAAGCGAGTAATGCCAAGTATATTTCTGTTCCGGCAAAAAAGTATCCGTGTCTTCCGCGGAATTGGTTTTTAGTGGTTCAGCTGGCAGCTCAGTGTTTTCAGCGATTGTCTGCGTTTCTGTTTCGGGAACGGATTCGTCTGAAATTTCTGATGAGCAGGGGGCGGGTTGAACCTCAGGCAGGTTTTCCGTCTGTTTGTCCACATTTTGAAAGGATGAGGAGTCTGAAGCCATGGAGTCCTCATTAGCGGAGGATACTTCGGACAATTCTTTTGTTTTCGCAGCCGAGGCAAGGTCTTCAGGAATATTTTCGTTTGACATGATGTTCTTCCTTAAGTAAACCGTTTTTCCGAATTCAACGCGGACAGTCAGCGTTTCTTAAATCCGTAAAAAGATTTTAACATTTTTTTCTTTTAATTTCAAGGAGTTGGCTGAAATATTTTGAAAATTTTTTATTTTTTACTTAAATTTGGCAAAATAGAGCAAATTTTCTTTTCCGAAAAGCAGGAAAAACCGTAATAGAAAACAGGAAGATATTTCAGGAAAGATTGATTAAAGTTAATTTTCGTTCGTAAGAGGTGAAAAATGAAATGTCCGAGCTGTCATCAGGATAATGACCGAGTGATTGATTCAAGGGCGTGCGATGATGGATTTGGAATTCGGCGTCGTCGGGAATGTCAATTCTGTTCACGGCGTTTCACGACTTATGAACGGATAGAGCGAGCCGTCATGAAAGTCGTTAAAAGGGATGGAACTCGTGAGGTTTTTGATCGTCAAAAGCTGAAAATGGGTTTGGAGATTGCCTGCCGAAAACGACCGGTAAATGATGAGCAGATAGAAGAGATTCTGACGTTCGTGGAGAATGAGATTGAAAATCGGTATGATTCGGAGGTTGAGAGTCAGTATCTTGGAGAGATTTTGAAGGACAAACTTTTTCATCTTGATCAGGTCGCGTTTGTTCGTTTTACCAGTGTTTATCGGCAGTTTAATGACGTGAAGGATTTTGTTGAGGTTTTGAAGCCGATGTTGACCCGGAAGAAATAGAAACCGGTTTCATTGACTTTGCGGGGATCGTTTGGGAATGAACCGTGGATTTCTGATTATCGCGTGAACATTTGACAGTGTTACTCCATCCGGAATGCCTGGAACTTGGAAAGTTTCCCGATTTTCCCGGTAATCCGTAATTTAGGGAGTATTCTGTTTATTCTGAAATTCAGGAAAGTGAACATTTTGCCAGTAATGTAAAATTTGATTTGCGGAAAACCGCATTTCCCTATCTTAACAGACACAATATGTTGTGTTTTGTTTTTGCGTTTTTCCAAAATATCGACAATGTCTTGATTTTTTTTCTTAAAGAACTATACTCATCGCAGTTCTGCACTTCTGGGCGGCATTTAGTGCCGTTTGAAAGGAAACATGGTGAGCCTATCGCGTAAAAAATAACTTAAAAAAGCTGACACGAACAAATTAAATCCAGCACAAACGGGCGCGTTTTCAATAAGATGAGAAGTAAAGTCGCCGGGGAACGATTGGAGCGTGCTGGGACGTGTTTTCCTAATGATTCCCGAACTTTCAAGGATGAGAGCATGGAGAATCAATTTATGGGAAGCAAGTGATTTGGGGAATGCGGGTAACCGCCGCGAAGGTCACAGGCGTTTAACCAGGAGGAAATTAAATGCAATTCGGAAAAAAACCGGTCATTGGGATTAATGCAGATTTTGTGGAAGCCAAGGGGGAAAAAGAGGCTTTCAGTTATGTCTGGGCCGGTTACTATGAATCGATTTTGCGCGCTGGCGGAATTCCGGTTATTCTTCCGCCGATGCAGAATGAGGATGAACTGCGTCAGATTCTGAATCATCTGGATGGTATTGTCCTTACCGGCGGAGGTGATCTTGATTCCCGTCGTGACGGATACGTTCTTCACTCAACCGTTCGTCCGATGGCAGTACGCCGCGAGGATTTTGACCGTATGCTGATGCGGGTTGTAGCCGAAATCAAGTTGCCGGTACTGGCGATTGGAGCTGGAATGCAGCTGCTTAATGTCACGATGGGCGGTTCACTTTTCTTCCATATTCCGATTGATCTTCCGAAAGCGATGCCTCATTTTGACCGTCATTCACCGATTCATCGTCACACGCTGGATGTTGTTCCGGGAACACTGATGGAGAAAATTTACGGAGATTCTGAAATTCGCGTTTGTTCCCGTCACCATATGGCAATTAATGATGTGGCGCCTGGTTTTATCGTTTCGGCGAAGTCACCCGATGGAGTTATTGAGGCAATTGAATCAGAAATTGATGATTGGTTCGTTATCGCGACACAGTTTCATCCGGAAAGTGCTAGCGCGACAGCCTTGGATCTGCGTATTTTTGAAGAATTTATTGAGGCGGTTGGCGGTGTCCCGTACGAATTCTCGCTGGTTGCCTGATTTTGGGATGATTTGATTCAGGTTCCGAGAGGATGAGGTTGGTTTCCGAACGGCGCGAACTGCTTCATCGATAAGACGATAAAGGGGAGAAGAAAGGAAATAGCCTTTTTTCTTCCTTTTTTGGGTAAATGTTTCTTTTTTTCATGGGCAAGGCTTGACATTCTGAACGCTCGAATTAAAATGAGGAGATGAGTCCGAAGAATGGGATCTGATTTACCGGGATTTTCTGTCCTTAGTGCCGTATTTAATTTTTTTAGTGATTCGTTATGCTGTCCGAATTGACCGACCTTCAGCCATACCTTGAGAGATTTCATTTGCCGGGTTTTCGACCGGGGCAGGAAGAGATTATCCGAACCATTCTTGATGGCCGTGACACGCTGTGCGTCATGCCGACCGGCGGAGGAAAGAGTCTCTGTTACCAGTTGCCCGCTCTGGTTTTGCCGGGCGTGACTCTGGTGGTTTCTCCGCTGATTGCGCTTATGAAAGATCAGGTTGATTCACTGACGGCATTGGGGATTCCGGTTTCATTTATCAACGGTACTTTATCGCATGAGGAACAGTGCCGGCGAATGGAGCGGATGGTTGCCGGTGAGTTCCGTTTAATGTACGTGGTGCCGGAACGTTTTCGCAGTTCAAGATTTGTCGCGGCGGCGAGAAGATCCAATCTTTCAATGCTGGCGATTGATGAGGCGCACTGCGTGAGTCAGTGGGGGCATGATTTTCGACCGGATTACGCCAAACTTGGGCATTTTCGAAAAGAAATTGGGAATCCGCCGACGATTGCTCTGACCGCGACCGCTACGGATGTCGTACGGCGAGATATTATTGACCTGCTCTCGTTGAGGGAACCTGCCATTTTTATTCGCGGTTTTGCCCGTTCCAATCTTTTTTATGAGGTGGCGTCTGTTGGTGGAGAACAGAACAAGAAAGATGTTCTTTTGGAATTTCTCAATTCGCATCCGGGTTCCGGCATCGTCTATACTTCGAGCCGAAAACGGACGGACGAGGTCGCGAATTTCATTAACGCGTTCTCCAACCGCCGCGCGGTCGCGTATCATGCGGGAATGAACCCGCAGGATCGAAAAGCGGTTCAGGAAGAGTTCATGCAGAGGCAGAAATCGGTGTCAGGTTCCTCGATTCAGCCTTCTCCGGGTTCAGTTTCTCCCGCGAATCCTGGAACCGGAAGAAAGGGGGGGGCATTTCAGCCTACCGATGAAGACTATCTGAACGGATACGCGGATTCCTCTGATTCATGGGAATATTCCGGAGGCGGCGTGGGAATGGATACGGTTTCTTACGGAGCTTCCCCTCAGAAGGCGGATATTGTCGTCGCGACGAATGCTTTTGGAATGGGTGTGGATAAGGCGGACGTTCGTTTTGTCGTTCACTTTAATATGCCGGGATCTCTTGAGGGATACTATCAGGAAGCGGGACGAGCGGGGCGTGACGGTTTGCCCTCGCACTGTCTTTTGCTCTTCAACTATGGGGATCGGCGAACGCAGGAGTTTTTTATTGAGAGTTCTTATCCTTCACGGGATATTGTTCAGAAGGTTTACTCCTATCTTTGTCTTCAGGGTGACCGAATTATCGAGAAAACGCAGCAGGAAATACGTGAAGAGCTTGAGCTTAGCGGCTGCGGAGCGGATGCCGTTGGAGCGAGCGAGAAACTCCTTGAATCCGCTGGTGTTCTGGAACGTCTCGATGCTTCGGAGAACTATATTTCGCTGCGAATTGATTCATCCTGGGAACAGGCGGGAAACTTTCTGCCGAAAAACGCTAAAAACCAGATAAAGATTTGGGATGCCGCCAATCAGATCGTTGACGGGCGATTTGATGAGATCGTCTACTGCACGATTGAGGACCTTGAGCAACGGACTGGGCTGAAGACTCTTTCCATCACGGCTGGTTTGCGTGAGTTGAATCGCCATCCTTTTTTTACGTATATTCCGCCGTTTCGCGGCAGAGCCATTCGCATGGTTCCAATAAATCCGGAGACGGAAGAGAATTCGGTCAATTATCGCCCCCGTTTTCCGAAGTTCAGTGATTTGAAAATTGATTTTGAACTTCATGAACGGCGAAAAGCCGCGGAATATGAGCGTCTTGATCTGGTTTGCGGTTTCGCGATGACCCAGGCTTGCCGGCAGGCGAAGATTTTGGAGTATTTTGGGGAAAAGAATACTGGAACGTGCGGTCACTGCGATAATTGTTCCATTCGGGGAATTCGCGAAAACACGATCGTTAATAACGTGACGACAAATTCCTCCGGGTTTCAGAATTCTGACGCGCCGCCAACTCTCGTCAGTCATTCAGGAACGGATCCGACGCGTACCACGTCTGAAAATTATGGTTTCAAAGGCGGACTTTCCGCTTTGGAGCAGGGGGGACAGTCTGATTCCTCACTTCCTCCCGTTTCGTCCGCGGCGAACGCTGGTTTTCAGATGACCCAGACTGTCACGCCGCAGCTGACTGAACTGGTTCGGATTATTCTTAGCGGTTTAGCGCGGATTACCATTGAGAGACGTTTTTCATGTGGTAAAAACCTGCTTGCTCAGGTTCTTTGCGGCTCGGCTTCGCAACGGATTACGGAGTTAAATCTGGATTCGATTACGACTTACGGAAAACTTTCAGCTTATCCGCAGAAAGATGTCGTACCGATGATTGAGACCCTTATGCAGGCAGGACTCATTCGTCAGGAACAATGCGGAAACGGGCAGTATCGGCGACCGGTTCTGACCCTTTCTGAACGGGGAAACGCGATTATGCGCGGGACAATACCTTTGGATTTTGTTCCGCAGTTTCCAATTCAGATTCTGAATCGTCTTGGTGTTTTTCAGCGAAGACTCCAGCCTTGCCCTTCCGCTGGGGCACATTCCGCGTGTCCTCCGCCTTCACTTCCATCGGAACATTCGGGGACTTCAAATTCCGCGGTACTAACTCCGGGGGCTTTACCCGTGAATTCAACTGGAGCTTCCACTCTGGAGTCTCCTCCTCCTTTACCTTGGGTCGGTATTCCTCAAGGGACAGCTTCGGCGGCTGGAGTTTCAGTGATTTCGCCGGCTGCGGGGCGTAAACCGTTCACGAAGGAGGAGTTGGCGGAAAAAGACGATTATTTTTGGACGATTTATCTCCTGGAACATGATTTTTCACTGGATGAGTGCGAGCGTATTCGAAATATGACACGCGCCGAACTCCTGCAGGATATTCTCCGCGCGATGGAGAATGGAGTCCCTGTCCGACGCCAATGGGTTTTTTCTTCCGAAAGATGGCAAACTATCCGGAGAACATGCGAAAATGGCATGGCTCAAAGCGGAAACTTCGAAGAACTCTGTGACTCGGGGCAGTCCAATGCCGTAAATACTTTGGAAGTCATGATTTATGGGCAAATGAACTCACGCTTGCGTTGAGGGACATTGCCAAGACCTGGATTTCGAAGTGAGATTGAGCGTTTTCAGGCTGACCGAACCATTGAATGAATAAACCGTGAAAGATTTTCCGGGAACTAACTCCCCAGGACCAAATTCCAAAAAACGGATATTTTTGAATTTTCCCCGCGTTTTCGGACGTTTCGTGTGTTCGCGAACACGTGAAACTTAAGACCCATGCCAAATTTCAAAACGCTTTCTTTTTTTCACTGGAAAGCGGTGTTGGATGGTCCATTTACCCAAAAATACTGGATTGAGGCATTTGAATTTAAGTCGAGAATTTCAGATGGCTCAATCCTCATTTCAGCCGTTTTCGGCCGTATGAAGTTTCCAATATTTAATCCTTCCCTTGGCCTTTGTTTAAGGAAACCGCCATGACCCGAGTAATTTTTTCAATTCTGTTTGCTGGAATCTTTCTGGCAATTTCTCCTGCCTTGCTTCACGCACAGGGAAATGCTCCCAAATATCCAGATGACGTAGTGTTTAGTATCGGCAAACCGGATATGAATCCTGGGGAATTTACTTTCTTGCCGGATTGGGCGGCATTGGCGGCAAAAGTTCCGGATAAAACCCAGCCTGTGCCTTTTCTCAAATTTATTGTGGGTAAAAGCAAAGACGCGGATTGGTCTCCATGGCACTGGTCCACGGCGGAAGCGAAAGCCGGTTTCAGAAAATTTACTGCTGAAATTGAATTTGACTCAAAGACGGACCGCGGGAAAATGTTTCTTGTTTTCGCGCTTTGCCATGGAATCAGCGGACTTGGCTCTGAGGTTCATGTTGAGACCAACGGCGTTTTGTCTCAGGTCAAACGCGCTCCGAATCCTGGAATGAGAAAAAGCCCTTGGGTATCTTTTTCCGAACCGGGAGACAGCAGGCTTTTCCCGGTTGAAATTCCGGCTGGGGCCATTCGCAAGGGAAAAAACACAATCAAGATTACTCTGGATAAAGGCTCGTTTTTTTTCTATGACTATCTCGCGTTACGGGAGAAACCGGAAGCACTTCCGATTCCGCCGGTCCCCTCGATGGTAGATGATTTCCTTGCGGCCGGGATGCCGGAGGAGATTCTTTTCGTGCTGCGTAAACCGAGTTTCGACGGTCACTGGTACGCGAATATCGGGTACTATGGCGACAATGCGTGCCGACTGCCGTTTCCGATGAACACAGGCGGCGCCATCTGCATTTTCAACGTGAAAACGAAGCAGGTCCGCACGATTTTTGCCGACTGGGAAGGAAATATTCGCGATCCGCAGATCCACTATGATGCGGAGAAACTCATCTTTGCGTACCTTCCGAAGGGGAAAAAGCACTACTCGCTCTACGAGATCAACGTGGATGGGACGAACCTGCGCCAGATCACCGGAGCGGGCGAGGACACGCCGCTGGATTTGCCGGCGGGGCTGAGACCTTCCGTGGAAACCGAACACCGTACGACGGTCCACACGCGCGGAGCAGAGCGTGATTTCGCGCCTCCGGGGTGGGACGACTACGAGCCGACGTATTTGCCGGACGACAGCATCGTTTTCTGTTCGACGCGGGCTAAACGCTGGGTGAACTGCTGGCTGACACAGGTCGGAACGATCCACAAATGCGATGCGAACGGACAGAATATTCGGGAACTTTCGCCGAATGTGGAGCAGGATAACACTCCGTGGGTCCTGCCGAATGGTCAGATCATCTACATGCGGTGGGAGTACGTGGACCGTGAGCAGGTGACGTACCATCATCTCTGGACGATGAACCCGGACGGAACGCGCCAGATGGTCTACTACGGAAATCTGCGGCCGTACATTACGATGCTTGCTCCGAAACCGATCCCGAATTCCGAGAAGATCGTCTGCATTTTCTCACCAGGTCACGGCAGACGTGAACACTATGGGCCGATCACAGTGGTCGATCCGCGTATGGGACCGGACGCACCGGAGGGGGCGCGCCGAATCTCCAAAGGAAACACGCATGCAGACCCGTGGGCGTTTTCCGAGGATAAATTTCTGGCTGCGTCAAACGAACGGCTGGTTTTGGTCAATGGCGAGGGACGGGAGGAAACGCTCTTTACTCTCACGCCGGAATTCTTTGACGGGATCAAAACGGGCGAGATCGTTCAGGCGGATTCCGCGGTCCCCAGCACGAGTCTCGCGCCCCAGGGATTCTGGATCTGCGAGCCGCGCCCGCTCATGAAGCGTCAGCGTGAACGCCTCATCGCCGACCAGACCGACCCGACGAAGGACTACGGGACGCTGGCTTTGGTGAATCTCTACAAAGGGCGGAAAATGAAGGATCTGAAACCGGGAACGGTGAAGGAA
>JAFQUP010000214.1 GCA_017408405.1 Thermoguttaceae bacterium
AATCGAGGAACATGCGGTGCGCCCAGAAAACGCCGGCGATCTGCGCGCAGGTCTCACAGTACGCCGTGTCGTTGGGGAGATAGTACGCCGGACCAAATGCTTCACCGCGGGGCTGTGCGCCGATTCCGCCGGTAATGTAGAGTTTGCGTTCCACGACGTCTTTCCAGATCGTCAGGATCGCATCGGTGTACGCTTTATCGCCGGTCAGAGCCGCGACGTCCGCCATTCCGCAATACATGTAGCACGCGCGGACCGCGTGTCCGACGGCTTCTTTCTGCTCCACGACCGGAAGGTGGTCCTGGCTGTACTCACCGTAGATCGGATACGTACGGCCTTCTTTCTGACCGCGGATGTCGAGGAAGTATTTCGCGGTATCGAGATACTTCTGTTCGCCGGTCAGACGGTAGAGTTTCGCCAGACCAATTTCGATCTCCTGATGTCCCGGCGGCCAGTTCTGGAATTTGCCGACACCGAACGTATCGCAGATCAGGTTCGCGGATCGCAGAGCGATGTCGAGCAGATTCCGCTTTCCGGTTGCGAGATAGTGTGCGTACGCCGCTTCGTAAAGGTGACCGACACAGTAAAGTTCGTGTCCTCCGGTATTCGACCAGCGTTCCGGACCTCCCGGCGGCATGTACTGCCCTTTTTTGTCCTTTGCTTTCTGGTAGATCGTGCGGGATGTGTACAGATAGCCGTCCGGTTCCTGCGCGGACGCGATTTTCGCGATGATCTCGTCAAGGTAAGCGTCCAGTTTTTCGTCCTTCTGGAGAGCAAGAACGTACGCAGCCCCTTCGATCACTTTGTAGAGGTCGGAATCATCAAAATAGATCCCCTGGAATCTACCTTCCATCAGGCCGCCGGCTTTGGCAAAATTGCTGATTCGGCCGGTCTCTTCACATTTTTTGAAAGAGAACGGAATCGTTTCCTCGCGGACCGCATCGAGACGCGGACGCCAGAATCCATTCGGGACTTCCACCTGCGTGAAAGGAACTGGGGAAATATTGTACTCATGTGAGGCTGGTTCTGCAAATGCAGGACCAGCACACGCCAACAAAAGGGCGCTCAATGAGAGAAACCATTTTTTCATCGGTTAGTCTCCAATTTTCAGTAAAAATCAAACTCTGTTAAATAATGAAACGCATGACGGCCTCGACCGCGTTCAGTGCAGTCAGCCGTCATGCGAAAGGTGAAAACAGAACGTTTAAATTTCGTCCTCTTTTTTGATTTGTTCGCTCCCCGCGGCAGTACTCAATGCCTGCCAGACGAAAGTACTGATCTCATCCGAGTAGAAAGAGACCGCACCGTCGCATCGGGACGCATTCACGCCGCCGGGATGGTGACTTCGAACGGTAAAGATCTGATTCAGATGACCGCTAACCCGTTTCGGGGTCGGGATTCCGTTCGACGCGCAAATGGCTGCCGACGGGGACTGAATGACCGAGTCGCCTTCATCGGAGTTCGGGGTGCGGAAACCGTTGAACGTCTGACCGCCGACGGAGACGGAAACTTCACTGATCGGACCGCCCCACGCGGAACCTGTGTGCGGGAGAACGAGCGTTTCGGAGAGCATTAGCGTGTTGCTCAGGCCGTCCTTGATTCTCTGCATTGGATTGTTGCGCTTCGGCACGAACGGCGCGCCGCGGAATCGCTGATTGTTCGGATCGTAGCCTTCCCCGTCGAGGTCTTCATCCGTACCGGGAGAGCCAATGTTCGTCTGCGCGTAGTTTGTGTTGCCCCAGTTGCAGACGTAATTGGAACGGAGTTTTGCCCAGTTCTTATGTCCCCACTCATTTTCGACCTGTCCAATGTCGGACGGGCAGGAGAAATTCGGGCATTTTGTCGTGCGAGCCTCGTAATTTTTCACGTGCGACATCATGTAATCGAAATCGATCATCTGATGGATTGCCGTCTGGTCAATGTACGCCATGATGTAGGAGTACCAGTTGTGGTCCTCGTACCAGCGTTTGTTAGAGCCATCCCAGCGAGCCGGGTCGCATTCATCTGCCCAGGAATAGCATCCGTACGGGAAGCCTTTGTGGGCCGATTCGTAATTGTGGATACCAATCGAAAGCTGCTTCAGCTTATTCGTACACTGTATACGCCGGGCTGATTCACGCGCCTGCTGGATCGCCGGGAGAAGAAGAGCGACGAGCATTCCGATGATGGCAATGACGACCAACAGTTCGACCAAAGTAAATCCGCGTTTTGTGTTTTTCATTTTTTGATTTAACTTACTTGATTTCAAAATTCTTATCGATCGCGTCACCGTTTGCAGTTTCGGTGAACGGTTTAAATTTTCTCGGCATGAGGTTCTTCACGTCTGTCATTCCACGGGCCGCGTCTTCCGGGTTTTTCGCCGGAGTTTCCTGCACGATATTGAACTGGACGAGGACTTCCCCCTGTGGTACGTTTTCCAAGACGTACTTTCCATCAACGATTGGAGCGGAAACGGAGCGGGAGGCTGTCTTCGGATTGGTTGAAGAGACTGTGATGCTTGCCGTGGCACCAGCGGGAACCGGCTCACCTTTCAGGCTGACCGTTCCTTCCCACGTGCAGACCGGATAACTCGGACCGCCGCAGCCGGTCAGGACACAGGAGAGTGCGAGAGCGGGAAGGACGGCAGTCTTCTTTTTTCGCCAGAAGAGGATGCCGCAGCCAAGCACGAGCAGAACCCAGGTTGAAGGTTCGGGAACGGATGTGTCATTGTTGAGACGCGCTGTTACGAGGTAATTGTAACCCGCGATAAGACTGGAATCCTGTTTAACCGCGGCGATAATTCCTTGGGAAATTTGCGCGAAAGCCCAATCATCGATATTCTCATAGGCTTCGGTTTGGATAGGATTTTTGGAGGCGATAAGGACAAATTCGTCTTCCGCGGAGATATTGTCCACGAAATCTGGCGTCAGGAGAGTATCGAGCGTCAACAGTCCGTCCACAAGCAACAGGTCACTGTCCATGGATAAATTATCGGGTGAAATATTACCCATAGTGACCAGGTAGGAGCTTTCTCCGGTAAGTTTGAGGTCCCCCGTGACGTGAGTCTGTCCAATGGTGCCTTTGCCTCCTGGGGAGAGCAGGCCGCCGGTGATCTTGAAGTTTTCGTTCGTGGAACCGATAATGGCCGGGGTGTTGAGCGTCCCGCCGGTCATTGTGTAGCTGCCGCCTTCGCCGAGGGTGATGTTTGTGCCTGACCCGATGTTGACCGACCCGCCTTCCTGCGTGAAGGTCGAGCTCCATGTTCCGCTGCCGGACTGTTTTCCGATGTAGAGTCCCTTGCCGCTGACGTTCAGCGTG
>JAFQUP010000215.1 GCA_017408405.1 Thermoguttaceae bacterium
ACTTCTTCCGCGGCTTCCGCTTTTTTGCAGCATTTTTTCGTGCATTTTTTCGCGGGTGCTTTCACTTCTTCCGCGGCTTCCGCTTTTTTGCAGCATTTTTTCGTGCATTTTTTCGCGGGTGCTTTCACTTCTTCCGCGGCTTCCGCTTTTTTGCAGCATTTTTTCGCGGGTGCTTTCACTTCTTCCGCCGGAGTTTCCACTTTTTTGCACACTTTTTTAGCGCATTTTTTTGCGGCCGCTTTCACTTCTTCTGCCGGAGCTTCCGCTTTTTTGCACGCTTTTTTGGCGCATTTTTTTGCCGGTGCTTTTACTTCTGCAGCTGCTGCCGCTTTCTTCACTTCTTCTTCCTTTTTTGCTTTAGCCACAATTCTCCTCCATCAGGATTTTGGATATGCCGGGAGAATCGACCATCGATTCCCAAAACGAACAAAAACCATCCTTGGAGATTCGTTTCTGACGGCAAATCACTTGACACAGACAAATTTTTCTTTTAGGAAAAACTGATGATTCGTTTAATCGTTTTTTCCTTTGCAAAAAGTTTTCTTTTCTAATTTATTTTATCGGTAATTTCCGTTTCTCACTAAGTTACTTTTTTTCAAATTTTGAAATTTTTAGTGAAAAATAGTATTTTTTTGAAAAAAAAGTCAATTTGTCGTTTCTTCAGGCGATATTTTGGTGTTCGTGATGGATTTTTATCCTTTACCAGCGCCGCGTAAATTGATTAAGGATCTGATAATTTGAAAAAGCGATCCATCCAAACATCAGAGCGGCAAAGAGCTGTTCGTTGAGAAAAAACCAGACGACAAAAATGACGGCTGTCACGAAAGAGATTTTGAGTGAACGGTTTAATCCATCCTGCGGATAAAAATTTACGAGTGTTTCACGCACAATCTGTCCTCCGTCCAAAGGGTAAATCGGCAATAAGTTGAGAATTCCCCATAAAATATTTATCTCGAATAAAAAATAGAGAAACATGAAAACTGTTTGGGTAACCGCCAGGTTTGGAAATGGCGCAAGACCAGGAATAGCAAGAAAAAAATTCCAAATCTCATGTTGCCCAATCAGCGAGAAAAGAAAAGCAATTCCCCCAAGGAACAAAAAACCGGCACCTGGCCCGGCAAAACTGATGAAAGCGTTTTCAAACCAGCGCAAATGGTATCGACGGTCAAAAACAGTTAATCCGCCAAAACCGTAGAGTATGATTCGGGAGGAAATATGGAAATACTTTAGGGCTAAAGCGTGCCCAAGTTCGTGAATCAGTAGGGAAAGGGTAGCCGCGATAATCCATAGCAGAAGCATGGGAGGAGAAAGGTTTCTGCCGAGAAGAATTACCAGAAGCCAGAAAAAAGGATTTATTCGTACTGGAATTTTCCCAATGGCAAAATTAAGGTCAAATTGGGTCGTTTGAGGTTCGTAAAACATAAAAATTTCAATTATTTTGAGGTTCCTGGGATTCAACTTTCCTGGAGTTTGATATTTTCCAAAATCTTTTCAGCAGCATTTCTGGCTGCTCCGGGCTGGCCAATTTCTTCACGCATTTTTTCAAGGCGTTGAACGCATTGCTGATGAAGCGTTTGGTCTTTAAGCCACTTCAGTAAATCATCCGCGATCCAACCGCTTCGGTCCAGACAGCTCAGATATTCTGGGAAAATGACTTCTTTGGCATCTGGGCCATTCGGATGATATTCAGGATTCAGACTCCGAAAAGGATTAGGAACGGCCAAAAGGTTTACGAGCGTAATGTATTTTGAACGGCGGAGAAACTTTTGAAAATACCACGCGAATCTGGAAACCCGATAGGAAATTACGGTTGGAACTCCGTTCGCTAAAAGCTCCAGAGAGACGCTTCCAGAAACGCTAAGGCAGCAATGAGCCGTCTGGATGATTTCAGGAGTGTGCTGGACATAAATTTTTAAGTTTTTGATTTCACCTTCGGATTTTTTATCTTCAAGAAATTTCTGAATCCAGTCCGCGTGGGATTTGCGAAAAGCTGCGACCGCGAAATGGACACATGGCATTTCACGTTGAATTTTCAGGGCAGTCTTCCAGAAGACAGGAAAATTCCGCCGGACCTCTCCCGTTCTCGAACCAGGAAGAAGTCCAACCAGTGGTTGCAGAGAATTTAAATATTTTATCAGGTCGGTATTTTGAGGATAGTTTTTGATTTCATCAAAAAAAGGATGCCCCACGAGTTCAACCCGACACCCGTGTTTTCGAAGCCACTGAGCTTCAAACGGCAAGCCGCTGAAAACGATATCGGTGCGTTTTTTCAGTTTTTTTACTCGCCCCTGAAGCCAGCCCCAGACTTGAGGCGGAGAGTAGTAAAAGACTGGAATGCCGTATTTTTTTGCCCGTTTGGCGATATGCCAATTGAATCCGGGATAATCAATCAGGATGACGGCAGCTGGTTTTTCTTCACGAAAGTATTCTTCAGCCTCATCCGCGAGAACGAAAAACTTTCTAAGATTTACGATGGCTTCTCCAAGCCACATTACGGCAAGCGACGTTAAGTCAAAATGCTGTTTCAGACCGGCTGCAGACATTTTTGGTCCTCCAAACCCCACACACTGAATTTCGGGATCAAGTTTACGTAAAGCGTGAATCAGATTGGCACCGTGAACGTCGCCGCTGGGTTCACCCGCGGAAAAAAATACTTTCATTGATTTTTAAAAAAGCTGATTCTCTAATTTCTCTACTATTCAGAAGAGAGTTATTCAGGAAAATTTCTACTGTGAACTTTGAAAAAACGACTCCTCTTAATATTACGCCTCTGAAAAGGATCTGTCAAGCCCCGAAGATGATTTTTTATGGATTTTTGGGGAAAGTTTTCGCAAATCGAATCCGAAGAGTATCCGTTTCACGATGAACTTCCACGTTTCCTGGAAAAATATGAATTTCCGGGGTGCCTTTTTCTCTGAGGAGCATGGCGGTCATCAAGTCCCATTCTTTTTGTCCCATGGACTGTTGGGGCAGTGCGTTTTCCTGCCAGATTCTGCGTAAAAGTTCTGACCAGAGAAATTTTTCTGTTTCAGGGGAATTTTTGGGAAAAATCTGAATCCCGGCTGCCGTGGAAACGACTGCTTTTTGGGCCAGAAATTCTGTTTGAGAATTAATGAAGTTTTGAGCTGATTCCGCGATATTCCCCAAACGTTCAAGGCTTTTCTCAAGATTCGGAGAAAATTCTTTTTTAAGAAATGGAATCAATTGATGGCGTAATCTGTTGCGGAACATATTTTCACTGAAGTTGGTAGAATCTGTTCGCCACTCTTGACCTGTTCGCTCAAGATATGAAAGAATCTCATCTCTGGAAAAAGAAAGAAGCGGACGGATGAGGGTGACGGCTTCATTTAATTTTCGGCATCGTGCCATTCCTGCCAGGCCCGCGATGCCTGTTCCGCGAAGAATCCGGTAGAGAATCGTTTCAATCTGGTCATTCCGATGGTGAGCGGTCGCGACATATCGGCACCCCAATTCTTCCGCGGTTTTTTCCAAAAAAGCGTATCTTGCCCTGCGCGCGTCCGCTTCCAGGCCTTCCGATGTTCTTTCGATACTCAAACGTTTTATCACGCACGGAATATTAAACTTCCGGCAAAGTTCATCGACAAAATTTTCATCACTATCTGATTCTTCTCCGCGAAGCTGGTGATTCGCGTGAGCCGCAAAGAGTTTCAGATCGAACTCTTTTTGAAAATGATGAAAAAGACGCAAAAGAGCCGTACTGTCAGCACCGCCGGAGAGGGCAATCAGGATCGAATGATCTTTCCAGCGGGATAGGGGATTATTTTGTGAAAAGTATTCTTCGATTTGCATAAAACTAAAATGTGCGAATTTTCTGTCGGAAAAAATTCGCACAGGATAAAAAAGTCTGAAATTGGCTGCTCAAAAATTCATCATTCGTGACGCAGTGCTTCAATTGGATCCATCATGGCTGCCCGGCGAGCCGGATAAAGGCCGAAAATGACTCCAATCGAAACTGAAATCGCGAAAGCGAGCGGGATCGACCATGGCACGAGAATAGGAGCCATGGTTTTCATTAGCTCCGGAAGTTGATCCATTACGTTCGGCAGGTAAAAATTGAGGAGGAAACGCATGATTTCCGTAAATGGACCGCAAAGAAGACCGCCAAAAATTCCAGTCAGGCCGCCAAGCACGGAAAGCATGATCGTTTCAGCCAAAAACTGACGGGTGATGTCGCTTCGTTTCGCGCCAAGCGCGCGGCGAATTCCAATTTCGCGAGTACGTTCTGTTACGGTAGCGAGCATAATGTTCATGATTCCAATACCGCCGACTGCCAGGGAAATGGCGGCAATGAGTCCCATGAAAAGCATGAACATCATTTTAGTCGTTTGTGCCTGCTCAAGAAGTTCCAGAGGAACCGTAATGCTCCAGTCTTTTTTCCCTTGATGATTTTGGTCCAGAATAAATTTGATGATTTCACTTGTGGCGTGGACATCATCAATTGATTCAACCTGGAACGTGATTTGGTTGATTTCGATTTGCGTCGTTTCATGAGAACCGCTTCGGTTGGTGGAGATTCGGTCGCCTAACTCGGACCAAAAGGTCTGGATCGGAAAATAAACGTCCCGACTGTAATCCTGAGATTCGAAAGTACCGCCGATAGCCGCTGAGGCATTTTTGGGCTGGCAGACTCCAATCACAGTGTAGAAGTAACGGCCGATTTTCACATTTTGCCCAATAGGATTCTCAAAAGCAAAAAGTTCAGTTGCCATTTCATTCGACAGGACACAGAAATTTCTCTTGGCGGCACAGTCCAAATCATCGATAAATCGACCGCGGGCAAGTTTCAGACCATTCGCTTTTTGGTAGTGCGGCGTGCAGCCGACGAGACGTCCGTCAAGAATTTTATCTCCTTTACTGATTCTCTGTTTAATGTGACGAATAGGAAACGCTTCTTTGATGTCCGGAACGACTTCTTTAATTTTCTCAAAATCGTATCGGGTTAAACCGTAAATGAGAACGCGTACGTTAGTGGAGGCGTCGTCTGGCGGCGGACTGGATTGAACGATGATATTCGTTGCCCCGAGACTGGCGATTTGTTCCTGGGATTTCTGACTGATTCCTTCTCCAATGGCTAAAAGCCAAATGACGCTGGAAACGCCAATGAAGATGCCCACCACCGTCAGAAGTGAACGCATGGGGTGAAGCATCAGGCTTTTGAAACCAAGCTGGAATGTGCGTAACCAAGTATAAAGCATAAATTTTCAGTAAATGGCAGTTAAATGTGGACGGAAGGCTTTTGCCCGTTTGATGTTTTGGGGCTGGCGGTCAGTAGTTCTTTTTATCGCTGACGATCAGTCCGTCACGAAGCTGGATAACGCGTTTGGTCTGATCTCCAACTTCGGGTTCGTGGGTAACGATGATGATGGTTTTGCCGTCATCGTTGAGTTTTTTCAGAAGGTCCAAAATTTCATTGGTCGTCGCGGTGTCCAGGTTTCCAGTTGGTTCATCCGCTAGGATAAATGCCGGATTGTTTACCAAAGATCTGGCAATTCCAACACGCTGCTGCTGACCGCCGGAAAGTTGAAAGGAACGGTGATTCAGGCGGTTACCCAAACCGACCATTTCAGCCAGTTCACGGCAGCGTTCACGCATTTGGGGCGTGATTTTTCCGGAATAATGGAGCGGAACCTCGATATTTTCCAGAACCGTAAGCTGGGGAATCAAATTGTACGCCTGAAAAATGAATCCGATTTTGCTCGCGCGAATTTCCGAAAGCTGGTCATCCGTCATTTTGCTCACGTCTTCACCGTCAAGCAGGATTTTTCCGGAGGTTGGCGGATCGAGGCAGCCAAGGAGATTCAAAAGGGTACTTTTTCCGGAACCGCTTGTTCCCATGATCGCGAGAAAATCTCCTTTCGGGACATCAAATGAGACACCGCGAAGGGCTTTGACCGTTTCACCGGTCAGAAAGTAATGTTTCTGGACATCTGTTAAGGATGCTGCCAAATGTTCGCTCACTGTTTAGGGTTCCTTTTGGGAAAAAGCTGAATTTTTACGCGCAGCCCGATCGGAAAAGAAGATTTTGCTTTTCCGATCGGAGATACCTGGATGAATCAGAGAGTGGGGGCTGAAAGAACATTTTCCTGCGTTCCGCCGTTTTGTTCCTTTTTATCCATTTCTGGTCTCGGGCCGCCGGGTCTCATTCCTTCCATTCCAGACGGAAATCCATTTTCTCCCATTCTAGGGCGGGGACGACCAGGCCGCATGCCCATTCCTGGTTTTGGTCCGTCAGGTGTCATCCCATCCATTCCAGGCGGGAATCCGTTTTCTCCCATTCCAGCAGACATTTCTCCATTTTGTTCCATTTTATCCATTTCAGGTCTTGGTCCGCCAGGTCTCATGCCTCCGGGTCTCGGTCCGCCAGGTCTCGGTCCGCCGGGTCTCATGCCATTCATTCCGGCAGGTATTTCACCGGGCATTCCAGTGTTTTGCCCCATTTCACCCGCTCCAAATTTTGGCCCGTCAGATCCCATTTCGCCGTCAGGTTTCATCCCGGCTTGAGGGGAGCTGGAGTTACTGTTTTCTCCGTTGAAGTCTCCCGAAATTTCTTCATTTTTGGGGCGAATGGTTGGAGATGAGGTTTCGCCGGCAGCCAACTCGGGAAGAGAGATCAATTCACGATTTTCAAAAGCGGCAGCGACGAGCTGGGTTTTTTCGGTCAATCCGCCGCTGGTGACGATGACCATCTTATCGTTACTGTGTCCAAGTTCTACGGTAATTGGAGTCAGGGTTCCGTCAGGTTTCTTTTCGATACAGTAATATTTTCCGCCATGCTCAAAAACGGAATGTGTCGGAATCATGAGCTTTTCATCCTGAGATTCTTCCACGAGGATTTTTGTTTCAGCGGTCATACCGGGCAGAATTCCTTCTGGATTTTCGAGCCGGATCGTGACACGGTATTCTTTGACGTTCCCCATCCAGTGATTGGTAGGCTGCGGGTTTTCATCAACCTTGATGACGGTTCCCTGGATTATTTTGTCGCCAGTCGCGTCCGTATGAACCTGGACGCTCTGTCCCACTTTAACGTAACTGATTTTTCCTTCATGAATGTCAGCGGTTACCTGAAGTTTGTTCGAGTTTGGAAGACGAAGGAAGGTCTGTCGTTCACGCACCATGGCCCCTTGGCAAACGAGGAATTCCGAGGAACCGAAACGGTTTGTCTCGTTGACATAAAGGACTTTTCCGTCCGAAGGAGATTTTATTGTGCAGTATTCAATTTGTTGCTGAATGTCCTTCAGTTTCGTTTCATTCTGAAGATGAACGCTTTTTTTGGAGGACAAATTCGCGTCAGCTGTTTTGATGTCGCTTTCGTAATTGTTGGTTTGTTTATTGTGCGTATATTCTTTCAGCACGTAAATATCAAGTTCCGCCGCGCGGAGCGTCAATTCCGCCTGCTTCAGAGAGAAAATATCCGCTTCGAGCTGGGATTGAGTCACGAACCCCTTTTCATAGAGAATTTTACTGTGCTGAAGATACTCGGCAAGTCTGTCACGCTCTTCCTTGGCTTTAATTTGGGCACTGACCAGCTTCTGAAGATTTACTTTGTACGAGCCGTTTTCGTATTCTTCTTTCGCGATTTTGGCGGTGAGGAGATTGTTCTCCGCCGCTTTGACTTCCGCTTCGCTTTGCGCGACCTTGATCTGCTGGGCATCCAGATTGTCGATCAGCGTGGAATTATCCAGGACCGCGATCGTATCGCCTTCCTTGACTTCCGTACCTTCATCCACGACCCAGGTAATCATCACGCCTCCGGTACTTCGGACACGGCATTTGATGTCCTGATTTTCCGAACTGCTGATGTCTCCCCGGACCGCGATCTCATGCCGAAACTGAGCAACAGTAGGAGTAATGAATTTCAGATGCCCGGCCTCAGTCTTGCGGAAAAGTAGGGAACTGGTGAAGTGAAAAACAAGTGAAAAAAGCAAAATGAGCAAAAACAGCCAAAGAAGCAGTTTCTTCCAGCTTCTCTTCTTCTTTCCGGGATTGCCTCCGTTTGCGGCGGTCGGAGTTTCCATAAATATCTCCATGAAACGGGAACGGGTCTTAAGGGTGATTTGAAATCCTGTCTTTTGGAAAAAAACGGAATATTTTCCATTTTTTATTTATTATATTTCATGTTGTGTCAAAATAAATGGATCTGTCGCGAAAAAAAGTGTTTTTTTTTCAATTCTTTGAAGAGAATGCCGTCATAACTGAGAAAACAGGAAAATCTGGAAATAATTCTGTCGGAAATTTAAGCGCAAGCGCATCCGAATGATTTGGTTTTTTGCTTTTGGCGGGGAATTATTTGAAATTCAGATTGTTGAAAGGAACATTCACTAAAACTCTATTTTCAGAAAAAGGATAATTTTGATTTTGGGCCGCGTCATTGGGAATCTCGTTTTAAACGCGTGAAACTCACGATGCTTTTGAAAATTCAAAACGCTTCTGTTTTCTCCGTGGAATTGTGTTTGGAGAAGGTTCTTTAAATTTGGCTGTCTCTGAATGGAATTGGGATTTATGAGGTCTTTCCCCTTGCATTTTTCCGTAAAAATGGTATAATTAGTGAATGTTGTTGGTTTCACGTGTTTTTTTAACGCAGAGAACGCCGTATTTCACTAAATTTCCTGAAAGGATCCAGTAATGATTCAGGTTTTCAACACACTTTCCAAATCGAAAGAAGAATTTAAGACCGTTACCGGCACAAATAAAGTCGGAATGTATCTCTGCGGCCCTACGGTTTATAAACCGAGCCATATTGGGCATATGGTTGGTCCCGTGATTTTTGATACGGTCAAGCGTCATCTCGTTTATTCCGGATATGATGTGCGTTTTATCATTAATATTACGGATGTGGACGACAAACTGATTAACGAATCGAATGCCCGCGGGATCTCCATGGCGGCGCTGGCGGAAGAGATGATCCAGGATTACCAGTCGAATATTCGCGCGCTGAACGTCACGACCGTGAGCGATTTCCCGAAAGCCACGGACCACATCAAGAACATGATCCCGTTCATCCAGCGTCTGATCGACCGCGGGTATGCGTATCCGGCGGAAGGCGACGTTTACTTTGACGTGGCGAAGTTCCCGGAATACGGCAAGCTCTCCCACCGCACGCTCGACCAGATGCAGGGAGAAGGCGGTTCGATGGCCTCGCAGAAACGCAATGCCGCAGACTTCGCGCTCTGGAAAGCCGCGAAACCGGGGGAACCGTCCTGGGAAAGCCCCTGGGGACCGGGACGTCCGGGGTGGCACATCGAATGTTCCGTCATGTGCCATGAAATGCTCGGCGACACGTTCGAGATCCACGGCGGCGGGCTGGACCTCATGTTCCCGCACCACGAGAATGAGATCGCGCAGTCGGAATGCTGCACGGGCAAACCGTACGTAAAGTACTGGATGCATAACGGGCTGATGCAGGCTTCGAGCGAGATCGGAAAGGTCGGCGGACGCAAGACCCGCGAAGCGGCTCCGGAAGAAGGCGATCTGGCGAGTCAGGAAGGCGGAAAGATCAGCAAATCCAAGGGCGCGGCGGCGTTTAAGGATATGCTGAAGGAGTTTACCGGCGAAAATATCCGTTTCTTCGTTCTCTCGACGCACTATCGCCGTCCGATCGACTACAGTCGGGAGCGTATTCAACAGATTGGTTCCGGAATGGAGGCGTTCTACCGCTTCTTCAAGCGTTTCCAGCGCGTGACCGGCGAAAGCATCTACGAGCTTGCGTTTGACGCGGACCGGGCGGCTGGAGATGCGTTTGCGGCAGGACTTTCCGGCGATTTCCTCGCGGGAGTCAAGGAATCGCGTGACCGCTTCCTCGCGTCGATGGACGACGACTTCAACACGGGCGGAGCGATCGGCGAACTGTTCGAGCTGGTGAAGCGTCTGAACAAATTCGTGGACGAAAACAAACTGGAAGAGACGAAAGATGCTGCACTTGCGGAACAGCTGAAAGCCGGATGCCGCATTTTCCGCGAACTGGCGAACATTCTGGGCGTTTTCGATCAGGAGATCGCGAAAGAAGAGGAAGGTGAAGACTCCAATCTGGTCAATGACCTGATGGCACTGCTCATCGAACTGCGCAAAAACGCGAAGAAAGCGAAAGATTTCGCGACGGCTGACGCCATCCGCGATCAGCTCAAAGCTATCGGCATTACGCTCGAAGACCGGCCGGGCGGAGTGACGGAGTGGAGCCGTTAAGGCGTGAGGGACTAAAACAGGCGGAAGTTTTCGTTTACGGAATGGAAGCTTCCGCTTTTTTATTTATTTTCTGCGCAGGATTTCCTTCTCCGCGTAATCCAGAAATATTTCTAAAATATCAATTTCTGTCTCGGAGTAGAGCATTCGGGTACCAACGACATCTTCAATTTCATTTAAAACAGGCTGGTTCTGGTGGAAAATCAAATCGACACCCGCGAAATCGAGCGGCAAAAAGGAAATAATTTGAGAGACGAGAGCTTTTTCTTCCGAATTCAGCGCGTAAAATTTGGCAGAGCCGCCGAGTGAGTAATTGCTTCGAAAATCCGTTTGGGAAGTTCGTTCCATTGCCGCGATAATTTGATTGCCGACAACGTAAACACGAACATCACGTCCTGGAGTATCCGCCAGACGCTGAATGAGCCAGCGGCGCGAGGTTGGGTGTTCGGCTTGTCTGATGAATGTTTGAAGTTCTGTTTCAGAATTAACCAGAAATACTTCGCTGCCGCCATGGCCATCGACTGTTTTCAGGACGAAAGGGAAAGGGAGCAGAGTGCGAAAATCAAGTTCTCGAGACTCCATGACGGGGATTCCCAGGCGGCGAAAAAAATGAAATGTTTCCAGTTTGTCATTGGTGATTTTCGAGACCGCCGCGGAATTAAAGACGCGTACGCCCAGCGTTTCCAGGTACCGCGACATTTGGGGACGCAAACAGCGCATGAAAACGGCATCCGGAAGATACTCCAGTTTTGAGAGGTCCATCTCTTCGGCAAGTTTCAGTTGAAGATGCCATCCGCGACGCGAGCATTTTTTTTGAAAAGTTTGCGCGAACCATTGGTTTCTGGCAAGCCGGGGCCGATCATAAATGAGCAGAGCGTGAATCATGCTCTTTCCTTTCTGATCGTCGAGACCGCGTATTCAGCAATGAATTGTCCCACGTTGATTTGGACCGCGTCAAAGAGATTTTTGAAATGCGCGTTCGTGTTTACTTCACAGAGAATTGGATTGCCGTTTTTGCCGAACAGAAGGTCCACGCCGGCAAAGTCTGTGCCCAGAATCTGGCAAACACGTACTGCCAGTTTTCTTTGTTCAGGAGACGCTTCCCAAGGCAGCATTTTTCCTCCATTTGTGACGTTGGCGCGAAAGTCACCGGATTTGGCCGTTCGAAGGACCGCGGCTTTAACTTCGCCGCCGACAACATGAAGCCGAACGTCCGCGGTCTGACCGTTCCATTCCGAGCGGATGAATTCCTGAAACTGCATAGGGCGTGTGCCGATACCCTGAACGATATGTTGAAGTTCTTCCAGATTACGCGCGAGATGGACCTGCGCTCCGAATGAGCCGAACGCTTCCTTGACGACCAGCGGAAAACCAAGCCGCGATCCGACAGTCACGAGAAAATCAAGTTCAGGATATTGATCCGGACGGAACGTTTTAGGGGCCAGGATGGTCCGCGGCATTGGGATGCCGTGTTTTTCGAGTGCCAGGCACGTCAGGTTTTTATTATCGCAGACCTCAATCGCGCAGGAACGGTTAAAGACTCGGATTCCCTGATTTTCAAGGTGGCGGCAGAGATTCAGGTCTTTATCCCAGAAAAGGACAAAATCAGGTTTTTTCGCGAATTCTTCGTCAATTTCCGTCAGTAATTCCGCGTTGGTGCGAATTTTGATGTCCACGCCCGCCTCTTCGCAGGAACGAATCAGCATGGAGTAAAGCGTGTCGAACTTCTCTGAATGGACGAAATGATTTACGACGAGCCAGGCATTCATTTTGTTTCAGCCCCTTAAGGCACAGTATTAATTAATCCAACTTACTCACTTTCGCCAATCAGTCAAGTTTCCAGCATGGAAGCCATTCGATCTTTTCTGGTTTCATGCCAAAATCTTTTTCCAGTTTTTTCGCGAAATCCGGAAGATGAGCCGCTCCGTAAAAAATCGCGAGATTGCTCTTGCCCGAGTCCAATTCGCGGCGCAGGATCTGAAGCGCTTTGTCGTTGCGGTCAGTGATTAATGTTGAGCCGTGCTTTCCTTCTGTCGGGATAATGGTTGAATCCAGTTCCGCGAGATTTTCCACACTCATTCGACGCAGCGTTCTGCTTCGATTGGGAAGAAAAATCAGTTTAAGAAGATCCCCGTTAAACTCCAGTTCCTTGCTGAACGATTCTACCGGCTGGACCATTTCGTATCCCATGGCTCGCAGAAACCATACCACGAAACCATCGCCGCGTTTTTTCATTCCAGCTGCGAATTCCGCGGTCGTCATATCCGCGTGAACAAAGTTTTCCGCGTGATAGTTGATGGAGCCTATCTGAAAATCAAGTTTCATCGCGACGGCGGACAAACGCTGAACCCAGCCGATAAACCCTCCGCTTTCACGTTCAGAGCTTGGGCGCGGATCATTATCTCCTACCATTTCATAGAGAACCGCGTCGTATTCCTGAAATCTTCGGTTCAACTCCTGGTAGTAGCCCGTGTCGCCGATATGAATCGCGGCTGCCAGCGTCACACGATATTGCCCGTCCTCGGAAGCAAACGTTAATAAAGACGTATCGAATGAAAGCATTTCATCCGCGGAATCCCGGACGATTCGGGTAAATGGATTTTTCGGCAGGTTTAATGACCCGGTATCCGCTTGCGCGGCTTCTGATGATTGCCCTGCCGCTGCCTTACCCGGTAAATAGGTGCCTGTCAGAAAAAGGAAAAAAACGAAAATGATGATTTTTTTCATTAACATTAGTGAAACCTTGTCGATTATATGGGGAATATTTTTAGGATTCAAGCTGATTATACCAAATAATCTCATTCCTGAATAGACTTATCTGCAGATTTTTCCGATTATTATACCAAGTCTGTCATTAGTTTTTGGAATTGATTTACGTTTCAATGGATGATTTTCCCTGAAACGGAAAGTGAGGCAACAAAATGGGAATGATCAACCAGGAGACCGCGGGAAATACCGTACACTGTGAAGCGGATCCCGGATTTAGGGATTGGATGACCAGTTTCAGCGGAAGTGTCGTTTTTTCGACACGGCGTTCAGGAAAAATCTGTTTTCTTGGATGGGATGGAAATATGGTTACCCTTCTCCAGCGCGCCATGGAGATGCCCACCGGGATGAAGGTAATGCGAAATCAGTTGCTGATTGCCTCCAAAAATGAAATTTCTCTCTACGCGGACGCGCAGCCGTTGGCGTATGAGTATGACCGGGAACGGCCCGGCGCGTATGATGCCTGTTACCTGCCGAGAACATCATGGTACGTGGGAAATATCGGCGTTGGGGATGTCCTCACGGACAGAGAAGGCATGCTCTTCGTAAACACTCGTTTTTCATGTGTCGCGCGTCCAAGTTTCAAATATCATTTTGAGGTCGTCTGGAAACCTGATTTCATTACCGACATCATGCCGGATGACAGATGCCATTTAAGCGGCGCGGAAGCGGTTGACGGCCAGCTCGCGTATGTGACGGCCTTTGCGCGTTCGGACGAACCGCTGGGATGGCAGAAGAGAACCAATGACGGGATTTTGATTGACGCTCGTTCAAATCAGATTATTTTGGAAGGGCTCTCCATGCCCCATTCGCCAAGATGGTACAAAGAGTGCCTCTGGTTCCTGAATTCCGCCGCCGGGGAACTTTGCGTCATGAATCCTGAAAACTGTGAAGTCAAAACCGTACGTCATCTTCCCGGAATTACCAGAGGTTTGGCTTTTTGGGGAAATTATGCCGTTGTCGGACTCTCAAAAATCGTTAGAAATGACGAAAATAGAGATTTTCCGCTCTGGAGAAAGAACCAAAATACCATTTGCGGCGTAGTGTTAGTGAATATACTTACCGGACGCGAGGAAGGTACGTTCCTCTTCGAGAGTGGATGTGATGAAATTTTCGATTTGGAACTTCTTCCGGGAATTCATCGTGCCGCGATGCTTCCGCCGGAAAATCCCCGTTGTTTCAGTGCCCTTACCTCCGAAAAGTACTGCTGGTGGCTGCACGATAACAATTAAGGGAAATGCCATAACGCACATTTGGTCGTTTGGGACCGGTTATACTCGATAATAAACTCAAAATCCTCATTTCCTGTGAATTTCGCCTAAATCCGAGAGTCCGGGTTTAAGAATTTGGCCAATTCTTAATCCGTGATGATTTTGCGTCAATTTCGTGTATTTCTCAATAAATTTTTACCAAATGAGCAAAGATTCATTAGGAATATGGTTTTTTTTTGCCGATATTTCGATTATTACGTATTGCCTTAATACAAAAATCGTGTTAAAATCGGTAAAAGACTGATTTTCGACTGAAAATGTTAAACGTTTAACGGCCAGTGGGGAACTATTGGCCTTGACAATATTAAATTTACTGGAAGTGAGACCTGATTCTCGCTCTTAAGGGGGGCGGTGTGTTTGGTTTCTGTCACTTGTTTAAAATAAAAGGAAAGAATAAGATGTCAATCCTGAACCTGTCTTCATTACGTGATTTTTTCGCCGTTGCGCCGAAGAAAACCTCGCACAAAAAATCCGTCTCCGAGAAGTGCAGCCGGAAATTGGCGCTCGACTCGCTTGAAGCTCGTATTCTCCTTTCGGTTACGCCGAATACAGCTACGGATATTCTCGTAAACACCGAGTATTCCGCTATTCAGGATACGGATGCCAACGGAAACAGTATCGCGGTAGACGCCGACGGCGATTTCGTTGCGACCTGGACAAGAACGGACTATATCTTCCGCGATAGATCGAGAAATGTCGGATGGTACGACTCAAACGACAATTTGACGTTCTATACCGCCCAGAACTATATTGACGGCTTCTACATCAATGAGAACGGTGAGAAAGTCAATGTGAATCTCCGGATGTCCGGCGAAACGGATCAGAACATTTACGCGCGATACTTTACTGATGAGGTCCAGCGTTTGACCATTGACACTTCCGCGGTCGATGACATTAACAATATGCTCTACAGTTTCGAAATTCAGACTGGAGAATACTACATTCAGGAAATCACTTTTGATCCTGGAATGAATATCACTGTGCAGTATGAGTTGTCTTTTGGCGATGAGGAGCCTGTCACCTTTAATTTCACCAATATGACCGATCTGGAATATGTTTATGAGAACGCGAAAAACATGCAGGACGCGCTCTCGCAGATCTTTGGTGAGGGAAATGTTGAGGTTTCGGCTGACACTCAGGCAAAATACACGGTAAAATTCCGCGCGGATTCCTTTGCTGACGCTGACTTCCGCAATGGTGAGTCTGTTGAACTGATTACGGTTAAAGCCGCGAATGAGGAACTCTTCGCGGGTGCTTCCGTAAAACAGACACGCGCTCCTGAAATCTTTGAAGTTTTTGTCGAATATGAAAAAGAAACCGACATTTACGGTAAAGAGAAGCTGAAAAAATACTACGATGAAGATGGAAATTTCATCGGATACAAAATCGATGCCGCTGCTACCGCTGAACAGCTCGCTGTCGCCTTGATGCAGTCCACGGTCGATGAGGTGCTGCCTCCTTCTCTTGCGCAGGGAGGAACAGCGGGCGGGGCTGACTCCCTGATTCGGGATTCCTATGAAGTTAATGTTGTGCCGGTTTACGGTTTGGATGAAACCGGAAAAGTCATTGGGTTTGACGTTACGTTCATCAACTCTGCCGGAAAGCAGGATATTGAACAGATCGTCTTCAAGGGCGTGGATTATGTTACCGCCGCCAATTTCGACAAGGTTCCGGAACAGCTTTGGAACGCCAGAACCCAGCTCGACAGCGCGGCCTACTTCACCACTACCCTGAAGCAGAGCAGCGAAGAATTCCGCGTAAATCCCACTTCAAACGAAATTTATAACAAAAAATCAAAGATCCTCCGTACTACGGACCAGTATAATTCCAGCGTGGCTTTGGACGCGGATGGCGATTTTGCTATCGCGTGGACCAGTGACGTCTTCTCGACCCAGGTCGCGGGAAGCTGGTCGGATATTTACGCGCGTACGTTCTCCGCGCAAATGTACAGCAGCTACAAATATGACAGTGCCGCCAAAACAGGAAGCTATGAAATCCTCAATGACGGAAAATGCTGGATCGCTACCAGTAACGCGTTCCTGGTGAACGATAACACCGTGAATCCCAATGATGATTCCGCCATTGCCATGGACAATGACGGGAATTTCGCGATTGTTTGGTCTTCTACCGGACAGGCTTTCTCCTACTTCAACGGCGTTTATATGCAGCGCTTTGATGCCGAGGCGAACAAACTTGGCGATGAGGAAAGAGTCGACGCGGAAGTTACCGGCGATGCCCAATTCCCGCAGGTCGCCGTCTCGCCCGATGGAAGCCAGACGGTGGTTACCTGGACGTGGCGCGGCTACGATGACAATCTTTACGAACCCGGAGGAAACGGTGCTGATGTCCGAATGACCATTTACGAAGAGAAACTCCAGGAAGACAATTCCACTCTCTTCACAAAGGTCGTTGATTCCATTATGGTGGATGACGCTGACTCTAAATCTTCTGTCGCCATTAACAAAAACAACCAGATTATGGTCGCGTGGCAGGGCGGTGAGAACCTTTACTCCATGTACAAATGGGATGGAACCGCTTTGGCCAATCCTATCAGCATGGCTCGAAGCAATTCCGCTTCGCTGGACGGCACGGGAACTGTCTATTGGGGAAAAGGACTGAATACGAACGCTGTCCTCGACGCAGACGGCGACTACCTCGTTTCTTATGACGGGTATGGTAATGAATCAGTCGAGGACGTTTCTCTTGCCGCTATTATGAAGCAGTACCTGGAACCGCAGATTAATGAAGAGCAGAACGCGGACCTCCTGCAGTACTTTGACCCGGCGATGGATATGCTGTTATACATTCCGAGAGAGAAAAATATGACCTGGATTCATGCCTATAACGGTAGGGAGCTAACCGTTACCGGCATCAACGCCAATGTTGACGCGCTGATTGATACGATTCTTGCCGCCGCGCAGAATGGTACGCGGGATGAGAACGGCATGTTCGTGCGAGTCGTGGAAGATCCGGAAGGCACTTTGGAAAAAGACGGTGTGCAATACCGTATCGTGACTTTGGCCGAAGACGGTTATGATGTTTGGCAGAACGCGGAGATCTATAATGAAGGCTGCACCGCGGAGCAGTACGCCAGACTCTCCAATATCCTCCACAGTGTCTTTGACACGGTGAAAGGCGAAGGTTTCGGAATTAACTTCATGATGGCGGATGCCGCGCCGGGATACGATGGAATTGATGCCGGCAAGCAAAATATTCTGTATACGGAAAGCATCGCCAACGCCAACCGTGACGGAACGGATGCCCGTGCCTATCTTTCCATTCCGCTTACCAGATTTTATGATTCCACGCTGCCGCCGGCCGAATGGGTTGACGCGGAAGGGAAGGTTACCAGCAGATCTGACACTCTCTTTACCAATGAATATGTCATGAACAATGAAGAGGGGGATGATTACGGGCCGGTCCTTGATGATGAGGGAAATCCGATCGCGAAACCTCTGAATGACGACGATATTACCGATGCTACCATTCTGGTGCAGAATTTCACCTTTACGATTGATTATGCCTATCAGGATACCGGAATTGACGCGTTTACCGGCGAAGCCGCAACGATTCTTCGTGATGGTACTGTGGGTGTGACGGTGGACCTTTCCGGCTGCTATGATGCGGTTCCGGGAACGGTTTATAAAGTTCTTAATAAGGTAAGCGCCGCTTCCGTGATTCAGAACGCGATTGTCACTTCTCTCAATGGAGCCGGATTGTTGCGGGCTTCTCTTGAAGACGTTCAGGTTACGGTTGTTGGTACTAGTGTGGGACGCGGATATGATGACACGAATTTCGATTTGAATGGTGATGATCCCTTCTCCGCGGATGAGGTTTACTTCGAAGTTCAGTTCTCTGGAAACCTGCACGATATGACGGTTGCGGTCCGCACGTCAAATCCGGCTATCAGTGCCAAGTACGTTTCCTATCAGCTTCTGGATGTCCGGAACGCGGTTGGGCATTTCCGTGTCGCGGTTACTAAAGACGGCGATAATGAGGACGAAAAACTGGCGGCAACCCGCAAGACGATCCTTGGAGAGGGTGAAGACCAGTACATTACGTGGGGTGAATTTGAGGCGGATGATGATTCCGCGACGAAGGTTCAGATCCTTCGCGATACGATCGCGCGTCAGCTGACACTGCTCGGCATTAACGACACCATGTATGATTTTGACGTGGTTGAAGTCATGTCGCAGCGTGAAGACGGTACCTGGGAAGTGCAGGAACTCCTCCGTATCACATTCAGTGACAGCAGCTATCATGTTTCTCTCTTCAACGCGGAGCCTGTCATAAGCGTTGAGTCAGGCGAGGGCGAAAATAAGGGAAGCAAGCTCGTTTCGGTCTATAATCCGCTGGAAAATCCCGATCTGGTTTGGGAAGGCGCGGAGAATATGTCTTGGGTTGACCCGCAGAGAGTTCCGGAAGGAATGGAACGTCTTGGTGTCACGCAGCATTATTTAGGCGACTACGGCAACAAACAGCACTACAGTTCGGTCTCCATGACGCCTGACGGATGTTTTACTTTCGGCTGGACGGAAGACGCGACAACCACATTGGGACTGCCTTACCAGAGTATCTACTACCGTGCCTATCAGGAAACGTATGATACGGTTGGACCGGAAGTGGCCGGACTTTATTACTCGGACGGTCAGAAAATCGAAGCCAACTCGCAGGTCGTGGACTACACGGAGGAAGGCGATTCGAGAGGTCTTATCGTTACTTTCACTGAAGACATGATGGATTGGCTCAAGGTCACTACGAACATTAGTGAATCCACGATGGAAAGCAACAAAACGCACAGTGTGACCAATCCGGAAAACTGGATTCTCCTTAAGGACGGCTCAATCGTGGACAACGCCATTTCGGAAATCTATTTCGGAATGAACGCCAGCGCGGATCCGTACATTCAGCGGCAGGGAATTACCGCGCTTGAGCAGAACAAGTGGGAAGCCGTGGTCATCTTCAATCCTGATGTCGAATTTGGCAGTGGAAGATACGAACTGATTCTTTCCCGTAATATCCAGGACGCTTATGGCATTGGTCTTGGAATTGATGGTCAGAATCCGGACGCGGTGGATGTCAGGATCGGTTTTGAGATTATTGAATCCGCCACGGACCAGACGACCGTCACACCGGAACTTGTTGACGGCGACGGAAACCGTACTGCTCCGGATGACAATTCTGCTTCCCAGGTCATCAAGACAGATGAAGACGGCAACCCGATTCTCGACAAAGAGGGCAATCCGGTTCTTCAGGAACGTGAAGGCGATCAGGTCCTGAACGATCTTGAGGGTGAGGTTTGGACGCCTGACGCTACGGCCGTTGACCCGGAAGGTGATTCCGTTACGGTCTGGCAGTCCAAGGAAAAGGGTTACGAAGGTCTCTTTGCCAAGATTGAGTACACGAAGTGGGATGAGGATCTTGGGCGAACGCCGATTGACGAAGGTGAGTGGACCATTCAAATTACGGATGACAAAACTGCCTGCCACGCCAGCGTGGATATGGACGGTGCCGGAAACTTTGTCGTCACGTGGACCCAGAATGACGCGGAGGAAGGATCCGCGCCTGACTGGAACATTCACGCCAGAATCTACGACCTGAACGGTGTCGCGAAGAGCGAAGAGTTTGTCGTCAACGCCACGACGGTTGGTGATCAGCGCTACAGCCGTGTCGCCATGTCGCACGCGGGTGATTTCGTCATCACGTGGCAGGGTAAAGACAACAAAACCGGCTGGGATATTTACGCCCAGCGTTACGACGCGCAGGGGAATGACCTCGGTGCGGTGGATGAAGTGCAGGTACTCAGCTTCACCAAGGACTGCGAAGGTTTCTTCTCGATCAAGTACATGGATGCTTCCGGAACGGTCTATGAAACCGAGATGATCGAGTACGCGGTTAACGCTTACGCGACGCGCAAGGTCGTTCAGGCCGCGCTTGACGCCATGGTTGAGAAGTACGGCCTGCAGGATAACGTGTCGTTTAAGGTCACGACCAACTCCATGACAGAGCTTTACATTGCCATTCAGGTATTGGACGACAGCAGCCTGGATGTCCCGGATTTGAACATTACTCACAAACTGACCCAGGGCGACATTGCCATTACCACGGTTCAGGATGGTCAGCTCGGTGAGTTCATGGTTAATGAAACGACGGACAATGACCAGAAATACGCTTCGATCGACATGGACTATGAAGGCAACTTCGTCATTTCCTGGACCAGCTATGGCACCGGTTCCGATGCTCTTTATGAAGCGGATATTTTCGCGCGCCAATTCAAGAGTAACGCGGAGCAGGGAATGGTTTCCGGTATTATCACGGCTGATGACTTTATCGTTCGTGATGACGACGCGGAAGATCCCATCTCCACGCAGGCCGGTATCGCTCAAATCACAGTCGGCAACTACATGGGGTCAGGGGTCCTTCTTGCGGACGGCGGTAACATCTACGTTCTGACGGCGGCCCACGTCGTGGTTGGAGAAGATTTCCGCGCCACGAAGGATAATACCTCCATCTGGTTCTATTCCGACGACGGAACCAAGACTACGGCTCAGCTCGACGAACTTTACGTTCATGAAAGCTACACTTTCGGTGATTTGGCGGACATTGCCATCATCAAGCTCACTTCCAGTTTCACCGGAGTTGTCACGGGTTACGAGATCAATCGTGATACCTCGGCCGACCTGAATGCGGTCTACACACGACTTGGATTTGGTATTTCCGGTACTGGTACCGAAGGCGCGACGGTGGCGGACGATCAGCTTCGTTACGGTAAAAACAAGTATGAATACGCGGAACGCGGTCTGCTTTACTATGACTTTGACGATGGCACGGAAGAGAACAACACTCTCCAGACCGAATTTGGCATTACCAGTGACCTTGGTCTTGGTGACGAAGAAACCTGTGCCTGCCACGGTGACTCCGGAGGTCCGAGTCTTGTGGATGGTCTGGTTGTCGCGGTCTGCCATGGCGGTACCTCCGATACGAGTCCTTACGGAACGGTTGGTCTTGATACGCAGGTCGCGTACTACGCCACGTGGATTGATAACATTACCGGTGCCAATATGGAAGTCATCATTGGTGCCGCGGGCGGTGAATTCCGTGTCAACAGCACGACAACCGTCGGTGACCAGAGGTGGTCAGATGTTGCTCTGGATGCCAACGGCGACTTCGTCGTGACTTGGAGCAGTTCCGAAAAAACAGATCAGATTTACGATGTTTACGCGCAGCGTTACGATAATACCGCGCAGCAGGTCGGGGAAAATTTCCGGGTCAACTCCACGGTTGCCTATGACCAGCAGCTCTCCAAGGTCGCGATGGACGTGGATGGTGATTTCGTGATTGTATGGGAAAGTTACCAGGAATTCATGGATGGTACCATGGCCGGCGATCCGAACAACTGGGGTATTTACGCTCAGAAATACATCAGCAATTCCAAAATCGGGAAAGACAATACTGTTGGTCCGAACGGCGAGTATGCGGATGAGTTCCGGGTCAATACCGCGATCATTGGAAGCCAGAGACTTCCGAGCGTGGACATGACGGCTGCCGGCGATATGTATTTCGCGTGGCAGAGTAACGAGAGTCTTTCGGAAGGCATTTACACCCGTACCTACTACCAGGCGCAGGATGATGCTGGGCCGTGTGTTGTCTCGGTCGGCAGCTCATGTCACTTTACTACTAAAGAAGTGGACGCGGATGGAAATACGACTATCGTGAAATCCGGAGAACCGAAAGAGATTGTCATCAATGACGGAGATGTCATTAAGGGTTTCCTGAACGGCTTTACCATTACTCTGGACGAACAGGTTATTGGCCAGAAGGTCATTGGTACGGATTACTTTGGCAATCCGGTCTATGAAAATGGCGCGAACAGTATCATGAGTCTGACTAATATCGCTCTTTTGAAAGATGGTATTGTCGTCACGACGGACTACATTGAGCGCATTGAGCTGGTTGGATACGATAAGACGGATGAAACCTATCAGGGCAGCGTCGATAATCACTCCGAGAAGAACATTTACCGTGTCGTCTTCAAAGATGGAGTAGAACTTGGCGACGGCAAATATGAACTGATTGTTCGTTCGCGGGTTGAAGACCGTTTCGACAACAATCTGGACGGCAACAAGGATGGCGAGCAGGGAGATGATTACGAACTTTCGTTCATCATTTCGACGGATCCGGATGACAAAACTTCCTACAAACCTCTTGATCCTGAGTTTATGCCGAAAGATCCGGAAGACGCGGACGCGGCTGACATTAACGACGTCGCCAATTCCACGACGAACGCTAAACAGGATGAGCCGGCTATTGCCATGAATAGCAATGGTGACTATGTTGTCGTTTGGGTTTCGGAGATTGAGGCTGAAGTTCCTGCGGATGAAGAAGAAACGGATGATACCACGACTTCTGAAGACGAAGAGGAAGAAGAAGTCATCATCAAACCGAAGAACAAGAGTGTCATTGTCGGACAGCGTTTCGACCGTTTCGGCAATGCCGTCGGTTCCGAATTCTATGTCTCTGACTTTGTGGATGGAATCCACACCCAGCCGGATGTTTCCATGGACGACATGGGTAACTTTGTTGTCTCATGGACAGTCAGTGGACGTGACATGAACTATGACGGAATGATGGACAATAACGAACTGGCCAGTTATGACGTTTACGCGCGTGTCTTCAATATGGTTGGCCAGCCCACGACAGATTCCTTCCTCGTGGAGCGCGGTGTCGTGGATGGAACGGCGATTCTTGAAACGACGCAGGGACATCAGAATGAATCTTCTGTCATTATGTCGCAGGATGGAACGCAGTTTGTCGTTACGTGGACGAATAATGATTCCAGAAACGCGGTTGATAAATACGCGGTTTACGCGCAGCGTTTCGACTTTGACGGCAAGAAAATCGGTGAATCGTTTATTGTCAATACGGCAGATTCTTACGAACAGAATCTTTCCAGCGTCGGAATGGACGACAAATACAATCTGTATGTCGTCTGGCAGTCTACTGACAGCAGTCAGACCGGTCTGAACATTTGGGCGCGCCGTTTCGACAGCGCGAACAAAGCTTCCGAGCAGATCCTGGTTAACTCGGTTACGAAGGCTGACCAGAAATCTCCGGTGATTGCCGTCAACGACGAGGGACAGTTTGTCGTCGCGTGGTCCTCTCAGGTCGGAAGCGGATACAATATCTACTTCCAGTGCTTCAACAGCAACATGACCAAAATTGGTTCAGAAACGCAGGCGAATACGTTCACGACGTTCAACCAGGTTTCTCCCTCAATTGCCATTACGCGCGAAGCCGTCAACGGAACACGTTTTGCCATCAGCTGGAATTCCTACGGACAGGAAGGGCTTTCTTCCAAGTCCTGGGGCGTCTACATGAATGTTTATGACGGCTTGACGACTCGCCATAGTGTCACCGCTACGGGACAGGAAGTTCTGGTCAACTCCTACAAAGCCTGGACGGAAAGAGATTCCGACATTACCATGAGCGCTTACGGCGATATTGGTATCGCGTGGGTTGGTCCGAGCACTGCGGCGGAGAATATCATCGTTACGGAAGAACCGGAAAATACGGACATCTTCCATAAAGTGTACTACAATGTCATTTTGGAAGATTATGTTCCGATTGAAGGCGAGTCGAATGACACTGGCGAGAATTCGCTCATCATCAATAAAGGTTCTTACTCCTACAATTCGGACAAGGAAAACGGCGGCGGAACCATTGAGGTTGAAAACTCCGCGACCAACATTCAGGCCGCGCCTGATTCCGGCAACAAATTTGTCTTTGACATGACATCCGGCATGCCGCAGGTTGCCCTGAACGATGTGGCCCTGACCGTTTCCGGCACGAACTATGTCTTTGACGCTTCCGCTTCCGGCCGCTACAAAACGGAAGTAATCATTAACGGTTTGAGCGGCGAAAACCTTGTCGTTGAGAATGGATCCTTTATCGTGAATGGAACCGGTTGGAAACTGACTGTTCTCAATGCCTCGTCGGTGGTCTTTAACGGCTCCAATATCGTAGCTTCGGTTACGGCGGCTGATGGTGAGGTTTTCACCCGTGAAGGTGATTCCATCGCGTTGACCGGTAAAAATACGGTTTATCGTATTGAAGGCTGCGTGAACGTCACGGCAATTGGTTCCGCGCAGGCGGTTGCCAAACTTACCGGAACGGAAGAAGACGAGCAGTTCCAGGTCGAAAAAGACGCGGTTACCGTCTCCAGCGGCGCGAAGGAAACGAACGCGGTTGGATTTGGTCAGGTTTATCTCCGCGGTATGGGAACGGATAGCGTTTACTTTAGTGACGAAGGTAATTTCGATGTGGCGGCTAATACCGTAACTTATGTTGCCGACCAAGATGCCATGACTGTTCAGGCCTCTGATTTCGTTACGGTGGAAGTGAGCGCGAACGGTAAATCCTACGCTATCGATGGTGAGTCGTTCATCACTTCGGATGACTTTAAACTGACGTTTGATTCTGCTGAATATGCCTTTACAGTTGATAGCTCAAGCAATTTGACCATCAACGCCGCAGGCGGAGTTCAGGTCATTGACACGACCGCGGCAGATACGGTCATTATTGCTAAAGATTCCGTGAAACTTGGCGACAGTGTGGAAGTCAAGGGAATTGATTCCGCGGCAGTTGTCTTTGAAAATGGAGGAAACGACACGATTTCCGTCATTGGTACGGCTGCAGGAGAATCCTTTATCCTTACGGCGGAAAATGTTTCTGGAAACGTTGGCGATTTGGAATTCACCGCGCTTGGCGCGAAAAATGTCACGATTGACGGTAAGGGCGGAAAAGATTCTGTCACCGCGACGGATACTTCGGATGACGATTTGATCGCTGCCGGCCCGAACTCCATGACGCTTGAAAGCGCTAATTACGTGTGGAATGTTTCAAATATCCAGAACATTCGTATTAACCAGCAGAATGGCGGTGAGGATTCGATTCAGGTCACAGACTCGGCTTCGAATGACAAAGTCGTTCTCAGTCCGAAGTTTGTCACGATGACGAATTCCAAATCGCAGTTGACGATTACTGGTTTCAATCGAATTGCGGTTCAAAGCACGATAGGAAATGACGCGGCAGTCCTTTATGATTCCGTTGGTAATGACACGCTGACCATTGAGGACGGTTCGGTTTCTCTTTCCGGAACGGACTTCTTCAATCAGGTTTCCGGTTTCCGCAAGATTAATGCCTACTCGATGAACGGCGGTCAGGATAAGATTTCCGCGAATGTGGAAATTCAGGTTTTGGACGATTTGTTCACGGCGGAAGGCGAAGACTGGATGGTCAATGGATTTGGATTTGACTTCTGATTTTTTTAGGGTTCAGTCTTTTCGATAGATCGTAAAATTTGAGATTAGGAGATCCTTGTCTTTTGGCAGGGATCTCCTTTTTCAGTTTGTGAGGGTTATGCTGGAATTGCTTTAGGGAATTTCCTTAAATTTTCTGTTTTTTTCTATTTTCGGTACTCTTGACGGTGTTTAAATGGTATGCTAAAATAAAGAAGTTTTGTTCCAGACATTGCGGCCAGTGTTTCGTTTGGTATTTGGGAGGCACGTGTCGCGCGGTTCATGAAAGAGAGAAGGCAAAAAATAAAAGGTGATTTGAAATGATGCGAAATATCGTTTTTCTGTCGATTCCGGCACTTCGCGAGAAGGACCTGGCGAAACTTCCGGCATTGAATCGGATCATGTCGAAAGGCGCACAGGCGCAGCTCACGCCGAGTTTTCCGTGTGTCACGTGTCCAGTGCAGGCGAATCTGACGACGGGGCTTTGGCCGAACAAACACGGCATCACCGGCAACGGGATCTGGACGCCGGAGACGCAGAAACTCACGATGTGGACTTTCACGAATGAGGCGGTCCAGCAGGCACAGCTTTGGGACCTGATCTACCATCATCCGGATTCGCCGCGTTCTGCGGTCTGGTTTCCGCTCCAGGCAGTGGAGTGCGAGGCGGAGTTCGTCTGCACGCACAAACCGATCCATCACCCCGACGGCACGGAAGAACTTTGGTGCTACACGCGGTGGCCAACTCTTTACCGGGATCTGATGAAGGAGTTCGGGCACTTCCCGCTTCAGAATTACTGGGGACCAATGGCGAACGTGACGTCCGCGAACTGGGTCGTGAACACGGCATCGTGGTTCGCGGGGCAGGAATCGCCGGAATTTTTCTATATTTATCTGGCGTATCCGGACTACGCACCGCAGCGTTTCGGAGTCGATTCTCCGGAGGTGGACCGAATGCTCGGTGAGCTGAATACGCTGCTCGATACGCTCATCACGAAATTCGAGTCGGCATACGACGCGCCGATCACGTGGTTCATCGCAGGCGAGTACGCCATGACGGACGTGGATCACACGCTTTTCCCGAACCGGATGCTGCGTGAAGCGGGACTCCTGAAGGTGAAGAAAGGGGACGGCGTGACGCCCAGCCCGATTCGTTCCGTGACGCGGGATTACGAAAAATTTGTCGGCGAGTTGCCGGATATGGCGGAGAGCAAGGCGTTCGCGTACTGCGACCACCAGTTCGCGCACATTTACATTCCGGACCACGATTCCGACACGATTCGGAAAGTGGCGCAGCTTTTCGAGGGAAAAGAGGGGGTCGCGGAAGTTCTCGTCGGTGCGGATATTGAGAAGTATGGGCTGAATCATGAACGCTCCGGCGACGTGATCCTGATGTCCACGCCGAACAGCTGGATGGCGTACTTTTGGTGGCTGGACGACGCGGACGCCCCGGATTTCGCGCGGCGCGTGGATATTCATCAGAAACCGGGCTACGATCCGTGCGAGCAGTTCATTGATTTCGCGACGCGCTCCATTCCGCTTGATGTCACGCGGGTGAAAGCGTCTCACGGCGCGGCAGCGCGTGACCGGTCGCAGAAGACGGTTTTTCTTTGCTCGGATGCCGTATGTCTTCCGGTGAAAGAAGTACGTGATGTTGATGTTTTCCATCTTATCATGGATTCTACCTGGCGTAAATAGTTCTTTTTTGAGAGTCCTGCTTTTCGCGGGACTCTCGCAGTGAATAAATCTTTTTTTAAGAGCCGCTTTCCAAGAACGAAACTGGAGAATTCGGCTTGAAATTTAATTGCCGCGCGAAAAAACGTTACGTACCAGAAACACCCTTTTTTATTTTTAGAGAAGGTCCTTTAAGTCATTTAAGAAACGGCAGATTTCATGAAATATAAAACTTTTTTTCAACTTAAGACCCTCATTTTCCAACTTGTCGCGTTGGGATTTTACGTATTTTTTATTCTGAGTATGTTAAGTTTTAATCCTGCCGATCAGTTCAATACGAATATTTGGCCGAATCAGGAACCGATGAACTGGTGCGGTGAATCGGGTGCGTGGGCCGCTGCCGTTTTTTACCAATTTTTTGGGTACGGTGTTTATCTGATGATTTATCTTGGCGGATTTCATCTGCTTCGTTTTTTTTTCGGATATCACGCGAAGTACTACCGACTTCGTTTTTGCGGGTACGTAATTTGTCAATTGGCGGTTTGCGCGCTTATCACACTTCTTTTCTGCAATAATCTGGATGTTCCGAATCCGCTTTATGGAGATAGTGGTTTTTCGGAAACGTATTCAACCAATCTGATTTACGGACATGGAGGTATGGTTGGTGTTTCCTGGGCATCGTTTTTTTTGCGAGGAGGACCTTTTCTGGCCTATTTATCGCTTTTCGCGATGATGGGATTTGGATTTTTTCTCTATAGTGATTTTGTCATGCCGTTTATTTTAAGGAGGATTGCGCATACTCTGTCTAAAAAGAACCTTCGCAGAATCCTTCCTTGGGTACGCTGGCTTCTTCAGCCGCGGACAGGTTGGAAACGTGTTTTTGATGAGCATCTCCGCCTTCGTCCCCGTTTCCAGAAAGCGGTTTCCTGGTCGAGCGAACGAGTCTCGGCAAATGATGTGGACGGAGATTTACCGACGTTTTCGGAAGATAAAAATACCTCAAAGACGCGTAAAGGGAAATCAGACGTAAAAACGAATGAAAAATTGGAAGAGGCAATAGAGATCGCGGATCCGGACACCACGCCTCCCCCGGAAGTTTCGCCAACGGCACTTGCGGGGCGAAAGCCGCTGAAAGAGATGGAAATCGGCAGGTTTGAAAATAGTGGTTTGAACGAAAATTTGTCGAAATTGGAAGAAGAGAGAACGATTTCCATTCATCGTCCGGAATCAGTTCCGGTAGATTTGACGGAAGGAAATCCACTGACCAAATCCGCAGAAACGGAGGCAGGAGCGGAAGAGAATGTCCGAATGAAGGAACATCAGGCAGAAGATGAGCCGGAATATGTTTTTCCAACGCTGGATCTTCTTTCTCCGGCGGACGATGTGGATTACTCAGAATTTGAGGTGGAAGCTCAGGAACGCGCGGGATTGCTGGAGCGGATTGTTCATGAATTTGGATTTAAAATCTGTGTTCGCGAGATTCAGCTTGGTCCGACCATCACTCAATATCAGGTTGAGCCGGAGCAGGGCCTTCGCGTGAATAAGATCGCGAGTCTCGCGGATGACCTGGCAGTGAAGCTTGGAGTCTCGAATGTTCGAATCGTTTTTCCGCTTTTAGGTAAACAGAACCTTATCGGTATTGAAATTCCGAACGTCAAGAAACAGCTTGTGCGTTTGCGTGAAGTAATGGAGCAGCTGGCCGGGACGTACGATCGGATGAGTGTCCCGATGTTTCTTGGAAAAGACGTGGCGGGGAAACCTCTTATGGCGGATTTGGCGGCACTTCCGCACCTTCTTATTGCCGGACGGACAGGTACTGGAAAAAGCGTTTGTCTGAATTCGATCATTACTTCGATTATCATGACTCGGAGTCCAAAGGATATTCGAATGTTGATGATTGACCCGAAAATGGTGGAGATGAGCCAATATCGCACGATTCCTCATTTGATGCATCCGGTCGTGACGGACATGAAAAAGGCAGAGGCGATTTTGGGCTGGGCCGTGGAAAAGATGGAGGACCGTTACCGCTGGCTTTCCCGCGCGGGCGTACGGCATATTAAGGATTTCAACAAGATGCCGCACGAAACGAAGCTGAAGCGGGTGAAGCCGAAGGCGGGAGAGACGATGCCGGAGACGATGCCGTTTATCGTGATCGTGGTGGATGAAATGGCTGATTTAATGATGACAGCTCCTAAGGACGTGGAATCACATATTATTCGGCTGGCCCAGAAGAGCCGCGCGGTTGGAATTCATTTAATTCTCGCGACGCAGAAACCGATTGTGACGGTCATCACCAGTTTGATTAAATCAAACCTTCCGGCCAGAATAGCGTTTCAGGTTTCGAGTAAAACAGACTCGCGCGTCGTACTCGACGAGAATGGAGCGGATCGTTTGCTAGGCAACGGAGATATGCTTTTCCTTCAGCCAGGGACGAGTATTTTGGTTCGCGCGCAAGGAACCTATCTTAGTGATGATGAGATCAATCGAGTTGTGGACAGTATTTCCACGGAAGAGCCGCAGTTTGAGGGTGAGATAGAGCAGCATCTTTCAGGCGGCGGCAGTGGAAAATTGGCGGAATGGGCAGCCAAGGACGAACTCTATACTTCGGCAATAGAGATAATCGTGAATGAAGGGCGCGGTTCCATTTCGCTTCTTCAGCGTATGCTTGGTATCGGGTATGGCCGTGCCGCGCGTCTGATTGATTTCATGGAAGAGGATAAAATCGTTGGAGCTTTTAACGGGTACACGAAACCGCGAGAAGTACTTCTGACGAAAGATGTCTGGCGCGCGATGAAGGCGGAGTTTGAGCAGGAGCAGGAACAGGGGATTCAGGCAGAACTGGCTCGAGTAGAGGCCGAAAAAGCGATGGCGCGGATTGGCAATAGTTTGGAAGGTGATGAAAGTGATGAAGATGATGAAGAAAATTTTGATGAAGGCGATTCAGTGAAAGAGTATTTCCCGGATGAAAATTCAGAAGAAAATGGAGATGAAGATTCAGATGATTATTTTTTAGATAGTTCGGAAGAAGACGAAGGCGGTGTTCCGTGGAATGAGGAAACCGTTTGGGATGAGGAGACGGAAATGCCTCTTTACCCGCTTCCTTCCCGTCCTGTGGAGCGTTCCCGGGGTAAAAGCCGCCGCAGACAGACGCCAAACTACGAAAAGATTCGCAGAATGAGTGAGACAGATACGGTAAATTCCGCGGAATCTCGTGAAGTTTTGAGTCGAATTGAACCCAACCAGCCTAAACCTTTTTTGATGGATGAAGATGATGATTTCCGAAAAATCAATTGAGAAGTCAGCGAGGGTCGAGATGAATTTTATTTGGAAACTTTTTACCGGAAGGAATTTTTTTCTGGTCCTGATTGCTTTTTTGGTTCCAGTCTTTTTTTGCGACCGGAGTTTTCCCCAAAGCTCGACACATTCTCAAATTTTAAAGAGGGCGATTCCTGTCTGTTCCGTTTGCGGAAAAAATATTGTGAATCGTTACTCCATCGTGCGCAATGAAAAATTTTGTTCGGAGAAATGCCTTGCCGAGAGATATTCCTGTGCCAATTGCGGCGTGACGTTAGGAACATCGGAAAATCCAGGTTTTTCGACAATTCGTGATATTAAAGAACGGGAGATTTTTTTCTGCTCGCGATGCACGAAAGAAGCAGGCTGTTCTTTTTGCGCAAGCCGTAAGAAGACGACCTCATTGCGCGATGGACGTTTGATCTGCTCAACCTGCCGAGAACTCGCGATTTTCACGACAGAAGATGCCCGGCCGATTTTGAAGGCAGCGCAGGATATGCTTGAGAAAGAGTTTGGTTTTCCGAAAAATCCAGATATTCCGCTGAAAGTTCTTCCGAAATCAGAATTTCTCCAGGAGGCGAAAAACGCTTTAGTCACGACGGAAGCATTGGCTCTTCACCAGACGAATGTGACAGGACAATTTTTTTTGAGTGAAGACGGCAGGGAACTTCAAATTGATCTGAAAGAACTGGATTCCGGGATGCTGATTTTGGAAGGAGCACCCGCTCCCATGGCGTTTGATTCCATCGTTCATGAATTGACGCATGAATTTCTTTGCCGAAAATTTTATCATTTTGAGGACGCGAAGATAGAAGAAGGTTTCTGTGAATCAATGGCCGCGGCATGTTCCATCCTCAATGGGCATCCATCTCTGGCTGAACGCAGAATTTCTAACCCGGATCCGATTTATGGAGATGGATTCCGTTTGATTTATTCCATGCTCCAGGAAAAAGGCTGGGATGAGACAATGTCTTTTTTGAGGAAAAACAGTATCTCAATCGAAGAGTATTTTCGGGAACACCCGGAAGAATTTTTGGATCAGGAGACCATGGAGTATTTGAAAAAACACAAACTGAAACCTGAAATTAAATTTGGGTCAATTCAGAATTGATAGAAAAATAATTTGAAAGTTACCGAAAAGAGCGGCACTCCATTCTTTTCGCGAAATTTGCGGTAATCAGAAAAACCTTAATGAAAGGCACATGATGAAACTCATTTTTGACACGTTTTTGAGCGCTTTGTTTACCATGTTCGTTTGCTCCTTACTTTTGGCAGCGGACGGGGCGATGAATGAAGATCATTCATCTTTTTTCCACGGGGAAAAAGTCGGCAGAGAAATCTTTTGCGGCTGTTCAGGACGTCTTGAGCGATTTGACGCTGAGGGAAATCTCGTTTGGAGCTATTCGCGAGAAATTGGAAATATGAGCGATGTTCAGCTTCTTGAAAATGGTAATATTCTTTACGCGGACGCGGATTCCGTGGTTGAAATTACGCCGGATTGCCGAATCGTTTTCAAATTTACGGCGGAAGATAAACGTAATGATTCAACATTTACCGCCAGTCGTTTGGCGGATGGCAATACGCTGATTGGCTGGAACACGAAAAATTGCCTGATTATCGTTGATTCCGCCGGCAAGATTCTCAAAACGATTCCGTGCCAGTTTGAGGATTTTCCGGGAAGTCACCATAATATGCGCATGGCAAGACCTACGGAAAAAGGAACGTTTCTTGTGGCGCATAAACGAAAAGGGACCATTGCGGAATATGATTCAGACGGTAAAGTACTTCGGGTTTGTTCTGTTCCCGGTAAAGAGTGCTACGGTGTCCTTTCTTTGCCGAATGACCAGATTTTAGGCTCCTTCCTTGACGCATTGGTTCTTTTTGACGCGGCGGGCAAAGAAATATGGCGCTGCTCCATTTCAGATCTTGCTCCGCTGCCAATTTCTGTCATGTGCGGACTTCAGATTCGTGAAAACGGGAATATCGTAGTTGGAAACTATGCCGCGAATCACGGAGAAACGCATACTTCGTGCATGTTCGAGATTACTCCGGATAAAAAAGTCGTTTGGTATTACCAAAATCCCAAGGCTCCCGCGAATTTCATGAATGTTCAGGTTCTTGAAAAAAATACGATTCGTTAAACTTTTTTTTAACGAAACAAAGCGCGGCAGCGAAAATATTCGTTACCGCGTTTACTCAAAGTTTCAGAAAGGTCAGAAACTATTCCCAAACTCTGCTTTCTCACGGAAGAATGAGATGATTTTGAGTTTTTGGAAATTTCCGTAGGGATTTTTTTATTTTTCAGGCAGTTTCTTGACGTTTTCTTTTACCCAGTTCATGATTTGATTACTTTTTTCTCCAGTTGCGTGTCCACGGTGAGTTTCCGTGAGCATTTCTTTGTCTTTGGCAGGAATGACGTTAAACGCGGCATAAACTGAGCTTGGACTGCATGTGGTATCAATGAATCCCACTGAAATACGAGTCGGGCAAGTGATTCCTCTCGCGAAATTCACGCCGTCAAAGTATGGGCCCATTTCTTCAATTTCCGGAGTGTTCACATTATCATAGAGTTTTGGCCAGCCGGGGCTTCGATTCAGTTTTGCTCCGCCATGGTCGCAGATAGCCGGAACATTTCCGCTGATGTGCGTGAATTTTCCATTCAGTCCTCCGAGAATTAAAGCGCTTCCGCCGCCTTGGCTCGTTCCGTAATATCCGACGCGGGTTTCATCCGTATCCGGCCGTTCCAGAACATAGTCCATAATGCGGTCAATACCGAGATAGGCGTTTCTGAAAAAGTACTTTTCTCGATCAGGAGCTCCCGCGTAGCAGTAACGGATTCCCAGTTTTTCATTGAATTCATCATACTGTTTCTGGCGTTCATCGCTGGTGAGGCCAACCGGATACGGGAAAATGGGCATCGCGAGGACCGCGAATCCTTCTTTCGCCGGCCACGTTTGTTCCGGACCGAATCCTGGACCAGCCCAAGAGACTGTTACGAGGACCGGAAAGGGGCCTTCGCCGGTTGGGATGGCGAGGAATCCATGGGCACGCTGTCCATCAAAAACGGCCATGCTGATTCGATAAACAGTGACTTTGTCATTGGAAACTGAATCGATTTTTTCAAGCTGAAGATCAGCGGGCACTTCGGCACGGAGCTTTTTCTGAAGGCCGCGCCAGTACTCCCAAAAATCTGTCGGCATTGCTTGGGCCGGCTGGATCTTTTCCGGTTCAAACGCGGCCCCAGCCAGCCCACGGCCCTTCTGACAGGTCGCGGTGAGGCTTAGGAATCCGGGAACGTTCATTTTCCCGGAAATTGAGATTGGATTTCCTTTTGACAAATCGAATGTTTCCGTATGAAGCGTTTCGCGAAAGTCATTTTGGAGAATAACATTCAACGTGCCTTCTTTTGCTGGTTCTCCTTTTTCATCCAAAGCGGAAATGGAGAAGACGGCTGATTCGGTCAGTGAATAAATGTGGGATTCACGGTCGAGATCCACATTGATTTGCGTGACTTCAGCAAGAACGAAAGACGTTATCGTCCAAAAGAAAATCAGAGTTAAAAGTTTTTTCATGATCGTTTCCTTGAGGAATGGCAGGAAATTGAAATAAAATGAATTTCAGGCCATGCCGTTAAATTGCCGCGTATTCGGTATGCCTGAACGGATTACTGATTTTAATGAATAAAGTATGCGGATATGAAATTTGAAATGAAACTGAAATTGGAAAAATTGAAATCCGTGCTGCCAAAAGGCAAAATTTCAGTACTGAAAAAATACGGTATTTTTTTAATTAAGTTTTAATCCGGAATACCTATTTTCTCGCGCAGCCAGGCTTGAGCCTCGATATGTTTTTCACGTGTCTCATGCCCCAGGAGCGTTTCACACAGAATTTTTTTATCAAATGCCGGAATTTGGTTGAAAGCGGCAAAGACTGTGGATGGGTTCGAGATTGGATCACGAAATCCGACCGTCATGCGAATTGGAGTTTTTACGAAACGGGCAAAATTCACTCCGTCAAAATATGGACCAACATTTCGGACATTTGGTGTTCCTGCGTTTTCATAGAGTTTACTTCCGCCAGGACTTCTTCCAAGAATAGCCGCTCCATGATCGCAGTAGCCCGGAATACTGGCGACAATTCCTGAGAGATGAGAGTTCAGCGCGCCAAGAGCCAAACCGTAAAATCCCCCTTGGCTTACTCCGATAAAGCCAATTCGGTCAGAATCGATTTCAGGAAGTGAGGCCAGGAAATTAACCGCATGATTCACAGCTAAAATTGAATTTCGGTGAAAATAGGTTTCGCGATTTTCCGCGTTCTTCCAGACGTAACGTCTTCCTCCGCACTTCTCCCGTTCAAAGGCATCAAACTGCTCATGCCGAATGTTTGGATTAAGGTCCACGGGATATGGAAAGACATTCATCATCAGGACGACCGTTCCTCGGCTGACTTTACTCCGAACCGGTCCGCTTCCTGCCCCCGCTCCCGGAACCATGATGAGAGCGGGAAATGGACCTTTCATTTTTTTAGGAACAGCTAACCAGCCGTAACGGAATTCGTTGTCAAGCGTGGGTACGGTGACCCGGAAAATCGTCATTGAGTTCGTGCTTTGTGAAGGGATCTCTTCCAAACGAACCGGAAGTTTAACTGAATTTTGTTTATTGATCCCATTTTTCCAGAAAGCGAGAAAATCCTCCGGCATTTCTTCACCAGGAATAATTTTTTCCGGCTCAATTCCCACTCCAGCTGTTTCAAAATAGGTGTCGCAGGAGGCCTTGAGAGTTAAAAAGGTTGGTTTTTCAAAATATTCCGTGACGCGGACAGGTTCCTGCTTCGAGAGAACTACTGTCTTTTGGCTGATCGTACTATGGAAATCATTTTGAAAGAGAATTTCCAACGTTTTTTTCTGAATAAAATTACCGTCATCATCCAGAACAGAGACGCGAAATTCCGCGGGTTCTCCGCATTGGAAGATTCGGCTGGTTCGAGGAACCTCGATTCTGATCTGTTTGGGAATTTTTGAATGGGACATAAGGAAATTTTGAATCAGGTTAAATTCAACAAATGGAACTTTTAAAACTCCATTTCCAGAAAATGACTTTTAGGGAGATCTCTTGAAAATATCCGGAAAATCACCCCGAACAGAATTTTAGTCCAAGGGGACCGGAACGTTTCCGCCCATTGGAACTGCCTGAGTATTTCCGGAACCTCCCATTGGCGGAAGAGGAGCCAACGCGCCATTCCCTTCCGATTTCTGAGGAGCAGGGTTCGCCGGTGAAATTTTTGAGTCCTGACGGTTTGGCTCTTCTTCGTTTTCAGGAACGGGAAGAGCTAGCGGGCGTGGTTTGGCGGGGGCGTTTACCGGGGGCAGGTTGGAAGCGTTTTCCTTTTCGGCAGCCAGTTTTTCCAGACGTTCCATTGACTGAAGCGATCCGGAGCCGCTGTCGATCAGAAGATACCCTGCCCAGAAAAAGGGGTGAGAGCATGAAATTTGTTCCACGTCATCACTTTTCGCCAATCGTGGTTCCGCGTTTACGGATATTTCCGATGAAGCGAGTTTCAGAATCGCTTTCCGCCAGGCGTATGCTGAATTTTTATTTTCAGGAAGCTGGTCAACGAAGTGCGTCATTAACCGCCAGGGCGTTGAACCGCTTAAATTCCAGCGCGGCAAAATGACGGTATCCGCGCCATTAGCCAGAAAAGCCATGCTGGTGAGAAACATTTCCTGTCCGGGAATGGCCTGAAGCTGCTTTTTGGAGGATTTGGAGGCTTTTTTGATGAGCGATTCACATTGGGTACGCATTCCATTAAGGAAGATCAGACGAGGCGAGCCGTGAGGCAGCAGGAACCAGTATCCTAGCGTTGCTTCACGAGTTCCGTAATCCAGAGCCATCGGAAAAATGGAGTAGGAAGCGGATTCGTCGTTTTTCAGATCTGCGAAGACGAACATTTTGTCGAATTCAGTCGCGAAAACCGATGAGACGGTTCCGGGAGTGCCGGGTGAAATGCCTCCATAACTTTTTTCTTCAAAAATAACGGGGCGCTTAAGCGTTTTTTCAAAACGATTCTGAATCTTTTCGCTGGGCATATTTTTCCCGCCGACGATCATTGAATACGGTGATTTTGGAAGTTGAGTATTTTTCCAGGGAGTACCAAGCGACGCCATCGGCGCGTAACGAATCGCAAACTGCGAGATGGTTGGACGCGCTCCTTTGGGAGTCTGAATCAGAAGCGTTTCGAATGGAACGTACCACGCGAAACGGTCCGGAACGATGACGAGTGAAGTAAAGTCCGCACTGGCGAAATTGGCTTGAGAATTTTTCGTCAGATCTGCCATGACTCGCTGAGCGGCTTTTTTCCAGTTTGTTTCCAGAAGTATTTCAGGCCGGATATTTCCTGAACCGAGTCCCATTTCCTTCAGCATGGAAGCAAAGTTAAGCTGGAGAGAAGTCAAGAGATTTTCATTTGATTTATTTTTGCGGGAACTTCCGATACCAGCTCCGGAATCGACGATTTTCCACATCGCCATTCGTTCGTTATTCAGCAGAAAGAGGAAAAGCTGATTTCGTGCCGCGAAATAGACGAGCATCGCTTCACCTTTTGGAAGTGAGGCCTGAATTTCTTTTGTCGTCCGAATTTTTGGGAAAACGACATCAATCACGCGCCGATCCAGGACGATGGCACTTAAAATCGCTTCCTGTCGGCGGGAAAGTTCAGTGACTTCCTTTAATGCTTCCGTTAATGTTTTTCCATCATCTTTTTGAGTAACCGGCAAGCTCATTTGCCGGATTTTCATTTGAAGATTTCGCACTTTTTGTGAACAGACCTCGTAATTCGGATATTCCGTCAGAATGTCTCGTTTTCTTTGGAGCTGGGAAACCGTCAAATCATTTTCCGGGGATTCAAGCAGGAGACGAAGGGAGTGCATTCTGCCGCCGAAATCCAAAGATTGAAGGTAGGCCGCGCATTTGGCTCGTTCAGAGATTTCGAGAGCCTCTTCCTTTTTTTCCATGTCAACGGCACAAAGAAAAAAGTTTTCCCACGTTCCGGGACGGGGGGTCATGGATACGGCCAGAGATTCAATCGGATTCAAAGACCAATCAACCGCGGTTGGTTCACGAAGGAGAAGCTGGTAGGCATCGAGAGCCTTTCGTGTCGTGAGCTGGCCATTAAGCAGGCGAATGTCCACTTGCTGGAGATGAAAATTCCATACGGCGCCAAACCGCATAAAGTTCATTGCGCGTGAAAGAGACTCCATTCCTAATCGTTGAGATTGGGGAGTTGGGTCAAGGAGAGCAATTCTTGCCCGCTGGTAGTTCAGAATGGCACCGATTCTGCCGGCTGAAACATCCTGTTTCGCGATCGTTTTTTCGGCAATGGCGAGAGCTTCCAACGCAGGACGTACCTGCTTGAAACGCATGAAATCATTGACGCGAAGGGCTTGAAGAGTCGCGTAGAGAAGGGGAAGGTCTTTAGCTTTGGCCCATTCCGCGGCGCTTCCAAGCTGAGGGCAAACCATTTGCGGATTTCGCTGGCAGTAAGCGTTTTCCAGAAGTTCAAATGCTTCTGTCATCATTTCGACGTTTTCGTAATGATAGGCGATCGTTGCCGCGTCCAGGAAAAGGTTAAATGCTTTTTCATAGTGCCCGGACTTCATTTGAAGTTTCCCAAGTTCCACGTAGGAAATCGGAGTCAGCGGGTGAGCGTTTCCATTAATTAATGCGCCGCGCATAAGAGATTGGATCGCGTCATCCTGTTTTCCGGCAGAGAGATGGCAGAGACCAATTTCAATTTCCAGCCAGGCCTGAAACCAGGTTCCGGCCAGTGAACGCTGGACTTGGGTAAGCTGTGTCAAGAGTTGAGAGTTCAGCTCGTCACCCGCTCCAAGAGGTCCAAGAAGTTCCGCCCGACGGCGAATCGCGAGCATTGTTCCGTTAAAAATTTTTGTGGCCCGGATAGATTTCATGGATGGAGCCATGGCGATTCCGCCTGTTCGGTATTTGTTTCCGTGGTAGAGGTCTCCAAAAAGAATGGAAAATTTTTCCGGCACACGCATTAAATTTCGATTCGGAGTCGGATCAACCCATGGAACCGCTTTGAGGGTAAACATTCCGGGATTCGGGATATTCGAAACTTTAGTCGGCCAACTGGCGTGCTGAATCGAGAGACGGATCGCGGTACTGAAGCTTTCCAGCGCGGCAGGCAATTGCCCCATCTGATACTGGGTTTCACCGAGCATCGCGGCGTAAGAAATAGCGTCAATCCAGCGTTCCGTCGCGATTTTCATGCCGCCGCGAAGTTCCGATTCAAATTGTTTTGCGGCATCCGCGTGTCTTCCATCCCGAAGAAGCGCAATTCCCCAATCATATTCCGCGCCGGGCAGTGAGTTATCTTGAGCTTTGACAGAAACCGTGCTCAAGATGAACGAAATAGCGAAAAAAACTAATAAAGAAAAAATTCCTTTCAAAAACTTTTTCATCTGATACTGATGAAAATTTTTGTGGATAGTTTTCCGAGTAATTGCGCGCATGATTCGTTCTCCTTAAATACGTTCAGAATTCTCGTCTGTTTTGAGCTGGGACACCTGTTTCAGACGAAATTTTGAACATTGAGGAATAGAAATAATTCATTCTTTATCATACTCTTAATTTCGGCAATGAGCAAGCCTCCCCGTCAGAAAAGAGACAAAATTTGAAGATTTATTCATGGAATTGCCAAAAAAAGGAGGATTTAGCGTAAAAAGGATGAATAGAGAATAAATTTCCGGGAATATTTTTTAAAAATATCCCCGAAAATTTTTTGGTTAGAGAAACTTTACTATTCCAAAAAAGTGTCTGACCGCAATTTTTTATTATTTTGAACGAATCCAGACATTTCTAAACTGGACAGGGCATCCATGGCCAGAGAACGCGATTGGGCCAGTTTTACGTCCGTTGAACGGAGACGGAAGAGTACCATGACCAGTTCCGCCGTAAATGATAGTACTGTTCTGAACCATTACGCCGTTGAGGAGAATCGTGACGCGGGCCGGTTCAATTTCTTTTCCGTCCTCACCATATCGCGGAGCTTTGAAGAAAATATCGTAAGTCTGCCAGGTTCCGGGCGGGAGGCAGGCATTTACCAGCGGCGGGTTTTGTCCGTAAACGGATCCGCACCAACCGTCCGGGTAGGTATTTTGCGAGTAGTTGTCGAAGACCTGAATTTCGACGGAACCAAAGATGATTACGCCGTTATTTCCGCGATTTCCCCAAGAATAGGAAGAAAGATCGGCCGGAGCGCGAAATTCCAAGTGAAGCTGGAAATCGCCAAATTCTTCTTTTGACGTAATGGCTCCTTCGGTGCACTCAAGAACTTTGTCTTCCGTAATCTTCCATTTGGTTGGACGCCATTGATCGAGATTCGTTCCGTCAAACAGAACTTTCGCGTCCGGCGGAGCCGCCGCGTAATCGAGTTTGGCGGGATCTACGGTAACTCTTTCCGGAATTGGACGGCGAATATCATGGACGACGTAGTCACTCCACCACTGCTTGGGGTTTTCTTCGTACCCGACACGGCCGTCATCCGCGAAAATCAGTCCGCCCGCGAAAAGAGAGCTGCTCAGGGCAAACGTTCCGAGGAAAAAAGAGGAAATGGCAAAAATGGTTTTTTTCATAAAATGTTCCTTTAAATCAGGTTTGGTTGGAAATAAAAATGAAAATTGAACTAATTTTGAGGTTTGGTTTGGGAAACGATAGCGTGAACCAGACTGGACATCGTGGCCTCCTCCGCTTCTGCCGAAGGGAAAAATCCCAAATTTTTCAATGTTCCGGAGGTGAGGGAGCTGATGCTGGCCAAACGCGTTTTTTTCAGCGAATCGCCGAAAAGTCTGACCGCGGAATTGGCAATGGCTGAACTGGTTATCGTTACCCAATCAATGGAGCCATTCTCCAGAAGGGCAAGTATTTCCGGATTCCATGAAGCGGATTCCCGCGTGATGTCGCGGCTTGAGTAAGCGACTGCCTGCGTAACGTTCCCTCCTGAATGGGTAAGCTGTTCCGAAAGTACTTCTCGACCGCGGCTTGCCCGAATCAGAAGGAAGGAAGCGCCATTAGCGGCATCTTCCAGAAGACCCTCAGCCAGATTTTCCGCACGAAAAATTGGGGGGATGAAATGGACAGGAAATCCTGATTCTTCGAGCGCGGAAGCGGTACCAGGCCCAATTGCGGCGAATTTTATGGAAGATGACGGCCACAGGTCAAGTGCCATAAGACGATTTCGAAACGCGTCAACGCCGTTTGAACTGGAAAAAACGATCCAGTTAAAATCATTCATCCTCTGAAGAGCGGTGTCCAAAGCGGACCAGGCATCTTCAGGAACTCCAATTTCAATGACAGGCTGAAAAAGAACCTCCATTCCTTTTGCCTTAAGGAGTGATTCCAGCTCTTCGGCCTGTCCGCGCGGGCGAGTAATGAGTACTTTGGATGGTTTGTTCATGAAAAAAGCTTTTCCAAAAAGTTCTAAGGATTTAATTCTGAAAAAGTTTTAAAGTGTCCCGAAAACTCTTTGGATTTGAGTGAATTAATTGGATTAATCCGGAATGAAATTTGATTCAACTCCGAAAATGAAATTAAAAACGAAAGGCGGCCTTGATTCACCGGAATTAAAATCGATTGAAGATAATTCTTTCTTCAAGCGGTTTTTTGGTTGGACTCGCGCAGGTCTCCGCCGGAACACCGATTGGCAGAAGGACTTCAACGCTTTGGCCGATGGGAACATTAAGCATTTGGTTAATCTGATCCATTGCGCCGTTCATGAACAGGCCGCCCTGAACCCAGACTGAAGCATAGCCAAGATCGGTAATCGTCAGGAGCATGTTCTCGACAGCCGCGGAGAAATCTTCGACGTGGAAAGAATGTCCCATGAAAATTCGGCTTGGTTTCGCAATGACCGCGATAGCGGCTTTGGCCGATTTCATTGAGGCGGGACGTTCAAACATTTCGCCAAGTCTGGCAAGAATCTGCGGGTCATCAATCAGAACGAAAGAGCAGGTTTGCGCGTTTTTGCCGGTAGGAGCTAAACGCCCGGCTTCGGCAATCTTCAGTAAATCTTCACGCGGGACAGGCTGATCAAGATAATTGCCGCGATAGGAGTGACGATTTTGAATGACATCAAAAAATTCCATGATTTTTCCTTTCTGAACTGGAAATTAAAAGCTCCTGAAAATAAATTTTGTGGGATTTTCTGTTTGGAGCCGTTTGGGGAAATTTGATCCATGGGTGATTTTCCGGATTATTTTATGGCGTTTGGGAATTTGTTCTGTTCAGGTTCATTCATGAAAAAGAGGAAATTCACGCTAATTTCAGCAAATGAAATTCGTTCGAAACTATTTATCTGAATCAAAATAAAGTTCCAGAAGGCGTCCGATGATCTGGCAGCCCCTTGCGTTCGCGTGAACGGCATCGCCCATGAACCAGCCGTATGTTTTGCCGCTTTCCGAAATATATTTCCACCAGGGAGCCGTCATGTCGAAATACGCGCATTTTTCTTCTTCACAAACTTTTTTCATGCCGGCCCGGAATGAACCTTCAGCCGGAATGAAACTCCAGTGCGCGATATGGTCGTCACGCATGGCACCGAAAACAGGGGTAATGAAGAGAATTTCCAGTTTAGGAAGCTGAGCGCGAACCTGCCGAATGACACTTCGGACCGATTCGGGATCCTGGCCGTTTGAGATGCCTCCAATGATGAGAAAATCGGGCTTTTTGTCAATCACATAGGATTGGACGCGATTTTCATGCTGGTACCAGCCGCATCCGGTTGAACTGCGTAATGAAGCGATTTTCTCAATATCGCATTTGGGATATTTTCTTTCCAGAAGCAGCTCAAATTGAGAACTGCTCGTATTTCCGACAATTGAATCGCCAAGCAGGACCATTCGGAGGGAATTCCCATTTCGCAGGCGTTCCATCGTTTTGGGAAGATACTTGAAGCGGTCCGGCGTCAGTTCGCAAGTGACTGGTTTCATCCGCGCGTAAATCGCGTCAATTTTTTCCAAAGGAGTTTTTCCCGCGTAAATATCCGGAATGGTTCCATTAATGAGGATTCCGCCGATTCTGGCCGTTCCATTTCCAATCGTACGCAGGATCAGCGTATGTTCTCTGTTTTCGAGCATTTCCTCAAACGGAATGGCGCGCAGAGTAAAATTTCCATTGGTTCTGTCGGCTGGAACTTTTTTCCAGACTCCACCGTCAAGAGAATACTCCAAATCCATGGAATCCGGTCCGGAAACATCAATCAGGCCAACGTCCGTTCCCGTGAATTGGAGAGTTAGTGTTTCAGCCGCTTTTTCAGTCACGAGAAGATGCCGAAATGGTTTAATGGGACTTTCGATTCCACTTCTCCAGCCGTCAGAAAATTGAGTCAATTCGTACGCGACGATTCGCCCATTTGCGTTTGTCTCTGGGAAAAGCGGTTCGGGAAGTTTGATTCGGACAGGATTTTCAGGAGTTGGAAATTCCTCGATTAAAGCGGTCGTGAATTCACGGATTGCTTCGCCGCAGAGTTTTTGTCCGGCATCCGTGGGATGAATTCCGTCTTTGGAAAATTCTTCAGCTGATATTTTTCCCGTCATAATTTTTTGTGAAATGAATTTTGCCAGATTCAAACTTGGGATTCCGTAATGCTCCATGATTCTTTCACTCCACACGACATATTCGGGTTCCTTTCCCGCCTGGTAGGCCGCGAAAAGTTCCGGAGTCAGAGAGTAGATGACGATTACGGAGTGAGTCGCACGGTATTGATTGATTTGCCGAATAAGGCCTTCAATTTGACGCTGCGCGTGAATCTGGTCAATGCCCTGGTCGCCAACCGCAAGCTCAAGAATGGCCAAATGTCCGCTGCAGATGACTTCTCCAAAAACGGCTTGCCCGCCGGAAGTACGATATTGAGCGAACCAGCTTCCTCCGGGTTGGGGATGACGGGTTTCGATGATTCTGGAATCAGGGAAAAATTCATTCAGACAGCGGGTCAGTTGGGAACTCCAGCGTTCGTTGGGGTTGGAGAGTCCGTCCCCATTCAGAAGATCACTGCCGATGAAAAAGAGATACTGGTTTCCTGTTTGATTCTGTTTCAGGAAGTATTGACTATTGGGGATTCCATTACGCACTCTAAAGAAAGTTTCTTCCGCGTTTAGTCTGGAGGACGTGAAAAAACCGGTAAGGAAAAGTGTCAGGAAAGTCAAAAACGTGAACAGTCGGATTAAAGGAAGGAACATCATTCTCGTCTTTTCTCCAAGGGAAGAGGCTTTGAGGGGGAACGGCTTTCTGAAAAAGAAAGCCGTAAAAATGAACTCAATTTTTATTCGTACTTCATTTCCGCGCTGATTTTGGCTGGATTTTCAGCAATGCCGCGAACCCAGTAGGACTGGAAAGCAGCGGGGAAAGTGAAAGACAGAGTTTCGCCGGCTGGAATAGAAAAGGTTTTGAAGGTTGACCAGACACCAGTTCCTGTCAGGTCAGTTTCAATTCGAATAACTGCCGGAGAATTTGAGTTTTGGGAATGATTCGTCAGCGTCAGCGTTTTTTTATCGAATCCGGTCATGAGGAACGGAAGCGATTTCTCACCTGCTTTGACATTGGATTTTTTCCAGAAGAAGCCTTTTGCCGCCGGTTTTCCGAAGGTCCAGAGGTCGTCGATCGCACCGGCCCAGACCGCGGCTTTTCCGTCTTCCGAGACGATGATGTGCGGGTTTCGCTCACCGTCCGGCAGCTGCATCGCGGCCGCATCGATCCCTCCGAGGACCATCAGACCGCGGTAGGAGGCGTAATCGGTGATGAGCTTTCCGTCACGCGCCACTGGTCGGACTTTCGGGAGACCGCCTGCGTTGACGGCCGGGAGCTCGTAGAACATTCCGGCACAGTGGAACAGATCGCGTTCCGTCGCGACCTCACGGTCCAGCCGCATTGGGAGGACCTGCGGTTTCACGATTTCTTCGCACGCGATCGGGAGCCGGTACTCCTGCCCCTCCACCGTGCAGACGACGCTCATTTCGTCCACGCGGTAAACGTTTTCCGGGAGCGTCTTCACTTCCACCATCTTGAGGATCCGTTCGATCGTACCCTGTTCGCCGCCTCCGAAATCACGGTCACTGCGCACGAGTTTGCTCTCTTCCGTCAGCTCGTAGTAGCGTTTCGCCAGAGGTTTTCCGTTTTTGACCATCTGTGAAACGACGGCCAGCCTCTGATTGTCCGCCCGGACCCAGAACGTGCTGCCGCAGAAATCTTTCGCACCGGGAGCCGCCAAACCCGCGAAACGCGCGTCCCGCGGAGCCGCGGTGCGTTTTTCGCTCATGGCGTACTGGAAGAAGCAGGTGGCTTTCGGGAGTTTCGTGTCCGTCGAAACGCGGATCCACTCACCTTTTGCGTTTTCCGGAAATTCGACCCACGCCTCTTTGGAGACCGAGACGGTCTTGAATTCCGTCCAGTTCCCGTCGCCGTTGAGGTCGATCTCGAATCGGAAATTCACGTTCTTTCCGGCATCGTGCAGGATGTGCGCACCGCGGAGATCCCACCCGCCGAACAGGTAGGGATCGCTGACTGTCCCGGCTTCGACGGTCTCATTGAACCAGACGGCACCGCGTCCGAGCGGGCGTCCAAGTTCCGAGTCAAGTTTTTCCGGCTCCAGGAACCAGAGGTTGGAGTTTGACTGTCCAGGTTCCGCCAGAGTACCTTTGAAGGGACTTTTGTTGAGAAATTCGCTCTTTGCCGTGTCGTCACATCCGAAAACCAGGCGGTCGTTCCAGCGGCAGAAGTCGCCGATGACTTTCAAATACGCAGCGCGCGGACGGATCCCGACGGCCTTTTTCGCGGAGAATTCGGCCGGGAAGTGCCAGAAGAGACCGTGCATCGTCATGAGAAGGTCTTCCGGATCGCCGATCTCACGGATGCGCGGCCATTCCGTATTCCAGCCGTGTGCGCCGTCGTAGCAGTGCGAACCTTTTGGAAGCCGGTATTTGAACCACTTCCCGCCGTCCAGGACCATGAGGATCAAAGAGCGGTAATCCCACCCGACTGCCCAGAGGGTGTCGCGTTTCGGATGGCTTCCGAGAATGCCTCCCGGACCGGTCACTTCCGTGAACTGGTTGCGGAGAACGACCTCCCAGTCCTTTCCGCTCCATTGTCCCAACGCCCCGGACTCGATGTCCGGATACCTGCGCGCTTTTTCGGAACGCTCCCCGTTATTCGAGTAAACGACGCGCCCCTGTGCCGAGTAGAAACCCTTGCCGTGGTATCCGGGAAGGATGTCGCGGTAGGTCTTGTCCGGGCGATTGGAGTCACAGTAAAGCTGCTTCACTTCGAGCGAATGGACATCCACCTCGTAAAATCCCTCTTCCATCGTCGCATAGTAGATTTTGTTCGCCGGATCGGTCAGATGCCGAGCGTTTCCCGTGTGGCGTCCGGGCATCGTTTTTGCGTCGATGACGCGGACTTTTCCCTTCGCGTCGATGACGTACGGCCCAATGAAAAGCTGATTCGATTCCGGGTGGATCATGCGGTTCGCGGGCGTTCCGCCGATCGATTCGGGGCGGGTGATTTTTTCCAGCGATGGGGAGATCTCGTAGAGTTTGTCCGTCGATCCCCACGGCGCGTGCGGTGCGTAGGAGATGGTCCAGAGCTTTCCGGCCCACGGGACGACCGCGCCGGTCCCGCATTCTCCTTCACGGTTGAAGTTGGCCAGGTGGGGATAGATCCCGCTGAAACACGGAAATTCTTTCGGACTTTCTACGCCTTTTTCTGAGTCATTTTCCGTATTGGCACTTTCGTTCGGTCCCGCACCGTTCGCACAGACTGCCGAAACCGGGAGAGCCAGGAAAAGGAGGCCGCCGGCCATGGAACCGCAGAATTCACGGCGGTTTATGAAGTTGGTGAAAGCAGGAGATGGATAAGATTTGGTGGTAATTGACATAGTAACTCCTTAGGTTAATTGAAATTAAGGCAGCCTCTCAAATTTTAACGAATTCTGAAATATGGCCATGAAATTTTTTTCGCGGCGGAGGGTTAAAGGCCTTCGACTGAAAAGTAAATTTTATCCAAATGATTTTTCCTGAAAACAAATGAATTCTCCGACCAAAAGCATTAAGATGGAAAGTTTGAATTCCAGGTAAAAAGGAGGGGGGTGGTCAAAAATTCTTGGTTTTTAACGCGGGAAGAGGCTCCTCGGGAAAATACTTAAGGACATTCCAAAAACCAATTTCCGGCAAACGGTTCATTAAAATTAACGTTGGGTTTCCGAAAGCGTCTTGGAGGACTTTAATTATTAGCGGAAAGCGGCGCGGCCTTCAGATGGCGGCACCGCTTTTTATCGCGGCGAATCAGATTTCAATCTGCTTTCTGGTTACGATAGATTCAATCTGTTTGTGGCAGAGAATCAATGCTTCAGAAGCGAGAGAGCCATCAAGTTTTTCGGATTTTTGTCCACTTTCAACACTTTTGACGACTTCAGCGATTTCCAATTCAAACGGCAAAGTGTCGCTTCCAGCAGGAAGTTCAGGTTTTTCGACGGAGCCGTCTTCGTGAAGAATCGTTAATGGGACATTCGCGAATAAATCGAGAAGCACGGTCGCTTTTTCAAAATGCACTTCAAATCCAAACGTGAATGGGCGTCCCGACTGCATGATGGCACCGCTGGTTGCCGTGACGACCAGATTCGGATCATCGTAAAGAAACGCGGAGGTGAAATATTCCGGGACATTTCCATTTCGGCAACGTCCCACACTGTGGACAGCTTTGGGCATTCCAAAGAAATAACGGATGAAATGCGCGTCATGAATATGAAGATCCAGCATTGGTCCACCGCAGATATTCATGTCCCAATAGTGAACGAGCCATTTGGGGTCAGCGGTCACGCGTGAGAAACTTCCGCCAAGGAGTTTGCCCCATCGTTCGCTTTTTTTAGCTTCCACGAGGTATTCATATGCGGGGAAAAAGGGAAGAACATGCCCGATATTGAGCATTTTTCCGGTTTCCGCCGCGGTTTTGGCCATAATTTCCCCTTCGGCAGGATCAAGTGAGATTGGTTTTTCGCAAAAAACGTGTTTTCCGCTTTTCAGAGCCTTAACCGTTGCTTCGGCATGCTGGTTCGGCGGCAGGCAAATGTCCACCATGTCAACGTTTGGGTCGGCAAGGAGATCGTCCAGTTCAGAATAGCAGGCGAATTGGGACATATCCATCATCGTTCCCTGGGGGCCGAAATTACCTTTGATCGTGGTCCAGTCTCCCTTCAGACGGGCTTCGTTGAATTTCTCGCAAAAAGCGACGACTTTGACTCCGGGAATATTTTGGTAGGCGAGATAGTGAATCATCCCCATGAAACCAATTCCGACGATACCAACTTTAAGCATTTGAGGGTCTCCTTGAATTTTTTAGCGGCTTTCCAAAACTGATTTTCAGTGAGAAAACGAGGGCGTTTCTGGTTTTGCGGGTTGCCAGGAATTCCGTATTCGAAATACGCGAAGTTTCCGGGAACGCAGGCAAAAATCGGAATGATTCGTTTTTATGAATTGAGATTTGGAAAGTTCCCCTTAAACTATCTTCTGCGTTTGAGTTATTTTATTTTACCCGCTGGAAACACTTCTGTCAAGTGTTTGGATTTTTTTTTAATGAGTTTTGAGGAAAATTTTCCAAAAATCCGGACATGAGAAGGAATTCCCAGTTCGAGGTTTGAAAGAGAATCGGCAAAATTTGAAAAGAACTTTGGAACATTTAACGGCAAAGCCGCGAAGTCTTTTTAGGTGAGGAGAATTTTTTGAGGAAAAGTTCTCAAAATAATGGTCAAAGTGAGAAAATATCACTTGTTTTTATTCGGAAATTTCGTTAAACTCAAATTGGGCAAAGTATTTTAGTTGCCGGTCCATTGATCCATTTTTCCTTTTACCTTTTTCAGAATCGTTTCTTTATTTCGTTCCTTTACCCAGTTATTTTAAAGTCATGAATTTTTGGAAAATTATTAAAAGTTCCTTTCAATATCGTTGGAATATTTTCTTTTGTCTGGTTACGGCATTAGGCGTTGGGCTTCTCTGGGGAACGAATCTTAGCGCGGTTTTTCCTTTTATGCAGATTACGTTTAAAGGGCAGACGATGCAGAACTGGGTCGACGAGGGAATCGCGGACTGCCAAATGCGTATCGCGGCGTTTGAACAGCGAAAGGAGGAACTTGCGGAAAAATCCGAAATGGAAGTAACGTCTGATGTTGAGAAAAACATTGGCGTTGACGCGAAAGTGGAAGGGGCCGCGGCAGGAGTTCCGGCAGAAAGACCAATCGCGTTCAATGTTCCTGAAATTTCGGAAGAATTGCGAAAAGAAGCGGAAAGTTTTGATGATCCGTTTCTTTTGGCGCATAAAATCAATCTGGAACGAACGACTCTTCGTGGTTACCAGTGGCTTCGTGAGATTTTTTACGCTTATCTTCCCTCAACTCCTTTTGCGACGATAGTTCTGCTTCTTGGGGCACTTTTGGGAATGACGATTCTGAAAACCGCCTTTCTGATCGCGAATTCGGTTCTCGTAGCCAAAATAGCCAATCAGACGATATTTGACCTTCGGAACGCACTTTACGATAAATGTCTCGCTCTTGAGTACGCCCGTTATTCGCAGGACGGCAGCGCGGAAATGATGAGTCGGATCACGAATGATGTCGGCGGGATTGGAAATGGTCTTTCGAATGTTTATGGAAAACTTATTCGTGAGCCGCTCAAAATGTTTGTCTGTTTGGGAATGGCGATTTGGATTAATTGGCAGCTTTTTGTCGTGACGATTCTGATTTTGCCTCTTATTGCCTGGGGAATTCAGGTTTTGGCAAAAAAAATCCGTAAGACGAGCCGTGAAATAATGAAAGAAGTCGCCAAACTTTACCAAACGCTTCAGGAAACGTTTTCCGGTATCAAAATCGTGAAGTGTTTTTCACTTGAGGATCATCAGAGGGATCAGTTTCACGCGCAGGGAAAAGTCATTTATCGTAATTCGCTTAAGGTGGCTTTTCTGGATGTTTTGGCAAAGGGCTTGGTGGAGTGTTCCGGCATTTTGCTGGTTTCCATCGCGCTTTTGGTTGGGGCGTGGCTGGTACTGACGGGAAGTACGACGCTTTTCGGAATTCCAATGTCGGAGCGTCCGCTTTCAATTGAATGGCTCGTTATGTTTTATGTCGCGCTTTTGGGTGCCGCTGATCCTGCCCGAAAATTGAGCGATATTTTCACTTCAATCCAGAACGCGGCTGCCGTCGCGGACCGGGTTTACGAAATGCTGGATATGCCGCTGAAAGTGGCTGATCCCCAAAATCCTGTCCCATTGAAGGGAAATTCGATGGATTTGGTTTTCCGAAATGTTGATTTTGACTACGCTTCGGATCGGCCGGTACTTCGAGAGATAAATTATTCTATCCCGTTTGGAAAAACGGTGGCATTTGTCGGCGCGAACGGAAGCGGAAAAAGTACGCTTCTGAATCTGATTCCCCGGCTTGCTGATCCCACGCGTGGAGAAGTGATGCTTGGAGGCGTTTCTCTTCGGGATGTGGCCCAGAAAGATCTTCATTCACACTTGGGTCTCGTTTCTCAGGAAGCGATTCTTTTTGACGATACGGTCATGAATAATATCCGTTTCGGCAGACCTGACGCCACGGAAGAAGAAGTACTTGAAGCCGCGAAAAAGGCGAACGCGCATGAATTCATTTCTCGCGTTTTGCCTCAAGGGTACGACACTCCGCTGGGACCGCTTGGAAATCTGCTTTCCGGAGGGCAGAGACAGAGAATCGCGTTGGCTCGGGTGATTTTAAGGGATCCTCGGATTCTTCTTCTGGATGAAGCGACGAGCCAGATTGACCTTGAGAGTGAACGTTCAATCCAGAATTCGCTGATGGAATTTCATCAAGGCAGGACGGTTATTCTCGTGACGCACCGTCTTGGGATACTTTCAATGGCCGATGAGATTGTCGTGATGGAAAATGGTCGAATCGCGGACCATGGGACTCATGAAGAATTAATGTCGCGCTGCCGTTTTTATCAAAATCTTTACGCGCAGCCGGAATAAAACAGGTGACAAATAAAATATCGGACATAAAATAAATGACGGGCGTGTCTGAATTCGGAAATGAGCCGGGTTTGGGAAAGCTCCCTGAATCGAAATGAGATTGAATGGTCCGGTTTTTAATTGGGCTGAAATCGGAAAAGAAAGTGGTTCATCCGGAAATACGCGAAGTAAAACCGGATGAACTTTTTTCATGATTATCTTTGGTGGGGATTAAAGCCCGAATTTAACGCTGAACGCGTCCGCTTCCATTTCCGTTCATGAGCGTTTGGACTTCCGCACGGGTTGAGAAATTGAAATCACCGTAAATGGAGTGAGCCAGGCAGCTGGCGGCTGCCGCGAAGCGAATGGCGGTCTGAGAGTCGTTCATGTCTTCTGAATTCAGCGCGTAAATAAGTCCTGCGGCGAAAGAGTCTCCACCGCCGACACGATCCACGATTGATTTGATTTCGTATGGCTGATAATTTCCGTTTTGATCAAGCGGAGCGAAAAAAGCCTGATCCTTTTGCGCGTCATAGAGGACTCCGCCCCATGAATTGTGCGTCGCGGAATGGCTTTCGCGCAGCGTGATTGCTGTTTTTTGAATATTGGGGAAGGCTTTAACTACTTTTCGGGCAACGTCAGGGTAACGGGCCGTATCGAGTTTGCCCAGTTCCGCGTCCGTATTGTCCGCGTGAATTCCGAGAACGTCAGCGCAGTCGCTTTCATTGGCGATCAGGACATCCACAAACGGCAGGATTTGAGTCATGGTGCGTTGAGCCAGCTCTTTATTGGAGCAGGAATTATCCCACTTCCATAGCTTTTTTCGGAAATTCAAATCGGAGGAGACTGTCAGGCCGCGTTTTTTCGCTTCCTGTACGGCGCGGAGCGTCGTTTCTGCCGCGGTTCGGGAAAGCGCGGGAGTGATGCCGGTGACGTGAAACCAGCCGCTGTCAGCAAAAACAGAGTCCCAGTCATACGCATCGGCGGGTGTCAGAGCAATGCTTGAGTTTTCCCGATCGTAAACCACGTTGCTTGGCCGCTGGTTCGCGCCGGTTTCGAGAAAGAAAATGCCAAGTCTTCCGGCATTGGTACGGACGATGGAGGAAGTGTCTACTCCCATTCCTCGAAGCGTACTGACGCAGGTATCCGCGATGGAATGTTGGGGTAATGCCGTGACGTATTTTGACTCACCGCCGAGCAGGGCAATGGAAACGGCCACATTGGCTTCCGCGCCGCTGAACATCGTATGAAGTTTTCCCGGCATTGCCTGAGCGAAGCGCAAAAAACCATCCGGCGCGATGCGGATCATGATTTCACCAAACGTAACGACTTTTCGCATGATTAACCCTTTTCGTAAATGTGTGTTACCTGAAATTTAAAAATAAAAAACTAAATGTAATTTTAACATTTTTTGAGAGTATGTCAAGATTCTCTAATAAAAAGGTATTTTGAGAGGTGAAAAATTGAGAAAATTCATTGATTTTCAGATGAATTAAAGATTGAGTAGTACTTGACTCGATGTTGCTTTATGGTTAGAATAAAAAAAGAGAATTTTCTCTGAATAAAAAATTTGCCCCCTTAAATAAAACAGGAGACTTAAAAATGAAATTAACCCGCCGAGAAATGTTGAAAACCTCATTGACCGCCGGCGCGGCCGTGACGATTATTCCCCGTTCAGTCCTTGGCGGCGAAGCGGGTACTTCTCCCAACGAAAAAGTGACGCTTGCCGGAATTGGTATTGGCGGTATCGGATTTCCGCAGCTGAAGGATGCCCGAAACGCCGGATTTCAGGTTGAGGCACTCTGCGACGTGGATGATCTTCACGCGAAAAAAACGTACGACCTGTTTCCGCAGGCAAGAAAATACCGTGATTTTCGGGATCTTCTGAACTCGGAAGGCGATAAAATCGATGCGGTTTACTGCGGTACGCCGGACCATACGCACGCGATCATTACTCTGGCGGCTCTCCGCGCGAAAAAGCACGTCTGCTGCGTGAAACCGCTCACGCGTACCGTGGAGGAAAGCCGGGCGGTTCTGAAAGCGGTGAGGGAGGCAGGTACCGCGACGCAGGTCACGATGCAGCCGAATACGAGTGAGGACGCCTGCCGGACGATGGAGCTGATTTACGCCGGAGCAATCGGGGAAATTCGTGAGATTCATGCCTGGTCCGGGCGTCCTGTCTGGCCTCAGGGAATGTTGGACTATCCAAAAGCGGAATCCCCGGTACCGTCTACGCTGGATTGGGATTTGTGGCTTGGACCGGCGGAAAAGCGTCCGTTTGTCGATAAATGGCCGGAAGACTCTCCGTATCCGGGAATGGCGTGCGCGAATTGGGGCGGACGTGGGGTTTATCATCCTTTCAATTTCCGAGGCTGGACGGCTTTTGGAACGGGGTCTCTTGGAGATATGGGCTGCCATCGCGCGAACCTTCCGTATCGAATGTTTGAGTTGAAGTATCCTACCCGGATTACCGCTTCAAGTACGCGAACGTATCCCGTTTCCTATCCGATTGGATGTGTCGTGACGTACGATTACCCCGCAAGCTCAAGATTTCCGGAAATTCGGATGGTTTGGTATGATGGCGGCCTGAAACCGTCGGTTCCGAAGTGCATGGGGAGTGAAATGTTCCCGGCAGAAGGAGTACTTTATGTCGGATCCGAAGGAATGATGTTCAATGACCGAATTCTTGATCCGGAACGTGCCGCGAAATTCGCGGATGTTCCCAGAACGATTGAGCGCCGAGGCGGCGTGATGCCCGAATGGTATGAAGCGTGTCGCGGGGGACAGCCTGCCAGCGCCAATTTTGAGTACGCGGTTCCGGTTACGGAATTTGTTCTTCTTGGAAATCTCGCGGTTCAGACGGGAAAAGCGGTTGAATTTGATCCTGAGACTCTTGAGATTAAGAATAATCCGGAGGCGCAGGCGCTCATTGCCCAGCCGTACCATAATGGATGGACTCTTTGAGTTTAAGAGGAACGATTCCGGAGTAAATGAGTAACCGCTCCTTATTTTCAGGAAATTTTGGGTTCAAAACGGGGATTTCGGGAATGAAACCCCGTTTGGGACGTTTATGGTTTGGGGGGTGCTTTCCGCGAATTTTATGTTTGAGACTAAAAAATGAAGAGATTCCGGCGCGGGAACTGCTTTTCTTTACCCTGCTTTCATGTCTGCCGTGACTCGTTCCGCTATTTTCGGATGAATTTTCCTGATTCAACATGAATTCCCGGCGTTACGCGGGGAATCTGAGGCGTGATCTTGACTGCCTTTTTTCACTGAGCCGGCTCGCGGCTTGGAGTCACACCGCCGTTCTTTCATTTTCTCCCGCGGAGGGAACGGCCGGGATGGATCCATGACTGAACCTCGATTTTTCTAAAGGAAATGGCTGAAATTTTTAGTAAGCTGGATCCTGAAATAGACGAATATACTCCGTCTTCCGGAAGATCCGGTTTGATCTCATTCAGGATCCCCTTTTTGCATCTGTTCGAATTTTTACTGTTGCGCGGCACAATTCCCAAGATCCAGAAACATTTGTTCTGAAAGGAAGGGGATTTCTTCAGTACCTGGTGTGTTTCCGTATTTTTTTTGTACTTCCGCAAGGATTTCCGGAATCTCTTCCGGGTGGTTTTTTAGAAACCATTGAATATGGTTTTCGATATATTGTTCCCGAAAATGGGGATCCGTCAGATTTTCCGGCAGTCTTTTCATTCTTGCGTCAATGCTGTCGAAACCATGAAAGGGAACGTTGAGCCGTTCTTGTGCCAGCTCGATATACTCTGGATTGATCTCGATCCCGATCCCATTCCGATTGGTCTGCTGACAGACACGCAGAAGTGTTCCGCTTCCAACAAAAGGATCCAGTACAGAGTCCCCTTCATTGGAAGACGCGAGAATGATCCGTTCAAAAAGTCCTTCCGGTTTTTGGGTCGGATGTGGTTTTCGATTTTTGCTGCAATAATGTACGTGCGAAAATTCCCAGACATTGCCGGGATTTGCTCCTCTCATATTGTTTACCGAACGGTAGTATTTTTGAGGAATACGTATTGCATCCAGATTGAACGTAAATTTTTGCGGATCTTTGGTAAAAAACAGAATGTCATCATGACGCGGGGAAAAACCTTTTGTTTTGCCGATTCCCTGCGTATAGTGCCATGTGATCCACGAATTAAACGTCATGCCCAATTCCTGCTCCATGATGGAATACAGATAGGATATGTACTTCATTCCCATGAAAACATAAATGGAGCCATTTTCAGTCAGGATCCGTTTGGCCTCAAGAAGCCATGCTCTGGAAAAATCCAGATATTCCTGAAATTCCATTTTGTCGCGGGTCTTTCCGTAGTCCTTATTTAAATTGTATGGCGGGTCTGTTGCGATGAGGTGAATGCTTCCATCCGGAATTTTCTTCATTTCCTCAAGCGCATTCCCGCAAATCAAATTCAGTCGAGGAGCCATTTGTTTCTCTTTGCCTCACGATAAAAATCTTCGAATGTTTTACGGGAACTATGCAGGAATTTTCGGTCCAAAAGCTGGCACATTTCCCAAACGTTCCGCTGCTGGTACGAGACATAATGAATGTCTTTTATCTGAATCTGTCCTGTTCCCAATGCAGGATTGTACAGGATATCCGACTCGCCTAAATATTTCAAATCGTAGGCATGATAGCCGACTATCTCCATAATCCCATCCATCAGACGCGTCACTGGGTTGATCGCAGAATAAACCTGATGTTTGATGGAAAGAATGATGAACATGAAATCCGGATCCGCGACATAGGCAGAACGGATTCGGGAAAAGGAGGTAATGTTGGGACTTTTGCCGCTTCCGGGAATATCGTCCGCGGTTGCTTTGACGTCGATATTGCCTGTCAATACCCGGTTTCCCTTGCGGAATTGGAGGATAATGTCTGCCATTCCCAAACGTTCCTGTGCTTCCACATTGAGCAAGTCGTATTCATTATCCAAATTATCGCGTATGCCTGCGAACACCTCTCCCGCCCACGCTTCGATCATGGGACCTGCTATCTTGTTGATATTTTCAAGCGGAAGACCGCGTTTCAGGTTGGTATTTAAAATGATTTTATTGTCGCCATGCCCGGTTTGGCGATCCAGAATGGAGAGAATCTGCTGGATGAGGAACGCTGAATTTTCAGGATATTCCGGCGATTCTTTCGGAATTTTAAAATGCAGTTCTTCATAGGTCATGGCAAACTCCTCATAAAATTTCTATTCCATTTTTAGAATTATACCTGATTACCTCCATTTCGTCAAGTGTCTGAATCTTTTCTCTGGTAATTTTGGAGAGAAATACCAGGAGAATACTTTCCCGTCTCGCGCAAGAGGGACGATTTTTCTGTCGGGGAAGTTCCCAAAGCCTCCCGAATTACTGCGGAAATTATTCTCATTCGGCTCTCAAAACTTCTTGACAGTCTGTTTTTCTTATGCTATAATACGACTTGTAAATGGGGGACCTTTGCATAAAAACGCTGTTTTTAGAGGTTCCCAACTGAAACTGAAACCAAAGCTGAAACGATATGAAACACCCCGCCTTTCTCTCTCTGTTTTTCCTGTTTTTTCTGCTCCTGCCGTTTGCGTATGCCGTGGAGTTTCCGAATCCGGCGGAGTTCAATCCCGTCTGGGAAAGCGCGAAGCCCGGAACGTCGTTTGACCGTTCCCTGCCGACGGCCGCGCTGCTCGGAAACGGGTCGCTCGGTGTCGTGAACGGAGGCGACGCCCAGCGGAAACTCTTCGTTCTGACGCGCGGAGATCTGTGGAGCTGCGGCGACCTGACGGACGGCAGAGAAGAAAACAATATCGGCCCGATCTCGTTCGCGGACCTGGAAATTCGGCCTGAAACGCAGGGCGTCACCTCTACGGATACGCTCGATCTTCCCACGGCGACTCTGAAGACCGAGGGAAGATTCGGCAGAGGCAAGGTCCGGCTTGAGAGCTGCGTTGCTGCGGGCGAGGACGTTTTCATCATCACGGGAGTTTCCGACGCAGACGACGTCTGGAATCTGCGTCTCGTTCCCCACAATGAGAAGAAATCATTCCCGATCGAAGCGGGGAGTTCCGCCGACGGCTGCTGGATCCGGCGTTCGACCGTGAACCTTCTTCCCAAAGACGACCCGCGCGGATGGGTCCGGACCGCCACGGCCGCCCTGAGCGCGGTGGGCGCCGAACTGACCGAAATTACGATTCCCGACGGCGGAAAGGAAGCGCAAGCCAGCCTGAAGATCCGCGCGAATGAGCCGTTCGCCATCGTCATTGCATCGGATCCGGGCCGCCGATTCACGTGGGAGGAACTCGCGAAACTTAAGTCCGATCACGTCAGCTGGTGGAAAGACTGGTGGGCGAGATCCCGCATCGCGCTGGGCGACAAGGAGCTGGAGGCCTTCTGGTACGGCCAGGTCTATCTGCTCGGCTCGTGCGTCCGTCAGGGAAAATTCCCGCCGGGGCTTTACGGTCTCTGGGTGACGACCGACTATCCGAACTGGCACAATGACTTCCACATGAACTACAATTACGTGGGCACCTGGTACGGCTGTTTTGCCTCAAATCGGTGCGAGGCTGCCGAATCTCTCCCTGACCCGCTTCTGGCATACCTTCCACAAGCCGTGCGCAACGCGAAGGAGAACCTCCAGAAGATCGACCGATGCAAAGGCCGATTCTACCAGAATACGCGGGATTACCTCGACAGTCGGCCTGATCTGGCGAACGGCATCGATGACGCGGCGCTCTTTCCCGTCGCACTGGGACCCTGGGGCGTTTCGGCCGAGGGGGAAGAATCTCTGTGGAGCCAGATCTCGAACGGCGCGTTCCAGTGTGCCGTGATCTGCACGCACTGGGAATACACGCTCGACCGGGAGTACCTTAAAAAGGTCTTTCCGCTGCTCGATAAGACCGCCAATTTCTTCCTCGCGTGGTGCGAAAAGGAAACGCTCACCGACGGCTCGTACCGCTACTGCGTCTGGGATTCGCACTGGGAGGGGAGCGGACTGCAGAAGAACAGTGCTCCGGCTCTCGGCTGCGTGAAGCACCTTTTTGCGACGCTCGTCGATGCGGCTCCCATCCTGCGTGAGATCGGCATCGAGGTCCCGGACGCCAAAATTGCCGAGTGGAACGATTTCAACGACCATCTTGCTTCTCTGCCGGTCGGTGTCTACCCGATCGACGGAAAGCCCGTCCGAATGCTTTCCGGCGTGGAGAACGCGGACGGCTCGGCCAATCCTTCCGGCGGAAATGCGATCAATCTGGAAAGCGTCATCCCCGGCGAGGCGTTCGCATTCGACGTGACGGACGATTTCCGCACTCTCGCCGTGAATGCTGTGGAGGGGAATATCGCCGTCTCTCCGAATAACGTCTGGAGCGGCATCAACCAAACGCCTAAGCTTTTCGCGACTGCGATCCGGTGCGGATACCCGGCTCAAAAAGTGATCGATGCGTTCAAGGAACACCAGCTCCGCCGGATCGGGCAAAAGAACTTCCATCTTCACGACGGCGTCCACGGCGTGGAGAAGATCGGCGCGATGGAGTTCATTCAGTCGATGCTGATCCAATGCGACCACGGCTTCGTGAAAGTGTTCCCCAACTGGATGGGAGCCGACGCGAAGTTCGAGAATTTACGCGCCAAGGGCTGCTTCCTGCTCTCCGCGGAAATGAAGGACGGCCAGGTCGTCCGCGTGAACATCCGCTCTGAAAAAGGCGGCCTTCTGCGTCTCGTTGACCCGTTTGGCGGTCAGACCGTTCCGAAGGGCTGGACCCGCGGCCGGACCCGAAACAGCGGCGAGCCGACCCTCGAACGCGCCTTCCAGCCCGGTGAAACGGCGGAACTTCTTTGGAACGCCGAAGCCGCCGTGCCTGTGCCGGTCACGTACATTATGGTCTGCTGCCACTCAGCCGACAAAGGGACGAAATTCCTCGCGAAC
>JAFQUP010000216.1 GCA_017408405.1 Thermoguttaceae bacterium
AGTGGCTTCGAGATCCACGCCGTTCGCCTTGAGATGTTCGACCGTGCGCAGGACGGTGTCTTTGTTGTCGTCGCGGCTTTCGATCTTTTCCATCTCTTTGCAGAGCGTATCGACGGAGACTTTGTTTTTCTCGCCAATGTAGTAGCTCGCATTTCCGAGGTGAGCCATCGCTGCGGAAAGGTGACCGTCGAGGATCGGAGCGTTCAGGCTGGAAGCGTCGCGGGAAATGACCGCATCAATGAAGTTGTCGAAGTGGTACTGGTCACTGCCGCCCTTGAATTCCTTAATGACGTTGCCCTGCTTGTCGTAGGCGATGCACAGACCGTAGTGGACCTGAACGAGCTTGCCTTCGGTACCGTAGAACACGACGCCGATCTTGGCACCGTCAATATCCGGAGTTTCCAGACCGCGGGTCTCGAACACGATGGTCTTGTCGCCGTAATCGAAGACGGAGACTTCCGTATTGGCCGTGTCGCCGGCATCGATGTAGTTCGGGTCTTTCCGTTCCGCCTGGTATCCGAGACGGCCGCCGTAGGTGATCACTTTGTTCGGGTGACGCATCAGACCGAGACCCCAACGGGCAATGTCGAGCTGGTGGGGGCCCTGGTTTCCAGAGTCGCCGTTTCCGTAAAGACGCTGCCAGTGCCAGTCATAGTGGAACTGCTTACGGGTGAGTTTGGGATCGGTGAAGACGGCCGGACCGCTCCAGAGATCGAAATCGACGGAACCCGGAATATTCTGCGTGTAGTCGCCGAGCGCGCCGATGGCCTTGCGGCGTTTGTAGCAGAGACCGCGTGCGAAATCGACTTTTCCAATGCCGCCTTCGTGCATGAATTTCATGGCATCACGCAGAGCCGGGTTGGAACGGCACTGGGTACCGACCTGGCACATGCGGCCGTACTTTTTCGCGGCGGCGACCATGGTCTTGCCTTCGAAGAGATTGTGCGTGGCGGGTTTTTCAACGTAAACGTCTTTTCCGGCCTGCATCGCCCAAATAGCGGACAGCCCGTGCCAGAAGTTCGGCGTAGCGCTTCCGACGACGTCGAGGTTTTTATCGGCGAAGGCTTCGCGCATGTCTTTCACGAACTTCGGACGGAAACCCTGCTTCTTTTCGACCTGATCGCAGCGGGACTGACCGACGGTTTCGTCAACGTCCACGAGATACGTGATGACCGTGCGCGGATTGTTGATGAATCCGTTGATGTGAGATCCGCCGCGGCCGCGGATACCAACGACGGCGCATTCGATCTTATCGTTGGCGGCAGGACCGTCATTCGCAAAAGTGAAAGCCGGGGAGACGGCACCGGCGGCGGCACTCGTGTAAAGGGTGGTACGCAGGAAATTACGGCGGGAAATATGATTCATTTCAGTTTCCTTTCCAAAAGGGGGGTGAAGGTAAAATTCCGGTCATTCTTGAAAAACAGGCATTCTCTTTCGAGGATCTGCGGAACACAGGTAAAATTTCCCCAAACAGTCTGTTTTCTGCCGGTTTGAGTTTTATTATGCCACACAGTCCATTTTTTGTCAACCCTTTCAAGTTCACTTTTTGAGAAATTTTTGGAAAAATCTTCTCCGGCCAACCGATTTCCGCACTTCGGATCTCAGAGCATCGAACTTCTGCGTTTCAGACCTCACTGACCGAGGGACAGACGAACCCTTCGCGCCATTCGCGGTCAAGCAGTTTATTCGCGTCGGCACAGCAGTCGCAGAATCCTTCCTTTTCCGGGTCAAATTTGAGCTGCGGACCAAGAGAAAGCGGCGTTGCGTCAAGATCCACACCGTTCGCTTTGAGGTGTTCGGCCGTGCGGAGGACCGTATTTTTGTTATCGTCACGGCTTTCGATCTTTTCCATCTCTTTGCAGAGCGTGTCGACCGAGACCCGATTTTTCTCGCCGAGATAGTAACTCGCGTTTCCGAGGTGGGCCATCGCTGCGGAAATGTGCCCTTCGAGGATCGGAGCGTTCAGGACAGACGCATCCCTCGCCGCGACGGCATCGAGGAAATTCGCGAAATGATCCTGCAGATAGCCGCCCCGGAACTCACGGATGACTTTCCCGTTTTTGTCGTAGGCGATGCAGCGCGTGTTGTTGAAATTGAAGATGACGAGCTTTCCTTCGGTCCCGTAGAAAATGACGCCGATCTTTGTGCCGTCCAGATCCGGAGTTTCCAGACCGCGGGTCTCGAACACGATGGTTTTATCGCCGTAATCGAAGACGGAGACTTCCGTGTTCGGCGTGTCGCCCGCATCGACGTAGTTCGGGTCCTTCCGCTCCGCCTGGTAGCCGAGCCGACCGCCGTAGGAGACCACCTTGTTCGGGTGACGCTTCAGACCGAGTCCCCAGCGCGCAATATCGAGTTCATGGGCACCCTGATTGCCGGAGTCTCCGTTTCCGTATAGACGCTGCCAGTGCCAATCGTAGTGCAGGTTGGGACGGGTGAGTTTCGGCTCGGTGAGGATGGCCGGTCCGCTCCAGAGATCGAAATCGAGAGACTTCGGAATGTTTTGCGTGCAGTCGCCGAGTGCGCCGATGGACTTGCGGCGTTTGTAGCAGAGTCCGCGGGCAAGATCGACTTTGCCGATCCCGCCTTCATGAATGAATTTCATCGCCTCTGAGATCGCCCGTAGAGAACGGCTCTGCGTGCCGACCTGGCACATGCGGCCGTACTTCTTCGCGGCGGCGACCATGGCCTTGCCTTCGAAGAGGTTCTGAGAAGCCGGTTTTTCGACATAAACGTCCTTTCCCGCCTGCATTGCCCAGATCGCGGACAGACCGTGCCAGAAGTTCGGCGTCGCACTGCTGACGGCATCGAGGTTTTTATCGGCGAATGCGTCCCGCATGTCTTTCACGAACTTCGGACGGAACCCCTGCTTCTTTTCGACCAGATCGCAGCAGGCCTGACCGAAGGATCCATCCGGATCGACGAGCCAGGTAATGACCGAGCGCGGATCATTAAGGAAACCATTGATGTGCGCTTTTCCACGGCTCCGGAGGCCGAGGACGGCACACTCGATCTTATCGTTCGCAGCCGGACCATCGTTTGCAAACATGAAGGTCGGGGAGACTGCACCAGCGGCGGTACTCGTGTAAAGGGCAGATCGGAGAAAATTACGGCGGGAAATCTGAATCATTTTTGATTCCTTTTCATGAAAATTTTGGAAAACTGGTTAGTAAAAATACCAATAAAATTTTATTATGCCGCATGGCTGAGACTTTATCAACTTTCAGAATAAAAATTTATGAAAAATTTTTACGGAGTTTTCCAAAGCCAAATTTTAGAAAAACGAATTGTTTGATTTTTGTTGCTAATGCCAAATATTCTACATATACCTGAAATTTGGGAATATTGAGTACTTATCAAAATTCCCAAAGTCGAGTTTTTCATAGTTTAAAGCGTTTCCAGGAGGTATCAGGAATTAAAAGATCACTCTTTCGAACGATTTGCCAGCGCGTTTTCGATAGCTTTAAGCTGTGCGTCAATTTCGTTTCCGACCGTTTCCTGCTTCGTTTGTGAAATTTGTTTATCCATCATTTTTTCAACCTCGTCAATCGAGATTCCGTTTGACGCGGCATCGGCTGTCATGGCATCGCTGGTGTCAGCGATACGATCCAAAACCGTATTCATCATGTCTTCCATCGTAAGATTCTGCTGGAGGATATTATCGATATCCTTCATCATCTGACCATCATTGAGATCTTTGAAAACTTCGCTGACAGATTTGGCCATTTCTTTCATTCCCTGTCCAAACTCACCGAACATTTTAGCCTGATCCCGAATTTGGAGAACAATCTCGAAATTAAGAAGCTGACTGTCAATTGCCCGGCGCTTCATGATAGTCTGTGCCACAAGCTGACTGGCGATTTTAAAATTTTTGGTATCATTCTCATTTTTGGCACGAATCGCCATTTCCATGAAACGTCGTTCATCTTTTCGAAGACGATTACTCATCTGGCGCTGTTTTGAAATGGAAGAACGAATTGCCATTTCGCGTTCCTGCTCGCGTTCCTGCTTTGATTTGAACCAGAACATAAAACCCCTTTTCCTTAAAAATGTTGGCGGTTTATCGATTAAAAAAGGACATTTTGTTTTTCGGAAGTATTCAGAGTATTAAAGTTCCTCTTCTTCCGGAGAAATTCATCATTACTCTTTTAGAGCATTTTCGGCTTCATAGCGCATAATCTGGAGGTAATTTGCGTAATTTTCGTAAATGTGGAAACGAACATTTCCAATCCAAAAATCCATTCCAGGTCTGATTGGCAGGATTTCATCCCTAAAAAGGAATTTTGTTTCTCCTCCCCAGCAGTATTTAATTCCCTCATTGGAATGGTTGATTAATCCGAATTGATCTCTGGCGAAATAAAGTACCGCGTGATTATTCAAAATCATCCCATCCATTAGACGTATCGCGTCACTTGGACTTAGACCGATAGATAACTTTCGAATAATCCAGTGAAATTCCTCTTCTTCTGCCATTAAATCTTTTTTCCACCAGGTACTTTCCGAAGAAATTTCCCTGAATTGCGAATATCTATTGGCATCTTTCTGGTAGTTTTCTTTGGCATCTTTCAGGTAGTTTTCTTTCTGTTGTTCATTAATGATGAAATCACTCCCTCTTTTTAATCGAATGGAATCCAAACCGGCCTTTGTTCCGATTCTCCATAATTCCCCATTAAGATCCAGTCCATTTTGGTTCATTAAATTTTCATCCTGTTTGGTTGAAATATTTGCTTTAAATGTCTGGAAATTTAATAAGGCAAAATCTTTTAGAAGAAACTGGAGTTCGTCATTTAAATCTTCTCCCCATCGAAAAGAACGGGTTCTGTTTCCATGAACGGTTTCCTCAATCTGTTCCTTTTGGCGGATGCCTAAAGGATAACTTGTCATATTCATGAAGGTAAGTCCATTCTCTGAAAGTTTCATTTTGAGCTGATTTCTCGAAATGAGAGTACTCAGATAAAGGGCTTCCGGTGAGGCCTTTCTTCCCAATCGGTAAAACCGATAAACAAAATCAGAGGCTCGAGCGTTTGCTTTAAGCACGTCCCTCTCGGTACGCCCCAGAACGGTCTCGAGTCTTGCTGCCAATTGGTAAAATTTCAGCTGCTGGTTTCCTGAATCAGCAGTCATGAAAAGGAGGCCAGAGTTTGTCTGCGGAATAATGTCAGGAAGAACGAGAGGCTTAATTTCCAAAAGTAGGTCAGGAGAACCTTTCGCGGAGGAGCTGGAAGATTCCTGTTTTTTTAGTTCGGGAGGAATGAAACCGTTCGAGAGGTCAACAATTGAATTGGTTCCGGCTTTGATGACTATCTCATCAAATTTTCCCCAATCCATATCTTCCGCTGAAATAACGGCTCCATCCTGGGAGTCCAGCACCAGTTTTCTCGTTCCGCCCGCAGAAAACTTCAGAAAGATATTTTCTCGATATTGAATTTTTTCAAGCCGGTTTTCCCGAATCACGTCAAAATTTGCCTCCAGCTGAATAGTGAAAACACACTCCCCGGAGGGACACTCATTTAGCCGGAGGTTCAGTGGTTCAGTAAATTCCCACTCATTTTCACGCGCGATATATTCAGGAGAATTTTTCCATCCGTCTTGATTCAATCGTTCATCCAGAGTACAGGTAAGTGAATTTAAACGGTGAAATCCTTTCCCCTTCAAAATGAATTTAGGAGAAAGCATTGCGCCTAAAGTTAATTCACCGCCCATCCAGTCGATTTTCAGCCATAAAGAATTAGACATTCGCGTATTCCGTTAAATATTCTCTTCTGAATTGTCCAAAAATTCATTTTTTATGCGAAAGTTTTCCATCCAGGTAATAATTTCTGACGAACGGTAACGGTAATCACCGCCAATTTTAAACGCAGGCAATCCTTCCGTCCGAATCAATGTCCAGATTTTACTTCGGGATAACCCCAGGAACTTCATCAGTTCCTGGGTCGTTAAGAAACGATCGTCAGAAAGATTATTTTCAGAGGTCATGATTCCTCCCTAAAACTACTTTCTTAAAGTTGTTTACCGCAGTTGGAACAAAAACGGCTGTCAGCACGAACTTCAGCCCGACAACTTGGACAAATCATTTTTTTGATCTCTTCAGGCTCGTTTGGGGCGATCGCTGAATTTGCGCTGCCGGCTCCTGGCATGATGACTGCGTTGGATTTTCCCAGCGCGTTCATGGCCTGACCGTTCATTTGAACGAGTCTGTCTGCATTTCGCTCCATCGTTTCAGTCATTTTTCGCATCATTTCTTCCATCCGTGCCATGGAGAGCTCTTTTTCTTCCGCGCGGACTTTCGCGACCTGCGTTTCAACTTCATTTCCTTTTGAGTGTTCGAGAACCTTAAAATACTCAAGCAGCGTATTCTGCATTTGAGGATCCGCAACACTTCCAAGAATTACCATTTGAGCTGTCTGTGGATCCATTCCGGAAAGGGAGCGGATAATTTCCTGTTTCAGGCTATGTTTAAGCCGCGTTTCATCATTTTTCAGTTCCGCGTCCAAACGGCGGCTATTTTCCCAGAGTTCCTGCTTAATGCGATTTCGTTCCGCTTTAATCTCATTAAGTGCTTTCAGTTTATCCAGCATATTTTTGGTTTCTTTTTGCTGAACTTCCTGCTCGCGCAACAGGATTTGTCTTTGCCTTTCTTCCGAGGCTTCCGCCACTGCTTTTTCACGTTCGAGGCGCAAAAGAGTCAGGGCGTTTTCCAGTTTTTCCTGTTCAATTTTGATTTTTCCAGCGGCTTCCGTCTCTTTTTGCTCTCCTTCCAATGCTTCCAGACGGGCTTTACGGTCCGCGGATTCACGTTCCAGTTTCATTCGCCATTGACGATTTTGTTCTGATTCCGTTTTTTGGGCCAGTTCCATTTCCTGGGCCAACTTTTTCAGATCAAGTTCATGCTGACATTTTCTTTGAAAAAGAATCATTTCCTGAGACAGCTGCTGATCAAGCATTTTCAAACTGTGAGCACGGCGGTGTTCTTTTTCAGAGTCTCCCCATTCAAGTCCGCGAAGCAGATCCTTACGTTCGTTTTCACGAAGAATACCGGCTTTTTCCTGCTCAGCGAGAAATTGTTCCATTGCTGTTTGGGAAGCCAGTTTATCGAATGTCTCTGACTGAATCAGATCATGAAGTTTTTTCTTTTGTTCAATTCGGCGTTTAATGACCGTTAATTCACCATCTTTACGATCTGCGCGAACCTGCTTCTCCAGAATTTCCAAATCATTGAGTTTTTCTTCATGCGTAATGGAGGCCAAACGTATCGCAAGCTGCTGTTCCCGTTCCTGCTCATCGATTTTCATCTGTTCATTAAGCAGCCAGATACGCTCTTTTGCCTGCTGTTCCTGGTTCAGAAAATCATGAGCGATTGAAAGAATTTTTGAGTCTTTGAAACGAATACCGTAACGGCCGAGTGAAACCAAAACCGCGTTTTCAAGAGCAGTCGTGACATATTCCCCAAAAGCGGCCTGCATCAGTTCTCGGAGTGAAAAAGCCGACGCGGCCTCGTTGATTGCCTGGAGAATAATCAAATCAACGTCCTTCTGAAACTCTGAAACAGAGTACTCCAAACGGCTTCCAATCAGATTTTTGATGAACAGTGAGGCGTTGTCGATAGCAAAGTCCAATTTAATTTCGCAGTTCACGCGCAGGGAATCCTTCGTAAGACAAATAGCCTCCCACACGATTGAGAAATCGTCACTTCGATATGGGTAAAGGACCAGGTCTTTGCTTCCGCAAAAGATTCTGCTGCTAAATGTTTCAAAAGTATAATCTCCGGGACCAATTTCACCGCAATTTGCGTCATTTTCCCAAACTACGGCTTTCACTCCTGAGGGGATTTCAACTTTACTTGAAAAAAAGCCCTGGATGTCTTTTTTTTCTATTTTTTTTACTAGAATTTCCTGAGGCAGTACTAATTCGGTATTCATAATTCATTCCTTTTCTTGAGTGTGTTCTCAACGGATTACGTAACGCGCCTTGAGACTTTTTTTCAGTTTTTCCATCACGAATTGGAGTTCCTGAGGACGTTTCATGGTTTCTGGTGCTTTTACGGCTGCTTCCAGATACTCCACCGCGGTAACTGCCTGATTCATGATTTCTACCATTTCCTGGATCTTCTTTTTATCTGCTCGAAGTTCCTTGTTCTCCGCATCCATTTTGGGAACATCCTTCAAAAGCTGTTCCGCCAGCTCAAGTTCCTTAAGAAGTAAACGAAGTTCCGTAGCCGTTCGAATATCTTTCGCGATCATTCTTTCCTGTGTCAGTTTTTCACGAATAAAAAACAGTTTTTCAGCAAGAAAATGATTCAGCTTTCGATCCAGCTCAAGATGGCGTTTAAATATCCAGCCTTCCTGGGGTCTTTGGGAGTCCGGAATCTTAACCTGAATTGGTTCTGATAATGAAACTGAAGAGTCGTTAAACGTCTGTTCAGTTTTATCTGTCTCTAAACGAAGACGAATTGCCAGACCGTTCCAGTAAGAATCGTCCACGGCGTCAAATGCTTTTTCGGCGGTTTTTTCCGCGAATTCGCGTATTTGGCGGGCACATTCTTTCGACGATATCTGCTTGTTAAGGTATGCCTCGCCGATCGGAGCCATCCCTGAAAGAAAATCTGATTCATTTCCGGGAAATCCTGAAGCGTGAATCTGACGGGCTAATGAAGTCCATTCTGCCGTACTCTGAACTGGTTCCACCGCTTCCCGAAGTTCCTGCTCAATTTCCACGACCGCCGGTGCTTCCGAAGTATTTACCTCAACAAACGGCCCGATGCCTGTGCACCGTAATCCATTGGAGGAAAGCAGAAGACTGAAACACGCCCGAAAATTCTCAAGTTCAGCTTCACCAAACTTAAGGCAATCATGCGGATTTCCATGGAGGGTGTTCATGAAACCCGCAAATTGAGACTGGATCAAAGTCCGAAGTTCCTCGGCGGAAAATTCTTTTCGGGAACTCAAAAGCGTTCCTAATCCCATTTCCGGCTCAAAAAGGATCAGACATTTCGTCTCGAGTGATTTTTTATCTTGAAGTGGGTAATTTAAAAGCACTTCTACTTCAGAGCGCGGAATTGACCAAAAAGTCAGTTTTTCCGCTTCTTCGGCGCTAAAATCCGGAATTTGATCCACAATATTCAAAAGATACGGGCCGTCAAAAACACAAACCTGGCTGGAACTATCAACCTTTTCGCCCAATGACAACAAATAGGCTAAAGGCTTGCTGGAGGCGCAATCGGTCTTGCGGATTTCCGATTTTTTTCCAGTCAGCCAACCCCATAAGTTTTGAATTTTTTTAAGCATTACTTTTCTCCCATAAGTTGTCTGTTGACGGACTGAATTCCATTTTCTGCCTTTTTCTGGAGTTTCGATTCAAGATCGGCAAGACCAGCGTCCGCTTTTTCTCCCATAATTTCATTACGCATAGGAGCCACTTCGTTATCCAGCTCGGCCATGAGATCTGCCAACCCGTCATCTGAGGATTCAGGAAGAAGACTGGAAAGAGCATCGTCCTGCGCCTGGAGAATATTTACCAGTTTTTCATTATTGAGCTGTCCGTTAACCGTCGCGTCGTCAATATACTTCTGGAAATCTTCCATATCCATCGTGTTGATGAGCGAAAGAACTCCAGCACGTTCAAAAAATTCCTGATTCTTTTTCGTCAGAATAAAATTATTTACGATACGAATGTTCTGATTTAAACGAGTGAGCCAAACTTCCACCTGTTTCTGCTCCATTCGCCCATCCTGAATTTTACGGGCAATGCTCTTTCGCTGAAATTCAGTTGTGGCATTCGCGTATTCGTTTTTCAACTGGTTCTCATTTTTGAGAAGTGCTTCTTGCTGACGTTCCACTTTATTGATTTCCTGCTGGCAACCAATGCGCTCGCGATTCAATTCATCGAGAGAAACATCCGAAAACGTACGTTTGGGCGTTTCTTTATTTCCGCCGAAAAGAAAACTCCAGATAGCCATTTTAATTCTCCTTTACTTATGGTAGTTGATTGTTTAATGATTTCCAAATAAATTTAACCGGATTCGCAAGTAATTTTTGGTTACTTGGAAATTTCCTTGATATATTCCTCGTATCGGGCCAGTTCTTCTTTCGTGACGCTGGGATGAGAAAGTTCAAACGCCGCTTCGACGTCACTCTGAGTGACCGGTTGCGCAGTTCCGCATTCAACCGCTCGCGCGAAAACTGGATCGATAATGCGGTAAATCAGACCATTTATGTCCGCTCCGCTGAATCCTTCCGTTTTTTCCACGATCAAGGCAAGGTCCAAATCCGCTGCGCCAGGCAAATCCTGCAGTTTTTTACGAAGGAGAAATTCCCGCGCGGCCGCATCCGGTAACGGAATATAGATTTTTTCACCAAAACGTCCTGTTCGCGTCATGGCAGGATCAAGATCCCACGGACGATTGGTGGCTCCGATTAGTAAAAGCCCTTTTGAGTCTTTGGAAACGCCGTCCAGCTGCGCCAGGAATTCTGGAATGATTCGGCTCATTGCCGGTGAAGAATCCTCTCCGCGTTTGCCCAAAAGTGCTTCACATTCATCAAAAAAGAGTACAGATGGTGCCTTGTCGCGCGCTTCCTCAAATAATTGGCGAATATTTTGCTCTGAATCGCCAACCCATTTGCTTAGAATTGAACTGGATTGAACACTGAAAAAAGGGATGCGAAGCTCACCGGCAATTGCTTTTGCCATCATCGTTTTACCGGTACCTGGAGGGCCAAACATCACGACACCGGTACCGACCGAACGGTGATACGCGGCCGCGATTTCGGGGTGGTGAAGCGGATAGAGAACACGTTCACGCATTAGGCGTTTTACTGGCTCAAGACCCGCAATGTCATCGAACGTAATGTCTGGAATTTCCGAAAGCTCCCAGCGTGACTCCCCATTTTCACCTTCTTCTTCGGATGAGGATGGCAAAGAGGAGGATTTGGAAGATTGAGGAGAAAAACCTGAATGATCTTCTCCGGCTTTTGCTCTGGCCTTTTTTAATGTTCCTGTGCCGGAAGCGGGTGACTCTTCTTCCAACTTTTCAGCTATCGCCAAAAGTCGTTCCGCTCTGCCAATCCACTCTCGGCTGCTGCTGACATCTGGTGCCGTTTTTGCCATTTCATAAAGACATTTCGCGGCATTTAGAAATGCCACTCGCGCGTCACTCGATCGTCCTTCTGAGAGTAACTTTTGACCTCGCTGAAAAAACCACAAATATCGATTATTCATTCAAAACCTCAGCAATTTAAATTTTTCAGGTGTGCGTAAGAAGCAACCTATGTTGTTTTGATTTTCTTAAATCTGTTCAAATCTGCTTAAATCTGTGTTTTTCTGTATTCTATCATAAAAGAATTTTAAAACAAGTCCCTATGTGAACATTTTTTTACTTTTTTTAAAAATCTTTCAAAAAAACGCTTTCCTGGAAGAAAAACGCGAGAGTTTAAAATTGTTCGTTTGAGAGAAATTGGGGTTGGAAAACTGTTTTTATTCAGAGGTACGAAATCTGGTTGGAAGTTTAGTAAAATTTCATGAGTTTTATCCATGTGTTTTTTTGAAAAGTAGAGTTTTTTCTTTGAATACCCCTTGACAAAGAATTCTTCCGAAAGTAAAATTGATACTGTCTTCTGAAAATTACGTGCATCATAAAAATAAGAGATTTCATTTTATGTTTCCAGAAGTTTCGGATATTTGATGTTGTTGAGATTTTTGGTAATCATTCCAGTTGGAAAATCCCAATCTCCTGGAAATTAAATCGCATTCCATTTTAAATTGGAAAGTTCTGCTGACAACGGTTCAGAATGATTTTCCTCCCCCCTGTTTTTCTTCACTCCGTTTTGGGCGTATTATTACGATTTGCTCAACTCACTCGAGGAAAAACTTTTATTGACTACCAGCCTGTTGAGCTTTCGCGCTCCCTTCGCTTTATGAGGATTCCCCATGAAACATAATGGATTTACCCTGGTCGAACTTCTTGTCGTCATCGCCATCATTGGAATGCTGGTTGGTCTTCTTCTTCCGGCTGTTCAGCAGGCACGTGAAGCGGCTCGCCAGATGCAGTGTTCCAACAATCTGCACAATATGTCGCTTGGCTGCCTTAATGTTGAAGCGTCCAACAAAGCACTTCCTTCCGGAGGCTGGGCTACCAGCTGGCTTGGTGACGGTGACCGCGGCTTTACTCAAAAGCAGCCGGGAAGCTGGATTTTCGCAATTCTTCCCATGATGGAGCAGACGGCACTCTTTCAGCTTGCCTCGGATGGTGATCCAAATACGATTACTCAAACACAAAAAGACAGGGGAAAACCCGTATGGTCTACTTCTCTTCCTTTTTTTAACTGTCCTTCACGCAGGCCGGGAACTCCGAACTATACGCGAAGTACTGCCTATCGAAACGCGACGGCTGAATCTAATCTGCAGGCCAAATCCGATTATGCCGGCGTCACGGGAAATACCCATCCGGACGCGAACGGCGGAAGTGCCGTAGGTACTCTGAAAGAAGGAGATGAGCTTTGTGCCTCCGATTCATGGCTTTATCGAGGTAATGGGGCAATTTTTACTGGAAGCCATGTCCGCCTGTCGGAAATCAGGGATGGAACAACAAATACCTATCTTTTAGGAGAAAAATATCTTGGTATTGACCGATATATTCCGACGGATACAAAAAATCTTGACTATGGAGACGATGTGAATGCCTATACCGGAGGAGATGACAATCAGCGATGGACCAATACCGTTCCTCTTCAGGATCGCAGCGGGTATAATCCGTGCTATGGTTTGGGAAGTACTCATGCCGGAAGTCTGAAAATGGCTATGTGTGACGGATCTGTTCACAGTGTCAGTTATTCCATTGATTCGGAGACCCATAAATTTCTTGGCATCAGAAATGACGGTGAAGCGGCGCAGCTGGAATAATAAAATTTCCAGCGGTTTCTCTTTGGTCTCCCGAAATCAGTATTTTGAATATCCGTTTGGGGATATTTGCTATTAAAATTTCACACGAGGGAAACATTCCGTATACCAATTTGAATAATTTTCTACCTAATGCAGCCCAATAATCAGATCGGAGTATTTTATGCAGAGAAGAGATTTTTTAAACACAGGTCTTGCTTTGAGCGTGTCCGCGATTACCGCTTCCAATCTCCAAGCGGAAACGGCTGCGGCTCAAACTTCGCCAATCGCCCTGCCTGCCGAGGATGAACTTTTGCGCGGTAAACGTCCAGGGTTCAAAAAAATCAAAATTGCCCAGATAGGGGTTCGCCATGAACACGCAAGTGGAAAAATGAATACCATGAAAATGATGTCGGACTACTTTGAAATTGTCGGTATCGCCGCTGAAAGTCCGGAATATCAGAAAAAACACGAAGGGAAAGGAGTTTATCAAGGTCTGAAATGGTATTCTCAGGAAGAATTGCTTAATATTCCGGATTTGGAAGCTGTCTGTGTTGAGACTGAAATGACGGAAACTCTGCCGACCGCCATGAAATGCGCGGAACGAGGTCTCCATATGCATATCGACAAACCGCTCGGTCAAAATCTCGATGAACTTAATCAGCTGATCGAAGTCTGCCGTAAAAATCAAGTGATTATTCAGCCCGGATATATGTTCCGAACGAATCATGCGTTTCGTCTTCTTCTCAAAGCGGTGAAAAACGGCTGGCTCGGTGAGATTCATGATATTCAGCTTGATATGTGCCGAAATGATGTTTCTCCTGGTTTCAGGAAATGGCTTGCTTCCTATCGCGGCGGCGGAATGTATGATTTTGGATCGCACCTGATCGATTTTGTTTACGAGCTTTTGGGGCCTCCGGAAGAAATTCATGTTTTTGAGAAACCAGATCCTATGGATGGGCTGAGCGACAATACTCTTTCTGTCATGCTTTACTCGAAAGCAATTGCGGAAGTGCGTGTTTCGCTGCGTAAAATTGATGGTTTTGCCCGTCGCAGGATGACCTGTCACGGAACCAAAGGGTCATTTATCGTGGATCCAATTGAGAAATGGCACCGAGATCCCGGCACAAACCGAATCGTACCGTTGAATGTGATTTTAACGCTGGATGAACCACATGAAAATTTTCAAAAAGGAGTCAATGCCATAAAACTCCAGCCTTATGAAGATCGATATATGGGGCAAATGACTGATTTCGCCATGTTCGTTAGAGGTGAAAAAGAAAATCCATATTCATACGAATATGAACTTGGTTCACAGAAAGCAATTCTCGCGGCTTCCGGATATATCCCGTGGGAAAAATGATGACTGATTCCCTTTTGTCATGTTCGTTACGCGGTTTTAGAGAGTAATTTTGGAGCGGAATTTCCCCATTATGAATGTTTCGGTTCGTCTTGGGAGAAAATTTATGCGTATTCCAACATTGCTCTTGACAAAAAAAACAGAAACGGCTATTATTCACTGAGAGTTTTGTTTCCTATTATTCAATACTTTCGGATGCGCGATGGCCAGAATCTGTTGTTCCATAAAAAATCGTTTATTTTTTCTCCTGATTGGTACTTTTTTTGGGGCGGTGTTTTTCAATGTGTCAAGCCATTTTCATGCTTTTGCGCAAGAAACCGCCGTTGCTCAAGTTAATTCCATCAATGAAAAAAATTTCGCGGAAACGAGCCAGCAGGAAACAGAATATGTTGACATGGATAAACAGCCGCCTGAAGAAGGAAGAGGGGACGGGCTGTCTGTTTCTGAAACATCCGTTTCTGACCGTGCCGGTTTGACGAGCGCGCCGGAGCAAATCGTAACGGCGGAAAAGTATGGAAAATACGTGGTTCTCCAGAATGGTTCCATCTTTTTGGGCGATTTGAAGCTCATTGGCGACAAATACGAATTAACGACCAGAAATGGCGTGATTTTTCTTCCTCAGGAAAGTGTCGCTCAAATCGCTGAAAATATGGAGCAGATCTACTCCTATCGCGCCTCGCTCGTTTTTATTAACGATATTCAGGCGCGTTGTGATTTGATAAACTGGTGTTTTCAGCATGGAATGCTCGATAAAGTTCAAACTCAGCTGGATCTTTTGCGTAAATACGCGCCGGAGCATCCTTTATTGGAGGTTTTTGAACGACGGATTGAACTTTTTCGAAATCGGCAAGCGGAATCTTTAGCAATTCCAACTCCTTCAATTCAATCTCTGGAATCAGAATCAGTCTCCTCTTTTCCAATTGTTCGGCAGCTTCCCATGGCGGAATTGGAACGCATGGCGGATTCACTTCCCCAGGAAGCGATTGAAAGTTTTCGTAAGAAAATTCAGCCAATTCTTCAAAAAAACTGCATGACGATTGGTTGTCATGGACCTGATTCGCAAAGTGTTTTTCGCCTGCTTCGAGTTTCGCCGCAAATGGCCCGTGGAGAAGTGCTTCAGAATCTTTACGCGGCCGTTCAGCAGATTAATCTGTCACGACCGGAGGTCAGTCCGCTTCTCCGTAAGCCGGTTACTCCGCATGGAACAGATTCCAGAATCGTATTTGCCAATCAGGATTACGCGACGTATCAGCTTCTCATCGGCTGGGCGTACCTGGTAGCGCAAAACCGTTACGTCATTCCCAGAGACCGACTCATTCCGCCAACGGGAGGGACTCCGGTTTTTACGCCGACTTCCCGCGGATTAATACGAATCTCTCAAAATTCAGGACACAATTCCGGCCCATGCGATATGTGGGGCGTGGATCCCAGTCTTTATCCTCAATCCCTTTATCCGAAGGAATATGCCTTTGAATCGAATTTATCTCCAGGACCAGTGAGAACCGTTCAGCCGATCGGCAATACTCCCCAAAAATTCCAATTGGCTTTTCCGGAAAAGGAGTCTGCTTCTGCGGAATACCCGATATTGGAAGAAGAAACGGACGAAAATGAACTTGCTGGCGTCTCTTCCTCATTCTCGCGTGATTCGCGGGTTCTTCCCGCTTCCGGTGAGATACAGAAAGATAATTCTGAACAGATTTTACCAGTATCAGCCGAGGAAGAAAACGTTCGGGAAACTCCGGAACCTGTTTCTGTTCCATCTGCTGCCGGAGCTGGAAACGCAAAATCTGGAAACACCGACTGGGAGGCTCTTCGGCAGGCGATTAGTCTTGGAATTGGTGATCTCAAAGAGGAAGATGTTTCCTGGAAAGAAAATTTGGTGGAAGAACGAGCCGCGAAAACGCGAAATCCCATGACGCTTCCAGACCATGAGACGAATCGCGTTCCGGATTCAGCCTCTAAAAATACGCAGGAAACCCCTTTGAAGAATACGGTTCCCGCTCCATCCCAGCTCGGAGACACTCCGACTCAAGTAAATTCGGAACCAGTTACGGACTGGGAGGACTTTTCGGCTGCTTTCCCTGAAAATTCAGAGACTTCTCAATTTTACGCTCCTGGCCAAAATACGAATGAGAATCCGCTTTATCGACCGGGGCAAAGTTCGATTAGTGAAGTTCATGTTCCTGGAAGATCTACGGCTTCCAATCTTCAAAGAGGCAATCCAAGTATGGGGATGACTGGGGCCCCAATCGCTATTCCGGCCCCCCAATCTCCAGCCTCTCTACTTCATGGTCGTGATTCTGTTCAACGTTCAAATGGATCTTACCATTACGACGCGAATTCAAGAACTTGCGGGCCTTCAGGTTCTCGCGGAACGCTTCAATGGGAGCAGATGCTCGAAATGCAGGGGGGCGCGGAATCGCTAAAGAAGTAATGGAACTTCCCAAAACTCAATTTCCAGAGAACGGATAATTTTGAATTTTGTCTATGTTACTGGAGGTCCCGGTATTTTCACGAAACCTCCGAGAGTGCGCAGTTTTGAATGCGGAAAATCGTGCGGATCCAGTCGATTTCGCGTGGACGAACAGTCCAAAATTTGACAGATTTTTAGAGGGGGCCAAGCCCCCTTGGGGGGAAGAGATCACGCATAATGCGCGTTAAGGATCTCGACAGCCTTCGCCATGATCGAGGCGGCATGACGCCGACAGCGTTCCAGAACGATCTTCATCTGCTTTTCGCTCGCAGCCTTTACCCACGCGCCGCCCATTTCCCGGCACGTGATGCCGTTGGAAACGACGCGGAGGAAATCGGGATGTTCATCCACTTCCGGAATGAACGTCGGCAGCTCCGCTTCAGCCGAAAATTTCGCGAGTTCCGCAGCCATGACACGAATATCGGCGTAATCCTCAACGAAGAAACTCATGAACATTACGCCGCCGCTGACAGCACCGCAGATCTCCTTCAAATGCGCGACTCCAGCTCTTCCGTATCGGAGGACCTGGCATGGAAACGCCTTCGCCGCCTGGGCATCCGGACCGTCTGACTGCTCTGCGTAAACTTTAAGCGCTCCCTTCACCGCGCCGTACATGCAGCCATGCGCGCCAAAGGTCTCGTAGACGCTCTGTGCGACTTTCTGCGGATCAAGTTTCACGTATGTCCAGCATTTTTCGTTTTCCACCGTCTCACGGGCAAATGCCGTTTCGTTCAGCAGCCCCGCAAGCGTCAATCCTAAACCGCCGGCCATCACATTGCGGCGAGTCATTTTCTTTTCCATTTTGACATTCCTTTCTTGGGCACAGACCCCATTTCGACCGGTCCGCTTGAGTGCATGAATAACAAAATCAAACCCCTCAAACGCCAGTTCTTCAGCTTTCGTGCCCAACATACTTTCAACTGAGAATCTTGAACATCCATCCGACAAGGTGGGGACTTGCCGGATGAGGCGAATTTAATGAAGTTTTCGTTACTTCTCAAAAACGGACACGTACTAAAATCGGCGCATGGTCGGAAGCCGCTGGCGCGTTGAGTACCTCCGCACTTTCCACTTTGATCGCATCTTTCTTAAGTGTCGTCATGACGTAGTCAATTCGAATTTTCGGACCATTAGCCGGAAATGTCGGAGCGTCAGGCGAGATTACGGTCCAGGTAGACATCAGCTTTTGAATTTCCTCTGAATCAGGAAACGCGTTGAAGTCACCGCAAAGGAAAATCGGTTTCGTGAACTTTTTCCGTTCCGCTTCAATAATCTCTACGGAGGCCAGACGGCTTTCTTTCGTCAACGACCAATGCGTATTGAAAAAAACGAATGTTGGAAATTCCAGTACTTGGAGCGTTCTTCTTTCTTCTTTACCAGGAAGGGGAACGTGATAGGTCCGAATCGGTTCACATTTCGCGAGGGACGCCACGCCATATGCTCCGCCCTGGAAGGAAATAGCCTGCGCGAAAAAAGATTTCATTCCAACCGCTTTACCCAAATCGGCAGGAATATCCCGATTTCCACAACGTTTGGAAAAACGATCCAGTTCCTGAAGACCCGCGATATCTGGCGAGTACTGTCGAATCACCTCTGCTGGACGTTCAAGATCCACATCTGGCGCGTTCAGGCCGCGGCCATTTCGAATATTGAACGACATGATACTCAATTCTTCAGCCTGTGCCGTAATGGAAAAAAATCCAAGGAGAAGGCAGGCTAAAGGCAAAAACCAACGATAGGTAATTTGAAAAACACTTTTCATGAAAAACCTCTTAAAACTGAATAATGAACTGCGAGTAATAGAGAGAAAGCAACTTCTGAAAACAATCAAAAATTTTACCATGTGATTGGGATTGGAAAAAAGGAAACCAGAGTTCCCCACATTATCCAGCTTCCAGTCATGGCTAATGTCAGAATTCCGATCGGTCGCCGCCAATTTTCACGTGCAAACGGTATCAAGAAAAGCCAGACACTCCCGATGATTGGAAGAAGGAAGGAGTTTCCGCTCATTTCCGCGTTTTGAAAACTTAAGCAATGATGAAATGAACTTGCCAAGGACACCCCTTTTGCCGCGTGACAGAAAAACCAAGCGTAAAGCAACATAAAAGGCCAAAAAAGTTTAAGCGGAACACGATTTTTATCCCAAAGAATCAAGCCGGCTCCAAGGCAGGTCAGGAATCCTCCCCATTCCCACGCGAGAAAAGGAAAATCAGCGATCCAGTCGTACGGAGCCTTAAGGGCAATCAGCAGAAAACCGCAGCCTGAAATAAACTCAACTACTGGGTAACGTACTGAAATTGCTGTGCGGCAGTCAAAACATTTCCCGCGGAGTATCAGCCAGCCGAAAACGGGAATATTATGTCGCCAGCGAATGGAATGCCCACATCGCGGGCAATGGGAAGCTGGGCGTGACAGTGACATTTTTTGCGGAAGACGCCAAACAACTACATTCATGAAACTTCCAAATGCGGCTCCCAGAAAAAAAATCCATAAAAATACAAAAATAACGAATAAATTCATGAAGGTTATCCTGAATGGGAAGGCAAAAGATGGTTGAAACAATGAAAAGAAATTTAACCAAAATCTTTTCCCGAAACATTTTACTATTTTACCAAACCTCTTTTAATTTGTCAACAGGCTCCAAGCAAAGAGGTGATATTTCTATTTAAATTTCAATAAAAAGAAGAAAAAATCTTTTAAATCCATTGACATTTAAAACATCACGTGTTAAAATAAACTATTGTTTGGGAGACCTTAACTGGTTTCGTTTTTAAACCCACCTTAAAATTTTTTGAAAGGTAGAAAATGAACATTACCCGCCGTAATCTGCTTAAAGGTACTTTGGCCGCAGCGCCATTTGTCATCGCTCCGCACGTCCTTGGTCAGAATGGAGCCGTCCCGCCAAGTGAAACCGTTCGTTTGGGGGTCATTGGTCTTGGAGGCCGTGCCAATTATTTGTTTAACCGAACATTTGCTCAGGCGCGAGGCTGCCAAATTGTTTCTGTTTGCGATATTTTTGAAGAACGTTTGAATAAATTTCAGCAGAAGCATCCGGAAAAATATACGGCTTATGCTGATTTTCGAACGATGATTGAAAAGGAGAAACTTGACGGTGTTTTCGTTGAAACCGCAACTCATCAACGTGTTTGGATTGCGATTCATGCGATGCTTTGCGGGGCTCATATTTACGTCGAGAAACCGATGGCTCTCACGATTCAGGAAGGACGGGCTTTAGCGGACGCGGCACGAAAATTGCGAAAAGTAACTCAAGTGGGAACCCAGCAGCGTTCACTTCCGCTCTGCCGCTGGGCTTGCCAGCAAATCGCGGAAGGGGCTATTGGAAAAGTTCATACTGTCCAGGTGCCTAACTTCGTCGGACCAGCGCAATTCCCCAATGATCCCAAGTACGCGATGGATCCCAAAGATTGCCCGGAATGGTGGAATATCTGGACAAACCAGGCTCAACTCCGTGCCATTACTCCTACTGTTCAGTTTGGCTGGAGCCGCTGGGCTGACTATGACGCGGGAGGGCTTTGTTTCGGTGTTTCGGGATGGGGAACTCATTCCTTTGACCAAATGCAAATGGCAATCGGAACCAGTCTTACCGGGCCAACCAAAATTCTGCTTGAAGAACCTTGCACCATTCAGGATTCTGGAAAATATCCAAACCGAGCTTACGGTGAAGATGAAACGGGGGCCGCGTACTACGGAATGGCGCGTGTCACGGGACCTCGAGCCAAAATGAAGATGACATACGCAAATGGGATCGAAGTTCGATTTGAACTCGATGGAGACCGTGGTCCAGGACTCGGATGCATTGTGACTGGCGACAAAGGAAAGATTGAAATCAACCGTCACAAAATCGCTTCCAATCCTAAATCTCTCGCGGCTTCACTTCCGGAAGAATGCAGAAACACGCGTGATGAAACCGTATATCACGTGGAAAACTGGGTTGAATGCATTAAATCTGGTGAAAAATGCACTGCTGACGTTGAAATTGGACAGCGTTCCACTACGATTTGCAATTTGATTAATATCGTTCGTGAAACGGCTCCTGTCGGAAAAGAAGTTCACTGGGATCCGGAAAAAGAACAGTTTACGGACCTTCCGGAAGCTAATGCGCTGCTGGCTCGACCGCGTCGTGAAGGCTGGGAGCTCCCAAACGTTTGAGAATTTAATACGTTGCTCTGATTTAAACAGAGGAGTGGTTTATTCATGAACCATTCCTCTGTTTTCGTATTTTATTTGGACCGGTTTCCTGTCAAAAACCAATTATTCTTTCAAAAAAAGGCGTTGAAATCCGGCACGATCAAATCCGCGCCAACTTCCAGAAGTTGACTTTTTTTCCATTCATTAATTTTTCCATCTCGTTCATGTTCACGAGTGGCCATTCCTACGGCAAACCCCCCGATGTCATGAACAAACTGAGTTTCGACAAAGCCATCTCCAAACCCTGCGATTTCCGATGGTTTGAAATCAAATCGTGTCAGAAAATCCTGAATAATGGATTGCTTCGTAAATTTTTTCGTATCCCCAGGCGCTCCGAAAACTCCTCCCTCGAAAAAATGCTCCAGGTTTAAAAGTCGGCACTGACGCTGAACGATTTCATCTTCAGTACCGCTGACCAGCAACAGACACAGCCCGTGCTCATGGAGTGTTTTGAGAAAACGCCTGGCACCAGGAACCATATGTTCATCCGCTGAAACACGCCCTTCCAGAATCGCCTGTTCACGTTCTGTAATTCGTTTTTGCAAACGTCTGGAAAATTCCCCTTTAAGTTCTTCTGCCTTGATTTGGGGACCACCGCAATTTTCCAATTCCTCCGTCATACGAAGGCACTGGAAAAGGGAGGGCTTTCCTGTCATCTCAAAAATAAATCGGGCAATGAGTTTTTTCTTATTTTCAGCCTCTGTTTCAGAGAATGAAACATATTTAAAAAGAATCTCTTCAAAAAGTTCCTGCATGACACTTTGCCAGCCCTCAGTCAAAAGATTGACCGTTCCGTCAAAATCAAACACTCCGGCACGAAAAGAAAAAAAATCCGCTGCTGAATACTTTTTTTCGATCATAAATAAATTTAGGAAATATGAAAAAGGAAAAACGATTCTGTTCTGATTTTATGGTTTGACTGAATTTTCTGATTGCGTTGCGGAAAAAAGAAATAGATTTTCCTTTAATAACCAGATTATTCTACGATAAAATTCTGTGAGATTGATTGGCACAGTATACTCCAAAATTTTATATTGGTCAAAATATTTCTGGAAAATTTCAACAAATTCAATACTTTCTTTCTCTGATTGTTTTGGGAATTACGGTATTTCTGCATGAGGAGAGGATTCAGGAAAAGAGTTTTTAGTCAAGCGGAACTTTACCAGATTCCCCAGGAACTTCACGAACATAACGCGGAACAGCGAAACCAGGCAGAAGCGCTCGCAGTTCCGTAACGATTTTCCGCCCTTTCTCCACTTCTGTTTCAAAGTGAGCGGCCCCTTTCACGCGGTCAAGCTGATGAAGGTAATAAGGGATCACATGGATTTGGGTTAATTTCTCATAAAGATCTGCCAGTACTTCCGTTTGGTCATTTACTCCGCGAAGCAGCACTCCCTGCTGAAGAAGCGTGGCTCCAGACTCGTGAAGACGTTGAATTGCCAGAACAACTTCCTCTGAAAGTTCAGCCGGATGATTGATATGAAGAACAAAATAAAGCGGTTTTTCTGATTGTTTGGAAAATGTTTTTAAATTTTTGGAAAATTTTTCGGAAATTTTTTCTGGGAAAAAAATCGGAGCGCGAGTATGAACACGAATCCTTTTTAAATGTTCAATTTTCTGAAATTCTATTAAAAGCCAAAAGAAAAGTTCATTTTCGAGGGTCAGGGGGTCGCCTCCTGAAAGAATTATTTCATGGATCGAAGTGTCTTTGGTCAGCGTATTTAGGGCACTTGCGAAGTGTTCACGGGTTATCTGTTTTGAGGGAAACGAGGTGCGTAAATGCCTTCTAAAACAAAAACGACAGTTTCCGAAACATTCCATCGATGTCATCATTAGCGCACGCCCCGCGTATTTCTGAAGAAGAAAAATTGGGCTAAAATTTTTTGCCGAGGGGGCTTGCTCTTCAAGCGGATTCGTGGTAAAATGTTCTTTCTCCATGAGTTCATCTGAAGAAGGAAGGACCTGTTTCCGAAGAGCTTCATTCTTTGGGATTCCGGCAAGCCGCGTGAAATGCTGTGACAGGGCCATCGGAAATCCGGTGGATTGTTCAGTTCGCAAGGTTTCCTTGATCTTCTCTGGAGAGCACCCCCATTGAGGCAGAATTTCTTTCAGTGTTAATGCTCTGAAAGTTTTATCATGCGCAGTTGCGGTTTGAAATTCATTATGGCCGTTTCCAGCCTTGGTTTCCTCTGGATTTTTCCACAATATACTGGAAAATGTTCCAGCTTGCGAAGAATCCGGTGTCCCTGCGATACCTGTTTTTAATTGACCGGAAAATCCTTCGGAGAAACAGGTATTTTCGTGCCCATTCGTTTTTGCTTGCTCATTGGAAAAAATCTTTTCAGTGAGAAGAGAAGATTTCTCCGGAACGCTATGAGAAACGGAGCTTTTTTTGAAGGTTTCCGGGAATGGTGCTTGCGGAATTTGTGCCTGCGTAGACTTAATTGTTTTGGCGTCAATTGGATGAACTGAATGGTTTTCCATTACTTTTACTAAATTTTAATTGTTTCAGGATTTTGTGTCTGTTGACACGGTCGATGAATGTTTCTCTCTTTTGAGAAAAAACGTTTTCGGGAAAAGTCTTTTCCCTTTATCGGCCAAAAAAACTTTTTATTTAAACAGGAAGGAATAGAAACGTGGTCAGTATCAATACCAGCGAATTCCGCAAAGGTTTGAAAGTCCAGCTTGAAGGCGATCCCTTCATCATGATCGAATGTCAGTTCGTGAAACCCGGAAAAGGTCAGGCACTCTATAAATGCAAACTTCGCAACCTGCTTCGCGGTACTGTGTTGGAACGTACCTGGAAGAGCGGCGACTCCATTGAGTCGGCTGATATTGCGGAAATTCAGGCCCAGTATCTCTATCGAAACGGTGAAAACTATGTTTTCATGTGCACTGAGACCTATGAGCAATACGAACTCTCCGCGACTCTGGTGGATGAAAACTGGAAGTATCTGAAAGAAGAAATGAAATGCGACATTATGCTCTATAATGACAATCCGATCGGGATTACTCCTCCGAACCATGTCGTTCTGGAAGTTATTCAGGCGGATCCGGCTGTTCGTGGAAATACTGCTACCAATGTCACAAAATACGCCAAAGTTGACACCGGGGCGGAATTTATTGTCCCCAATTTCATTGAAGAGGGAGACCGCATCCGTATTGATACTCGTACTGGCGAATATCTTGAACGCGTGAAGGAGTGATTTCTCCGTTCCATTTCCATAATCGCCCCCTCTCGAACCAATGTCTGGAGGGGGAGCGTTGATGAATGCTCGGATGGATATTTTCCTTAATGTTCAAAGTGAAGTCATTCAACTTTTCCGCGTTCTTCAAAAGATATGTCCGTTTCTTTTTCATCAAATGTTTCTGCTCTGGTTTCGCCCCAGAGATCATCCAGAGTCTTTGCGGAGATTTCATTTGAACTTTGATTTGGTTTGAGTTCTTTTTCTGAATTTCTTTGATTTTTCTTTCGTTTCAAGCGCGTTGTTTCTGATAAAACGTTTTTCTTGGGAGATTCAGTCGGATTTTCGCTCTGTTTTTCATGGTTCTCCTCTTTTTCAGACGGTTCATGAGGGATTTCCTGGAGGATTTCATTCAGTATATCAGGTTCAAGAGTTTCGTAAAGATCAAGCGCGGCCCGACGCAAACGTTTCCCTTTTTCTACGACATCTGGATCGTCTGATTCCAGATAAACCTGAATCCGTTCAACAATTTGCCGTAATGTTTTACGTCTTTCGGCAGTTTCCGCGTATAGAACACGGCGAATCTGATGAATTTGTCGTTTGGCAATTTCGAGATATTGGAATTGCTTTACCAAGTCTTTTTGAGATATTTCTGAATTTTTTTCCTGCATATCCTGGACTGCCAGGTAGTAGGTAACAAAATCTTCCAGTCGGTGCAGAGTTTCTTCCGGTTTGGCCTGAAGTTGCTGCATGACGGCAAAATAGTCACGTTCGATCGGTGAAAGTGATTGAAAATGTGGTATTCGAGTATTCACAAGAAGTTTTTTTTCCAAACGTTTCAGGTCAATTTCAGACTGTAACTCCCTGATTTGAGGTGCTCTTGGATCGGTGGAGTAAAACGTTAGAAACATTTCAACATTTCTGCTTAAACGATCTCCGATAAAATTCTTTTCTTCTTTTGAGGCTGCCAAAATTTCCGCATAAAGAATGTCTGCTTCCGGCGGTAACCCCCAGAAATGAATCATCTTCACCACCGCGAAAATGCTGACAGCAAAACAAAAAAACACAATTAGCGCGGAAGCAAACTGTGAATCCCGCCATTTTTTTCTTTCGGCAGGAATCGCCAGGCCTTTTTCTTCCCGAAAGTAACTTCGCGGGTTTTCCCGAGGCAACACAGAAGGAAAATCAACTGTAGAATGTCCAGTTTCAGGGAGGCGGCTGGCTCTATTGGATTGAATGTTCCGCGTACCTGCGGTTGGAGCAGGGCTTTCAGCATTGGTTTTCAAGGCATTCGCGGAATCCGCGTGGTCCTTTTCTTTCAATAAATCCTCTGGAAGATTTTCCTCATCAAAAGACTCAAACCAAATTATTTCAGATTCACTTTCCGAATGACGGTTTTGATTTTTCGTTCCTTCTCCAACGGATGCCTCCTTGCCTGAAAGAGACAAGCTGGAAATCAAATTATTTTCAGATTCAAGCAATTGTTCTTTGGGAGAGGCCATGAGTGAATCTGATTTCAGTTCCGATTTTTCACTCGCGTTCAAACGAAAGGAGTCTGAACCAGGAGAGTCTGTTTCTGAAACATGGACATAAGATTCTTCCGCGGCATAAATGAGTGAATCCCCTGAAAAAAAAGGATCTGTTTTCATATTCGCGTCTGAAGAAACGGGAGAGGTCTGCGGGGTGGCGTCTTCGTCTTTTGGTTTGAGGGGGATTTCCTTGGCTTTCGCCTTTTTTTCTCTTAATTTCTTTTGAAGAACCTCTGTTGAAAGCGGCACGACAACAGACTGTCCACTTCCTGTCTGATTGCCAGAAATATCTTTGGAAATTAAGGCCTCATTTCCCATTTCATTCCGAACTGCCTCGAGAATTCTGGAAATAAAATAAGCGTTTTTCGGACGGCGCGTTGGATTTTTTTCCAACATTTTCCCAATCAGATCGTCAAATTCCTGAGGAATATCTACCCCGCGCTGACTTGGATGAAGCGCGTGCATGGTAGCGTGCTGATGAATGATTTGCGGAAGTGTCGTCGCGGAAAACGGTGGTTTTCCTGTCAGGAGCGCAATTAGGACCGCCCCAAAACTGAAAAGATCTGTTGATGTTGAGATTGGCTCAGAAAGAGCCTGTTCTGGCGCCATATAGTTCAAAGTACCAATGACATTTCCAGCGGTTGTTAACGGCATTGCCCCAAAAAGTGAAGCAATTCCAAAATCTGTCAGCTTAATTGTCCCGTCTGACGCTAAAAGCAGATTGGCGGGTTTTAAGTCACGATGAATGATTCCATGCGCGTGCGCGCAATGGAGAGCGGAAGCGATTTGAATTGCCATTGCGAGTGTTTCCTGCCAGGTAAAACGTCTTCCGGAAGCAATTTCTTCTTCCAGAGAATGACCTCCTGCCAATTCCATCGCGTAATAGTACTTTTCCTCTTCCTGACCATATCCCAGGAGTCGCACAATATTGGGATGACGAAGCTGACGAAGCGCGTCTATTTCCTGGTCAAAACGTTTTTTGAAATTTGAATCGTCCGCAAGTGGTTCGGCAAGAACCTTAACGGCCACAGCTTGTCCGGTCTTCCAGTGAGTCGCACGAAAAACCGTCCCCATTCCGCCGCGTCCAATACGCGCGGTAACATCGAAAGGCCCAAAATGATCAGGAAGCGGTACTGCCATTTTTTACCTCAGTTCGTTGAATCAAGATACGGATCCTGTCCCATTTCACGCTGCATTTTTTTACGCTGTTTTTCGAAGTACATCAAGGCTTTTCGCTGGCGAAAATGTTTCTTTTCAACCTTTTTTTGTGCTTTAACAAAAAGCCTTTCTGTTGAATCGAAGCGTTTTTCTGTTTCTTCTCCTTTATTTTTCAGGCGTTTGGCTCTCTTGGGACCAAAACCGGTCAAAAGCAGCTCATCATCCAGCGAAAGATACTGGCGGTAAGAGCCAGGATCCCCCTGACGTCCGCATCGGCCAATAAGCTGACGGTCAATTCGCGCGGATTCATGCATCTCGGTGCAGATAACGTGGAGTCCTCCCAGCTCTTCCACTCCTTCCCCAAGCCGAATATCTGTTCCTCGGCCTGCCATATTCGTGGACACGGTAACTTTTCCGAGCTGACCTGCTTTTGCCACGATTTCCGCCTCTTCTTCCACATGATAAGCGTTTAGGATTTGGTACTCAATGTTCTTCTCATCCAGGAGACGTGCCAGAATGAGTGATTTATCAATGGAACGGGTACCAATCAAAACCGGACGCCCTACGGAATTCAAATCCGCGATCTCATTCACGATAGCTCGATATTTGGCGTCTGAATTTCCGTAAACTTCTGTTGGAAGCTGAATTCGCCGAGGCGGGCGATTGGTAGGGATTGGCACAAAATTGCATTGATAAATTTTCTTTAGCTCTTTTCGGCTTGCGGCAGCCGTTCCCGTCATTCCGGCAACATTCTCAAACCGAAGGAAAAAATCCTGAATCGTAATTCGCGCGGCCTGACCAGTCGCGACAGTGACTTCCAGTCCCTCTTTTGCTTCGATTGCCTGATGAATTCCGTCACGCCATTTGCGTCCCTCTGAAAGACGCCCGGTAAATTCATCCACGATCACGATTTCTCCGTCACGAACAACGTATTGACGCTCAAGATGAAATTCTCTCTGAACTTTGATCGCTCGTTCTGAAAAAGTATAGAGATCAAACATTCCGACAGAATCAAGAATTGGAGGTTTCTCGATATTGCGAACCTTGGAACGGCCTTTTCGCGTTAATTCCACGGACTTCTTGTCTTCATCCCACTCGTAATCTTCATCTTCAATGAAATCTCCAGCGTGTTCCGCGCACCAACAGTAAGTCGCGACCTGAATTTTTTCTGCCTCTCCCGGGATGGCGCTGATGATTAAAGGCGTTCGCGCTTCATCAATTAAAATACTGTCGGCTTCGTCGACAAGGGCAAAAAAAGGATCACGCTGAACCGGTTTGTCACCGCCTCCACGTCCAACTCCCTGATTAAGCATGGCTCCGATCAGGTCGTTTTGGCCTTCTTTGATTTTTCTCAAAAGAAGACGATCTCGTAAAAAATCAAAACCAAATTCGTTTGCTGTTCCATACGTAATGTCGCACGCGTACGCTTTGGCTCGTTCCGGTGTCTGCATTTGGGACTGAATGACACCGATATTCATGCCAACCGCTTGGTAGACCGGCCTCATTAAATCCGCGTCACGTTTCGCGAGATAGTCATTAACCGTCGCCAGCAAAGCTCCGCGCCCTGCCAGGGCGTAAAGAAACATCGGGGCAGTTGCGGTAAGGGTCTTTCCTTCTCCTGTCTGCATCTCAACGATCGAACGATGAAAAATCGCAATTCCGCCAAGAAGCTGAACATCGTAATGTCTCATTCCAAGCGTTCTGCGTCCAGCTTCACGTACCAGCGCGAATGCTTCTGGAAGAATTCGTCCCAATGGTTCGCCGCTGCGTGCCCGATGACGTAAAGAAAGTCCTTCTTTTCGGATTTGCCCATCAGAAAGTTCTTTCAGTTTCGGTTCCATGGCTTCGATTACCGGAAGAAGCTGGTACCAGCGCGCCAGTTTTCCCTGGGTCGTGACGATATCTACCGATCCGCGAATTTTTCCAAGTGCTCCTGTCGTTACTCCCTGCATTTTGTCTCCATAAATTTTGCGAACGTCCTGATTCGCGTTTTGAGGCTTTGAACTTTTCTAAATTTTCCTATTTACGAATGATCTGACTTTTCGGTATGCTATTGGGGGAATTTAACCGTTCCAATCAGATACTTTTCTTTTTCATCGGCAGAATCCGGGTCTAATTTGAGCTGGAAAGTCAACGATTCCCGCTTCTGGTTCTTTCGCGCGAAGTTCGTGAAGACATCCGCCTGGATGGTGACGGCTCCGAGGATCTTCGCGGACGATGAAGAGTAAAAATGCGCCAGAATTTCGTATTTTCCTTTAGGCGCGCGCCGGATCTGGTACTCCTCCGGTCCGTACCCGCTCGTAAAATCTGAACTGAGGTGCCCGCCGTTTTCAGAATCCTGATGCGAGTATCCCACTTTCTCGCCGCTCGGTTCCGTCACCCAGAGGTCGATGTCCGTGTCGTTTCCCGACCACGTCATCACGATGCGGATATCCAGATCGACCGGCCCGATCAGTTTGTCATTCAGCGGGATCTCCGTCACTCCGGCTTTTCGCGCGATCGGGATCAGAGCGTTCGCTTCTTCCAGACCGAAAAGCTCGATTTCCGGGAATCGGCCTTCCCAGTCCTCAAAATCACGTCCGTAGATCAGCGTGCCGTAGTGTTTGAGGGCTTCCGCGTAGTCTGACTTCGCGTTTTCCGGATGCTTTTCCGCACGCCGGGTCAGCGCGATGGCCAGATCGCGGTAGGACTGCGGTTCTTCCGGCCGGATCTCAAGGACTTTTTGGAAGACCGGGACCGCATCCTCCGGATTTTCGTACTGGAGAAGACGATTCCCAAGAACGCGCAGAAGTTCCTGATTCTCCAGCTCCATTTCTGCAAGATTGGAGAGGACCCGGAGTGCCAGTTTTGCGTTCTTTCGCTCCCGGAAAAATTCCGCACATTCAAGGAAAAACGCCGGCGACTGCGCGAATTCACCGCGCAGCGAGAGGTATGCCGCGTACGGATCCTGCGCCTCGGTCATTTTTTTCAGGTACGGAGATCCGGGATCCCAAGGCTGAAGCTCGATCGCGGCCGTCCGCGGTTCCTCCGAGTCCGAAGACGCTCCGTTTTCCGGGGCCGCCATTGCCGGTGCGAGAACGGCATCCTGTACCGGAGCGGCTGCCGCGGCATCTGCGAGGACCTCTTCTTCTGCCATTTCGCTTGCCACTTCATCTGCGGCTTCTTCCTCAAGATCTTCGTCTGCCGCTGGAAGGGCCCCCCCTTCGTGCACCTGATCCAAAGCATGTCCGCCGGCAGCTTCACACACCCGATCATGAGCGCGTCCGCCGGCTCGAAGGTCCTCTTCGTTCTCTTCTTTTTTGAACCATTTGAGGAACTTCTGAAGCTGGAAATTCTTTCCACGCCATTCCTGGTACTCGCTCCAGAGGTCCTCAAGATACTCGATCCGGTCTGCTTTACGTTCTTCAAACGACTGACGGATCTCATCGTTCTGAAGTGCGCGGATGCGGAAGAATTCCTGACGCATTTCGGTCAGGGCTTCCGGCGGCGCGATGTCGTGCCGGAGGTACTGATCGAGCGATTCCAGCACGATGAGCGACGTTTCGGGCGTCGCGAGCGAAAATTCGTGCCCCAGATCCTTTACCGCCTCCCGATCAACGCCGGGCATCAGGAGAAGCGATTCCAGTTTACGCTGGGCAAAGAGCGTCCGGAGCGACTCACCGGCGGGTGCGTTTTCGCAGGAAACGGCGGTTCGGATGCCTTCACCGGCCTGGATCTCCACATTTGCGGAACGAGTCCGGCCTACCAAAAGGAAAGACGCACCATTTTCTGCATTTGCCGCGGCAATTCCAGGAATCATGAATTTCGGGAAGATCTCGCCGTCAGAGACCTGGACTGGACGCGGAGCAGCTCCTTCGAGCGTCTGCATGACTTGCCGGACCGCCTGATCCGTCGGGATCTTTTCCAGATTCACGAACCTGCCGGCATGATTCTGCGCAAGCCGTTTCAGCGTCACGGCATCCAACGCGTTTCCAGACGCAAACGTGAAGAGCCGTCCCGGAAGTTCCGCGTTCTCCGATTCATGCCAGTTCGCGAAACCATCCGAGAAAAGGAACGAAACGGAATCCATTCCTTCCGGCGCAAATTTCGCAAGCTGCGAGAAGTTCGTCGCACCGTCGCACGGCAGGGACGTGAGCGTTTTTTCAAGCTCCGCCGCCTTCACCGTCCGGATCTCTTCCGGCTCAATGGAATTCCGGACCGGGACCAGACGCACTGCGTCGATCTTCGTTTCCTGAAGCCACGCCTGAAGAAACGCGAGTTCCTTTTTCTGCGATCCCGCGAACCCCGTCGTTGACCGGGAACCGGAGCAGTCCCAGAAGACCGTCACGGACTTCGGAAGCGGGGCTGGTGTGCCTGACGCGGCGTCTGCGGGATCTGCAGCATCTTTTCCTGCAGAAATTTCCGGAGTTTTGGGAGCGTCCGTCATCGCGGCCGCGTAGTACGTGAAACCGTCCGCCGACTTTTCCGTCCAGATCTCGGGACCAGCGAGCGGGACAGCGAGAACGATCTCCTGCTGAGTCTGAAAATTTAGCGCATCCGCGTCGCCGAGCAGACTGCCTTCCCATGGCTCGAAAGTCAGCTCGCTGATCTCTCCCGCGAGTTTTCTGGGTGCGTATTTTTGAACGAGTTCTTCCGAAAGAGCAGCGTCCTGATCCGCTTTTTCCATCACTTCGGGGCTTTCCGGCAAAAAAGACCGCCAGATGAATTCAAAATATTTTGCCGGTTTTTTCAGAGTCAGCGGGAGACGCCAGATCCCCTCGCCGGGCTTTTCGCCAGGTTCCAGGACGGAAACGAATTCGATCCGGATCGTGCGATCTTCAAAAGCCGGGACCGGATAAATGCGCGTCTTGAACTGATTTCCGCGCTGAACTTCGACCAGAGCCGGGTCCACGTTCCGCCGGATCTCGGACTCGAGCGCAACGCGGGCCTTTTCTTTCGTGACGGCCGACGCATCGACCATGACGCCGTTGATGTCGAGCGCGTAACCGGAGACCGTCACCCCTTCCGGAAGCGGAAATTCCAGCGTCTCCTCCATGTCCGTATCGTTCGGATTCTTGAACGTGATCGTCGTGACCGTACGGCAGATTCGCCCGCGATGTTCGACGCGGACCGAGTATTCCTTGATCTGGATCGGTTCCTGTGGACCAGAGGGTACGATGACGCCGGGGTCGATGACCTCCCCATGGCTGCGTGTTGGTTTGGCAGGGCGCGGAGCCGGTTCTGGAATGATTTCCGCGGTCGGAACTTCAACGGGATCCAATGGGGCACGATCCGGAGTTTGTGCCGAAAGACCCGTGGGGAAAAAATACCCAATTGCCGTGAATACCAGCAAAAAAACGGGGAAATAGAAAAAAAGTCTCATCGAAAACCTCCTGGAGGATGATCCGTAAATGCGTTTGGCAAAATTTTCAACACACGGATGAAAATCTGGGATCGGGAAAATTTGAATGTGCATGGGGAAAGGTCTTCCGGACCGAATGCGTCGGCCCGGAAATTTTCAGTTCCCTTCATTTATTCCGCACTGCGGGCGCATGGCGACTTCAGCTGTTTCAGACGCAGTGCTTCGGTCATCTGCCGGTAGTCTCGGTCCAGCGGATAGCATCCGGATACCATGCCGTTTCTTGGAGCGGTCGTGCAGTCGCTGAATGTTCGGCAGACCCGGCACCGATCCATCGGACGGCCGGCAAGTGAATCCGCGGCCATTTCGCCATACGTCAGGACCATGCGTCCAAGTCCCACGCTGTCGATCCAGCCAGCGCGAACGACGGCCTGCGCCACGTGCGGAAGGTAGTCCTGGAAGTACGTGTATGCCGAGCCGACCATTGGAAGATCCGGAAATCGTTCCTTCAAAATACGCGCGTTGAAGATCTGGCGGCAGCATCCGAAAAGCGGGTCTTCCGGAGGATCGATCCTCGGCGGGATCTTCATCGAACCATCCGGCTGAAGGACCGCTTCGACCGCCGGAGTGAAGGAGGGACGCTGTGCGTAGACGGAATAGTACGGCGACGCGGCCGTGACGTTCAGGACGTCGATCTTGATCTCCTCCGCCATGATCCGCACGATCTCAAGATCCTCTTCGCTCATGCAGTTCTGGACTGTGCCGAACTGTGCTTTTGTTTCCTCGCCGGGTATCGCGTCAAAGACAGAAAGACGCACGCCGATGAGCATTCCGGGACATTCCGTCCGGATCCCGTCCGCAACTTCCCGCAGAAAGCGCAGCCGATTCTCAAGCGGTCCGCCGTATGGTCCGGGACGATTTACGGCATGGAGAAGCTCGTGCGCGAGGTACCCGTGGCAGTGTTTCACATCTGCGAAATGGAATCCCGCTTTCCAGGCGCATTTCGCGACCTTCACGTAGTTTTCGATGATCTGGCGCAGGTCGGCGTCCGTCACGAGGTACGAGTCGTCCGTCGGGTCGATCTTCACCCGCGCGTCGAGCATCGGATGATGGTACGCGATCCGCGGCGTGTTGCGGTCCGCCCACGGTTTGCTGAACCGTCCGGAGTGCGTGAGCTGAAGTCCGACGAGGAACGTTTCGTTCGGATCCCGACCTTCGGTCTTCAGGTACTCGCGGTGTGCCTGCGTGACGGTCTCGAAAAGCTCGGAATACATCGTGTCGGCGTGCGCGTCATTATGGCAGAGCTGGCGCGGATTCGACCGTCCATCCTCCTGGACCGCACATGCTTCACCGCCCCAGACGAGTGCCGCGCCGCTTTTTCCGAATTTCTTCCACCGATTCAAAAGCAGTTCGGACGGCGTTCCGTCATCGTTGGCGTCCCACCCTTCCATTGCCTGCGTGCACCAGCGGTTCGGCAGTGTGTACGGACCGATCTTCAGCGGCTGCGCCATCGGGGAACCTTCCGCCTCCGAAAGGATCTTTTCGTCAACTGGAAGGTCAATTCCAAGAAAATCAAGATATTCCTGAAAATCATCGCGTGTCCGAAATGATCCGATTCTGCGATAAGCCGATTTTTCCATAAATTACTCTCCTCTACTTTTCTTCGGATAAGGTGTTCATATGAAAAATTTTCAATTTTAAAACTTTCCCTCAAAATATCAAGAATTTTTAAGGCGTAAAAACGATGCCTTAAATTCAATACTTATTCTTCCATGATACCTCTTTTTCAAAGAAATTTCCACCCCCCCTGGAGAAAATTTTAATGGAAAAATTTAAAATTTCTCTATTGCCTGAAAAACAGAAATTCGTTAAGATAGGACATAGAAAAGAGAAAACCTTCAGATTGTTCTCAAAAGAAGTTTTCAGTTTCCGCCAGAATCGTGAACAGTTCAGCGGAAAATTAGACATACGATACGCTTAATCCTTGCTTTGGGGTTGGGAATACCAATACGCAGATTTTTCATCCTGAAACTTCAAGATCTGTCTGAATCAACCATCCAGAATAGAAAAAGGGCCAAATAATGAGTAATTCAAAAGCAGAACTTCTGCGTGTCCAGTTGCGTTGGATGAATGAATGCGACCTTGACCGTGTCTACGAACTTGAACAGGAATTCAGTCCGAAGCCATGGGGACCTTTGGAGTTTGCGCATATGCTGATGCACTCCAATTGCGTTGGAATGGTCGTTGAACATGATTCTCAAATCATTGGTTACGTGATTTATGAAATGCTTGAGAACTCTATCAAAATTTCCAATATTTGTGTTATGCCGAAATTTCGCCGCAAGGGAGTTGGCTCTCAAATGATCGCGCGCATTGCTTTTGCGCTGCCGCATAGTACCCGTAAAGAAATTACTCTCGCGGTTCATGAATCCAATCTGATTGCTCAGCTTTTTTTTCGTTCTCTTGGTTTTAAAGCCGTAAATATCTGTCGCGCGGAAGATATGAAAGAAGATATTTATGTTATGCGTTACCGTCATCAGCCAAGAATCCTGCCGACCTCTCTTATTTTGAATTGAATTTTAAGTGCCGAATTAAATAGTTTGTTTTCTGGTCGACGCAAGTCTTTTTGAAATGGGATTGCGTCGTTTTTTATTTATTTTTCAGGATTTTCTTTTTACTTTTCTTTTATTTTTTCCTTTTTCATGTTTTTTTGCTCTTTTTTCCTGTCAGGTCCTTGCGCCATCCGCAACTTATGGTAAAATAAATTTCCTATCTTTAGTTTGTTTTTGCTGAAGATGGTCAGGCCATGCTTCGTTGAGGCCTGAATCTTCGCTTAAACGTAAAATCCCAATCTTTCAGAAAGAGCCAGCGAAATGGAAGCCGAAAATAAAATTAAGGATGAGCAAATCAACGAATTTCCTGAAAACAGGATTCCGAAAGAAAGAAACATAGAGTCGGATACGCCGTCCATAGAGACATTGCGTTTAACTCTGAAGAAGTATGGGGTTGAAGTTTCAGAACCGCAAATCGAGCTTCTGGAAAAGTTCTGTGAACTTCAGTGGGACTGGAATAAAAAAATCAATTTGACCCGACATACGACATACGAAAAATTCGTAACGCGGGATTTAGTTGATACTCTGGCTTTTTCTGAATTTTTAGCTCCTAACGAAAAAGTATTGGATGTCGGCTCTGGAAGTGGAGTGCCTGGAATCCTTTTGGGAATATTACGTCCGGATGTTTCGGTTTCGCTTGTGGAATGTGTCGGTAAGAAGGCAAAAGTTCTGGCGGATATTATTCATGAACTTCAGCTTCCGATTCCAGTTTATTGTGCCTTGGGACAGGATATTCTTGGAAATTGGCAGTTTCATACGTTGACTTTCCGAGCCGTCGCTTCCATGAAAAAGCTTCTCGAATGGTTTAAGCCATGCTGGCTCCACTTTGACCGAATGCTTCTTGTCAAAGGTCCAAAATGGGTGGAGGAACGCGGTGAAGCGCGACATTATTCTTTGTTGAAAGGACTGGCTCTTCGTAAGCTTAAAGAATATTCGATTCCGGGAACTAGCGGTGAAAAATCGTTAGTGGAAAATGTTGAGGTTTCAGTTCAAAATGAAAATCAAACACTGCATGAGGATGGAACCAAAAGTGTGATTCTTCAGATTTGTCCTGAAGAGAAAATCGGTAAAGACTCACTCTGTGTTCTTTCTCCCTTGGAAACGTCGAAATCCCGAAATAAATTTGACCATAATCGCCGTAAAAAATCCCGCGTAACGGAAGAAACCATAGAATATGTCGAGGCCGCGGACTTTGAAGGACTTGACGAAGATGGAGAATTGATTAAGCTGGAGAAAAACACTCCACGTAACCGATTTGCCAAACAGAACCATTCATTGAGGGAAAATGGCCAAAATTTGGGGAATCCGCACAGTTCGAATCATGGAAATTTTGGAGATTATTCAAAACGAAAAGAGGCTGGTAAAAGACATGGTTCCGGAATGAGAAAAAGTAATGGAAATCATGGAAACCGCCAAAATGGAGATGATTTCGCGGCGGATTCTTTTCATGGATTTGGAGGGCGTTCGGGAGGGCTTGGTTCCGGTTTTGGAGAACGTAAACGTTTTGGAGGGCGCAAAAAGGTTTCCAGAGCCTCTGGTAAGCGGCACCTGCCGCGCGAAACAGAATAAACCTTCCTGAACAGTACTGCGCAAAATAACTTCGCACATATTTTCAGGGCGTTTTCGCCAATTGAATCATGAACGAATTTGATGAAAAATGGATGTTTAGAGCCTTGAAACTCGCGGCTCAAGGGAGAGGAGACGTTGAACCGAATCCTATGGTTGGATGTGTTCTCGTCTCTCCAGACGGTCAATTTCTTGGTGAAGGCTGGCATCAAAAATATGGCCAGCCTCATGCTGAAATTAATGCATTACTGGATGCTGAAAAACGTGGAAATTCTGTCGCGGGCGCTACGGCTTACGTAACGCTTGAACCGTGTTGCCACTATGGAAAAACTCCTCCTTGCGCGAAAGCGCTTTGTGATGCTAAAATCGCGAGGGTGGTATGTGCCATGCGTGATCCATTCCCAAAAGTAGCAGGCGGCGGTTTCAGATTTCTTGAAGAGGCTGGAATTTTAACAGAAGTTGGACTTCTGGAAAAAGAAGCTCGAATTTTAAACGCTCCTTACCTTAAACTCGTGACTGCTCAAAGGCCATGGGTTATCGGAAAGTGGGCCATGACCTTGGATGGAAAAATCGCAACGCGTACTGGTTCAAGCCGATGGATTTCTTCTGAAGAATCCAGAAATTTTGTTCATGAAACGCGTGCTCGGGTGGACGCGATTCTCGTAGGGGTAGGGACTGTTCTGACAGATGATCCAATGTTGAACGCGCGGCCAAATTCTGGAATGATTTGTCGGCAGGCACTGCGTATCGTCGCGGATGCTCGTTTGGAAGTGCCGCTGGAATCCAAACTGGTTCAAACGGCTCATGAAATTCCTGTTCTTTTGGCAATTGGAGCTGACGTTCCGGAGGAAAAAACGATAGCGTATCGAAAATCCGGGTGTGAAATTTTTCGTTTTTCACAGGATTCCACTTCACTTTCCAGTCGCTCAATGCAGATGGCTGAACTATTGGATGAACTTGGCCGTCGCCGGCTGACGAATCTTCTTGTGGAGGGCGGAAGTTCTGTCCTTGGCGCTCTACTGGATATTCAGGCTGTTGATGAAGTTAATGTTTTTATCGCTCCTAAACTTTGCGGTGGTCGGGAAGCATTCACCCCCATTTCAGGAATGGGGCTTGAGCGAATGGAAAATGCTTTCCGATTAACGGAAACCCGTACTCAAATTTTGGGCGGCGATATTCTTTTTACGGGCTTGGTCCTTCCGCTAGATCCGAATGCCCGATATGGAGAATTGTCGTCAAATTATCGTTCCGCGTAAAAATTTTCTTTTTTTCGCAAAACCGAAGGAACAGTTTTTTAACGTCCTGAAAAGTTTTTTTATTTTGAATGCTTGATAGTCGTGATTCAGGCAATTTTTTCCGTAAATGTCGAATAAAATAAATATTCATTTAGCGGAACAGTCCAATTAGATAGAAAGAAAAAGAGCAAAAGATGAATGATTCATTAAAAGAGATTCTCTCTCATGGTATCCAGGTTCTTGATGGAGCATGGGGAACCCAATTTCAGCAAAAAGGTCTCCCGCTCGGCCAAAGTCCTGATCTTTGGAATTTGGAGCAGCCGGAAAAGGTGCTTGAAGTCGCTCAAAGTTACGTAAAAGCAGGCAGTGACATAATTATTACGAATACTTTCGGATGCAGTGTTCTGACTTTGAAAAAAAGTGGAATGGAAAGTAAAGTTCATGAGTTGAATGAAGCGGGAGTTCGTCTTTCCAAACAGGCGGCTGGTGAACGCGTAAAGGTTTTTGCCTCAATGGGGCCAACCGGCTATCTTTTGATGATGGGAGAAGTTACCGAGGATGAAATGTTTGAGAGTTTTCGCCTTCAGGCAGAAGGGATGAAAGCGGGAGGCGCTGATGGGATTGTCGTTGAGACCATGTGTGATCCTGAAGAAGCCGCGCTTGCTATTCGTGCTGCCAAGACGACAGGATTGCCGGTTGTTGGCTGCATGGTTTTTGATTCAGGTGAAAACTGCGACATGACGATGATGGGAACTTCCGTGGAAGATGCGGCCAAAGCGATGCTTGAGGCGGGGGCGGACGTCATTGGTTCCAATTGCGGACGCGGAATTGAAGGATTTCTCGATGTGTGCCGTCGGCTCCACGCAATTTCAGGTGAACCCGTCTGGATTAAAGCGAATCGTGGACTTCCGGAAGTCGTGAATGGAGAAACCGTTTATTCCCAGACCGCAGAGCAGTTTGCCGCGTATATTCCGGAACTTATCGCGAATGGAGCCGGATTCGTGGGAGGTTGCTGTGGAACCTCTCCTGAAATCATCCAGGCGGTACGGAAATGCGTAGACGAGATAAAATAATAAGAAATTTAATTAACAGATAGATTTTACCATAAAAAAGGTCCGCGAAATAAAAACTTCGCGGCTCTTTTCTTTTGAATTTTTTCTTAAAATTTATTCAGCCAGCTTTTTTTCTTCCTGAAAATAGTATGGCGTAATACTATGTTCAATCCCAGCCTGTCCTTTAGGGAAAAGTGGAGACGGCTGAATGCCGACATTTTTCAATGAACGTCCTGGGAATGTTTCAATCCAATGGCGCAGCGTTTGCGGAGAAGCAAGTCCATTTTCACGTAGCGGTAATTTTGAAGGTACTGCGATTTGGCGATTTTCCGCCCATAACTGGCACGCAAGACACCCACGAACAAATGATGAACAATCCGCAAACTCATTTTTCAAAATGTAGTTTCGATTGATATTTTCCTCAATTTCATCCATGAATGGATAAATTCCCATTTTCTGGTAGGGGGCGATATGCTGCGGAAACATATTCCGCAGAAAAGTTTCCCGGTAACGGTTGGAGTGCCACGCGTTAAAACTAATTCCTGTTTTGCAATTAAGGAAAAGATTTTCAGTTACCAGATTATCTTTTCCGCCATGAATCTGGATTCCTCCAAAGCGTCCGCCGGCAGACCGATAGAAGATATTTCCTCTCATTAGAACTTCAGAAATCGAGTCGTCCAAACGAATTCCTGCCTGTCCGCAAAGATCAAGTTTTGAACCGATATGGTGCCAAAAATTCTCATTAATGACGATTCCGCGATATGTCGGATCGCAATAAATATCGATTCCGCTCTGATCGCTGAAATCGTAGACGACACTATGCACTTCATTTCTCGCGATGAGAAGATCATTTCCTTCGGTACGAAAGGCGTGATGCGGAGAATCAAAGATCAAATTATTTGTAAAAACCATTCCTACGCCGTGCGCGTGAACTGCCGGCGCGTAGGAACGGTCAATTCGGCAGAAATCATGAATTAAGCAATTGGTGACAAAATGACGAGACGGCTCAAGGGTATCCCGGTTCCCTCCCGTCAGACGAACGCCGCAGGAACCAACCGAGCGAATTTCTGAACCATAAACACCGCAGTCGTGCCCTCCATTAATGACGAAAGCATGAATTCCGCATTGAGAAACTTCCCCATCTTCAAAATAAACGGATTCGCATCCATCAAACCAAAAAGCGGTTCCACGGGAGCAGGTGAACGTAAGGCCTTCAAAAACGATATTTTGCGCATTTCTTAAATTAACGAACGGGAGGGCGAAAAGAGGAAATTCAATTTGAACTTTTGGCCATTCCGTACCTTCCGGCGGAATTAGATAAACAAAACCATTTTTGCGATCCAGGTAATATTCGCCTGGCTGATCAAGTTCTTCTAAAACATTGAGAAAATGAAACGTAAAACGTCCATTTGTGTTCACTGCTGCCGTAAGAAGTTTCTTGTCTGAATCAAACTTCGTAACAGGTACCGTGCGGGAAGCCCATTCGTGCATCCAAATTCCATAAACCCAAATATCATTTCCGATCGGATCGTTAGAGTCATGAGGCAGCCATTCCCAGGCATTTACGTGTGGATCATCAAAAATAAATGTTCCTGATTTCAAATCCTTTTCAGTGGCTCCTGGTCCGGGAATTACTTCGCCAATCTGAAGATCATCCTCTCCGCGGTTGGGATAACGGGCCATTTCCAACGGTTTTCCGTCAAAATAAAGATCTGTCCAAGGAGCCATTTCGTCATGAACAGAGTAGCCGCGAGGCCCAAGGGAGCCGTAGTCTGTTATTCCGTTCCGAAGCAGTGAAGCACCAATTACTTTTTCACGGATATCGACTTGAAGACGACGCAGAATAGCGGAATCTCTGACAGGAGAAAAACCGCGCAGGTCCTGACCAAACGTAAAAACCGGTTTTGCGCCGCTAACGGGATGAACATAAATAAATGCCTTATTTTCAAGATTGGCGGAGTCTCGGATTATTTCAGCAGTTTCACGACATCGATAAATACCGTCTTCAACAAGAATCTCAACAGAAGTTCCTTTCTCCTGAATTGATGAAGCGATTTCTAACGCCTTTTTCAATGATTGGAAGGGATACTTTTGCGTACCTGGATTTTCATCACAGCCGTTTGGAGAGAGCCAAAGTTTTTTAGTTGTTGAGATTTGTTTTTGGATTTGAGTGTTCAACGCTTTTCGATTCGTAACCGTTTCTGATTCAATTTTGGCAGTTCTTTCTGTCAGAAGAGTATCAATCGAATGAATCTTGCTTAAAATCTTTTGTTCATTCGCGGTTTTTTCAAAAAATTCCTTCTTTAATGCTAGCGTATCCCCGGATTTCAAAAGGCTTTCAGGAACTTTTTGCCAAGCATGGAGAATCGTAAAAATGTCACTGATTCGGGTATTTTCATTCACTTGATTTTCATCGTTTTTCACTGGACGATTCAGAAAATCCCGAGTCATTTTCATTAATAGGGGCAATCCTTTTTCCCAATTACCGGAAACTGCGTATCGATCAAGAAGACTTTCCTGAAGCGCGTACTGTCCTTCGGACATCTGAACCATTTTCTCAAGATCGGAAATTGGAATCGTAAAATCATTCAAACGATCTGAGAATTTAAAATTTTTCCAAAGCGCAATTTTCTTTTTTTCTTCTGGAGGATGATTCGCAAAGCGATCAATGACGAACTTTTCATCCTGAGCGGTATTCCAGTACTCAACGCGATCCACGAACATCTTAACAGACCCCACGCCGTAACTTCCAGAACCAACTGAAAGTACAGAGTCTACTTTCGAAAGCCCCTCCTGATACTCCGTTTCCGCCTCTAATTCTCCATTTAGGTAAAGGCGCATTTTCTGACCGTCATACGTGCAGACCAAATCATTCAAAACTCCGAAAGCCGCAGCGGAGTGAGAAACCGCCTCGATTCCCGTCCGCTCTTTAGCCCGGCCAAGCTGAAAATGAATTAAACGATCTTTTGAGTAATCGTAATAGGCACGAAATCCTTCAAACCAACCACTTCCGACAAGAAACAACATTCCGTTTCCACTGGTTGGGATGCTTCCTGGCTCAATCGGCTGAAAGCGCATCGCAACCGTAAAGGCGTTCGTATGCCAATCCGGTTTTGGTCCGCGAACAGGAGTCTCGTCAAGAATTTTGCCTACTTCAATGACAAAATTAGGTCTGTTTGCGGATTCAGCCCAAATAAACGATGAATTAAGCAGGCAATTGATCATTCCCCAAAAAAGAACCAATTTGGCAAAAAATAATAATTTTTTCATCAGAATCTCCTTATGCGGCGGGAAAAATACGCAAAGAAAACGAATACGTTCTCTTTGCGTTTAAATAAAATATCAGAAATTCAACGATTATTTCAGGCGATAGGTTTCAGTTTTTTCCCGAAATGGTTTTTTCTGTTCATAAAACGTTTTTTCTTTTTGAAGTGACTCGATATGTTCTTCCTTGTTTTCCTCCGATTCCGCGGTTTTCAAGGCTTTTTCAATTACTTCGAGTGCTTTCTCGAAATTCCCCAATTCCGCGTGAGCCGCAGCCAAAGTACTTAAGTAACCAGAATTTGGTTCTAATTCAACGGCTTTCTCCGCCAAATTCAAGGCTCTTTGCCCATTACGCACATTTTCATCAGGAGAAGTGGAATAAAGCCAGGCCAAATTATTAAGCGCAAGAGCATTTGCCTCGTCAAGAGAGAGGAAACTCTCGTAATACTCCGCTGCCTTCACGTGCTCTCCGGACATTAAATAGAAATTGGCCAAAAACTGAATCACGAATTTCTTTTCAAGAATTTGTTTTTCTTTTAAAGATTCATCCTTGGAATCCGCCTGATTTTCATTAACGATTTCTTCTGCCTGTTTTCCAATCTTAAAAGCTTCTGAATAATTCTCCTTTACGATTTGAAGATTGGCATTCTGAAGAAGAAGCCCAATATTTTTCGGTTCCTTTTCAAGACGCGCCTCAATCTCTTTCTGAACCTCATCGTATTTTTCCATTTCAAGCAAAATGGAAATTTTAGCGGAAAGAAGCTCAGGCGTTTCCCCTTCCAGCAAAATCGTCTGCTCAATATCCTTTAAAGCCTTTTCTGGTTCTTGGAGCAAAAGATAAATTTGTGCTCTGAAAGAATAAAGCTGCGGATCAATGGAATTTTCTTCAATGATTTCATTTAATGGTTCAAGTGATTCTCTGAATTTATTCTGATTGAAGAGAATCTGAAATTTTTGAAGAAGAAGCGAATTTTTTTGCTTTGCTGTTCCCAAAAGGAGTTCAACACTTTCAAGAGCGTCATCAAACTTCTCAAGTTTAACCAGGATTTCCAATCTCAAAGAAAGAAGTTTGAATAACTGATTATCTGCCGTGAGAATTTTCTTCACGGAAGCAAGATCCCAACTTTTAGAAGTGGATTGCTTTTGGGCTTTGGGGTCTTTTTTTTCCGATTCGACATTCTCGTTGGAAGGAACCTGAACCTGTCCTTTTTCCTGTTTTTCGGAAGACGTTTGTGTTTCCAGAAATTCCCCGATGCGGCTATCAAGCAGCTCAAGCGCGTTTTCGTACTTTTCAGTTTGAAGATAAAGAAGTAACCGGGTATCACGAACCTGCTCTTTCAATTCCGGATTAATAGAAGCAGCCAACTCCATGTCTTTTTCTGCTTCTTCCGGATTTTCGGCAATCGTCCAAATTGCCCGATTCATGATAGAATTTGCCAAAAGTTCATAATTTTCAAAAGCTTTTTCCTGCTTTAAAGCCAATGAAATTCCGGTATTAAGTAATTTTTGCGCTTCCGGATCAGAAATTTGCAGAAGATCCGTATCTTCGGCATCTTTTTTCTGAATCGTCCTGGAAAAATGAATCATCCAGCCAAGGCAAAGATTGACAGAGGCAGAATTGGGATTCCATTCTTTTGATTTTTCCAGATTTTTTTGAACGGCTTCCACTAATCCACGAACCGCACGCATTTCCTTTAACTCTAAAGTAGAAAGTCGGCTTGCGATGATCTCACTGTGCTGAATGACAGCGCAAACTGTCATTTCTCGAATAAAATCACGATTTTCATCTTCTTTGGAAAGAGCCTCCATCTCAAATCCCAAGCGAATAAAATTCGCAAGCTGGTCCATTTTTTTTACTTTAAGCCGCGCGAGAATCAATTCCTCGCGAAACAGTTGAGGATTCATTTTCTCGAGGGATTTAAATGTTTTATTCCATGGATACTCTTCTTCATCCCAATTTTCAGTTACGTTTTCTGGTTTAAGTTCCTGAATTTTCCGTAATTCTTCATCCGCGTCCGCAGCAAAACTGCCTTTTTCCCAGAGAATGCAGGCAGGAGAAATCGGAAATTTCTTTTCTGTGACAAATTTCAATTTTCCAGTGTCCGGATGGATTTCAAAAAGTGAAATTGATGAAGAGTCCTGATTGGCGGTAATCAGGAAATTGCCCGAGGGGCTGATCGCAAAATGACGAGGATTTTTCCCGTGAACCGGAACTATCTCGCGTAAGGTAAGTGTTCCATCGATTGCGACTTTGAAGCACGCCAGTGAATCGTGACCACGATTTGAGACATAAAGAAAACGTCCATCCGGAGTTGCGGCCACCTCCGCAGGATAATTGACCGTCGTATCGTTTTCTGGAAGCGTTGAGAGTGTCTGGAATTTCTCAAGTCCGCCATTTTTTAAAACATGAAACGCGGTAACTGTACTGGAAAGCTCATTTGCGACGTAAGCTGTTTTCTTTTCCGGAATGAAACAGATATGGCGGGGACCACTACCGGGAGAAACCTCCGCATATGGAGGATCATTGGGGACAAATGAATGTTTATCCGGATCCAGACGGTAAATCATAATTTTATCTGTTCCCAGGTCCGGAACATAAAAACAGTCTTTTGAGCCGAATTTGACACTGTGAGGGTGCGGAGCTTCCTGACGTTTCTCATTCGGTCCTTTACCTTCGAGTTTTTGGCGCTGGGCCTCACTGTTCAAGGAATGATCTGCCTTTAATGAAAAAAGAGCGAATTCCGCTGTTCCGTAATGCGCGGTCAGAATATTCTTCCATTCCGCGTCAAGAGTCAAATGGCATACGGATTTCCCAAGGGCTGTCAATCGATTCATTTCCTCCAATGGAGAGAGATTGCTTTTCCTGTCGGCCTTCTGAATCTGTTCCGATGAATTTACGCGAAAAGCGACAAGCGAATCTTTCTGCTCACCGCCTACTGCATAAAGAATGGAATAATCTGGAGAAAAAATCAAAAAGTAAGGATTGGAAAGATCGGCAGCGCGCTGTGGTTCTGAAATTTCAAGCGTATGGTCGTCTAGTGTCGAAACATAAATACCGCACTCTTCTTTTTTCTGATCGTATCCCCCAACAAAAACACGCATTTCGGTCGCTGAAAGAGGAATCACGTGATTCAGAACCAGCATAATAAAACTCCATACTAAAAGCCATTTTTTCTCAAATCTGATACTTTTCATTTTATGAAAATCTCCAAAATCTTTTTTAGGAAGTTCCCTTTAATATGTTGTGAAATTCAACCGTTTTCCAGTGAGCCTTTTCACAGAAGTAATTGTCATTAATTATAGAATATTTACGTAAAAAAGCAAGTACGCAAGCGTTTTTTTTATAAAAAAAACGAATTTTCCATAAAAAATCAGCTTTTAACTCAAATCTTTGAAAATGTGGATGAAATTAAGGTTCTCGAAATTTCATTTCTATCGCGTTTTAAATTTCATGCAAATAGCTTCCTTTGAAAAAGAAAAAACATAATACTCTCCGAAACATCTTGATTGGGAGAATGTTCCCGTTTCTAATGCTTCGGAGAGTTTTTTTAATTCAGCGAAAGGCCGCCATCGATCGTGAGAGATGCGCCATTTACGTAACGCGCCTCTTCGCTGGTCAGGAAGACTACCGCACCGGAAATATCGTAAGGTTCAGCAATGAATTTGGCTGGAATATTTCGAAGAACCATTTCCTCATAGGCAGGATCCTCGAGTACTTTCCGATTTAAATCGGTGCGAATCGCTCCCGGCGCGATACTGTTGACCGTAATTCCAAACATGCCGTATTCTTTCGCGTGTTCGCGGGTCATCATCCACATTCCGGCCTTGCTGATCGAATAAATTCCCCGATTTCCGGTTGGTCGTTCTTCGTGAACCGAACTGATGTTAATGATTCGGCCCCAGTTGCGTTTCTTCATCGTCCGAAGCGCGCGCTGGGAACAGAAGTAGGCCCCTTTCAAGTTTATGTTCATGATACTGTCGTAGATTTCTTCCGGATAGTCAGTCGCGGGCATTCGAATTTCAATTCCCGCGTTGTTTACGAGAATATCAACCGCGCCGTGTTTTTTTTCGATTTCATCGAACATTTTCTGAATATCTGAATACTTTCCAACATCTGCCTGAATCGGGTAGGCATTTCCGCCAGCCTCGCGAATCCTGGCACAAACCTTTTCCGCGGCTTCGGAACTCTTCGAGTAGTTTACCCACGTGAGGAATCCGGCTTTTCCAAGAGCCTCGGCAATGGCGGCGCCAATTCCGCGGCCCGCCCCCGTTACTAATGCGATTTTCGACATGATTTTTCCTTTTTTTCAATGTGTTTGAGGTACTTCCTGGATTTTTATTTCCTGAAAAAGGATATTTTGATTTTGAACCGCGTGACCAAAAGTTCCATTTTTTTGAAAATGCAGAACTCCTGGTACTTTGCAAAATTTCAAAATTCTCTCGTTTTGCTTTCGGAAAAAGAGTTTGGGGATGGTCCCTTAAAATTTCTTAAATAAGTAAAGTTACGGAAATAAATCATTCCGTCGCGGAAAACAATCCATTTCTGAAATTCATTTCGTTGAATCCAGTATTCCCTTGAGGTATCCAAGCGCAAAAATATGCCCAAGAATATCGTATCCTCCCCCTTTTTCACCAGCCATAGCTGGCGCGTGGTCCGTACGAATCAGACCATCAAAACCAATTTCACGATAAACACGAATTAGTTCCGCCATGTCATGTTCGCCGTTATCGTGGAAGGTCTCAATAAAACCATTCTGTGTTCGGCGAATATCCCGAAAATGCACGAAGAAAATACGTTTTTTCCATTCACGAATCAATGCCGGGACATCCTCATTCATTGCGTAAAAATTGGCCTGACAGAATGTTATTCCATGAGAAGGACTTTCTGAAAGGCTCATTGCGCGGCGAAAACCATTGGCCGAACCGAGGAAACGTCCGTATCCCTCCAAAGAAGGGATTGGCGGATCGTCTGGATGAAGCCCCATTTTTACTCCTGCTGATTCCGCTACTGGCAAAACGCGCGTAATGAAATATCGGTAATTTTCCCAAACCTGTTCAGGAGAAATAATTTCCGGGACAGTATCAGACTGTGAAAGATCAAATTCCGAGGTTAAGGCACCGCCGCGTTCTGGAATATTGAATTTTGTTCGATGCCAGCCGATTCCCGCCATAAAATTATAGCAAATTAGCGGAATCCCAATTTCAGCCATGTTTCGAAGCATTTGGCAGTAACGCTCGATATCTTCATCGCGTCCGTCAAGTCCCAACTTGATTCGGCTCATATCGAGTTCATCTCCCTCAAGAGCTTCGAGCTCAAACCCTGCTTCATTGAATCTGCGTTTCGCTTCCGCGAGAACGTCGATATTATCCGCGGGTGATTCCAGACCGGTCAATTCAGGAGCAAGTTTAACGATGGCATGCGTGACACCTGCCTGGCGGGCCAACTCCCACCTTCGGTCAGGTTCAAACGGCAAAAACATTCCAATTTTCATTTAAGTTCCCAATAAAATACGGGGTGAAAGGGAATCTGCCAGTTCAAAATCTCAAAAATTTACGATTGAGAATTTCGGAAAATTAATCTGTTAGGCGACAGGAAACCGCGGCAGATTTCCTGAGGGAAGAAACTTCTGATTTATGTCTGTTTGGGTATTTATCGTTTTTTCCAAAAAACATTAGCTGAGTGCTTAATCGAAAAATGAACCGGCAAAAGTATTTACTCTACCGGCTCTGAATTTCTCGAACCTATCAGCTGTTTCGCTCCGCTTTTTCTCGGTCACGACGATAAAAGAAAAGGATTGAGATCAGTACCAAAAGCGCGGAACCCGCGTAAACCCAGGCAAGACGCGAAAGCCCCGGACCAAAATCGTCTCCCAGCTCGTTTGCCCAAATCGCTAGAATCCACGGAGAAAATGACCCGAGAACAAAAGCAATCGCGAACATCAAGCCGGTGGCGGTTGAACGATATTTGGGTTCAATTACGTCAAAGAGAGAAGCGACCAGGTTGGAATCGTAAATACCTCTGAAAAATCCAAATCCGGCAAGAGCCACGTAGACCCAGATCAAACTTTCTGAAGCTCCCATCCAGTAAATAAACGGAGCGCCGAGCAGGAGGCCCCAGAATTCTGTCTGCATACGAATATTTCGGACACGCGAAGCCAGCCAGTCTGAAGCCATGGCTGCCAAAAAGACGCTGATATACGCAAGAAGATGATGGTAAAAGGTCGCGTTGAAACCCGCAAGGGCGCCGTCTACCTGAAAATGTTCTTTTAAATAGGTTGGCATCCAGGTTAAGAAGCCGACGTTCACGAAACACATTCCGGCAAAGGCAAGCGACAACAGATAAAAAGTTGGTCGGGAGAGAACTGCCAGGCAGGCTGCCCCAACGGAGATTTTCTCTACCTCGGGTTCATTAGCTTTCTCTTCTTTCTGAATTAAAGTTGTGGTTTCTTCCGGCTCATTTTCACCTGAAGATTTTTTTTCCTCAAGAAGCCGTTCCTGTTCAAGCTGTGGCATATCTTTTCGGTCATTACGGAAGAGGAAGAGGATAATTAACGCCCAAACCAATCCAATGATACCAAACAGACAAAAAGCCGCTCGCCAGCCGTAAGTAAAACCAATCCACGCGGAAAGAGAACCGCCGAAAACCACTCCCGTATAGTTCGCGGTCTGGTGAATGGCCATGGCTGTCGCGCGTGTTTTGGAATGGTAAAGCGCAATCATTGAATTTGCAGCCGGATAGTAAAAAGCCTCACCGATCCCGGTCGCGATACTTCGGACAAAAACCAAAAGCAGAAGTGAGAGCGTGGAAGCGCTAAACCAGAGCAAAGCTCCTCCAGGTAGCCAGGAGGCTATCAATTCTGAATGAGGAACGATGCCTGTCGCCAGCGTTCCCAGACTGAAAACCGTCAAACTCGTCAAAACGACCAACTTTTTACTGATTTTATCTCCGGCAAATCCGGCAAATGGAACAAAAATTCCATAAAAAATCGTGAAATAGGTCGCGACTTTTCCGAGAGTTACCTTGTCAAATCCCAAACCTCCGTCGGAAATCGGCGCTCCAATGAGTGGCAGCACATTATTGAAAAGCTGGCGGTCTCCCTGATTCAGGAAGAAAGCCCCCCAGAGAAAAATCAGCATATACCATTTATAGAAACTCGGAATTTTACTCCGGTTTTGCTTGTCAGCGGACACCGCGGATACGGCAGAATCGTTCGTATTCATGATATTATTCGATGAAAAAGGATGAATGATGAAAATGATTTTAGGCTGGATGGACTCGGTCTCCAAAGATGGGGCCGTGTCACGAAAAAAAGAAGAAGAGGGGCAGAAAACGGAAAATCAGTAAGTTTACCTTAACGAAACAGATATCCGTTAAAAGAATCTCCCAATGAGTTTTTGTTCAGGCAGGTTTCCCTCTCCATGAAAAAATGGCTGAAAGGGAATACTTTCAGCCGAGATTTCAGTTTTAAAATTAAAAATAACCGCCGCGCGCGTGAACCTCTTCCGGAGAAAGTCCTGCCTGAATCCAATCTTTGAACTCATCTTCATTTCGGACAATCGCTTCCGCTCTTTCAAGAACGGCGACGCAAATTTTACGTGGAACGACAACCGCTCCGTCAATATCCGCGAAAATCAGATCGCCTGGTTTAATGAGCGCGGTCCCCACGATCACTGGAACCTGGTAACCAGTCATCTTGGCGCGGGAAAGCGATCCGTTTGAGGTACGATAACGGCTCCAAATACGGAATTTCTGCGAAAGAATGTCGCCAGTATCACGAATTCCCCCGTCGATAATCGCGCCGCGTACGCCGCGCTGCATTGACATTTTCGTCATGACTCCGCCCCAATGCGAGGCGTGATCAACTCCGTTCGCGTTCCAGACGCAAACCATATTTGGTTTTAGCTCATCAAGCATTTTTACGCGTAATTCAAGCTCTCCCGCTACGGTTGGATCCGCGGCGGAACGAATCGTAAAAGCAAAACCGGCCAATACCATTTCGTCGCGCAACGGCATGATCTCTTCCGGGAGAGCCTGATTCGTGAGACACATTTCACGCATTACGTCATTGACGCATCCAGTATAGAGTTTTTCGTACCGCGCGATTATTTCTTCTTCCGGAATCGGAAGTTCGCACATATCAATGTCGTCACGAATATGGCGCAGGTTTTCGATATTCATTTTAGATTTGGCAGGAGCATTTTCCATAATTTTTTCCTCGATTTAATTTTTAGGGAGAAATAATTTAACAAAACATTTGGAAATTATAACATATTTTTCTTTCGTTTTCCAGAGGGGGAAAGGAAAAAGAGAAGAAATTTCCGAAATTTTTTCAGACTTTTGGGCTTTAGTGGTAGTTGCTCCTTTTAAGAAAACACCGAATTTCCCAACGCGATGATACAAAAATTCCAATTTGCGAAATTTTCTTGAATGCCGTATCATCGTGTTGGTTATTGGGAGGCGATTTTGCTCGAGATTGTTTCGTTTTTGTGGGATTTTTCCCCGTTTCGTTTAATGGGTGCACGGTTTTCCCGCAGTTTGCCGAAGTGCCGCGAATCGTGTACACTCGCCGATCATCCCTTTATCCACGAAGAAAAACCGCAATTGTGACATTTTGTACCTCATTTTTTGTCTCAAAACACGAAACTATTTCTCCATGATAATGAATATTGACAAAATTTCAAGTGGACATGATTTTAAATTAGCATTTTTTTGGAAAAAAAGTTCTTCTCTCGCTCAAACTCCTTGACTTGGCCTTCTTTTTATGCTAAAATGTTTTTTGTTGGGTGATCTTTTATGAAAAACGTGATTTTTCGAAGTTGCCTTATGTATGAGCCTGAGAAATGTTTCTATTGAGAAGATTTTCAGCAAAAACGTTTTTCCTTGCTTTCCAAAAGGTGCTTTCATGCTGCGTTAGAGTCAAATTTCGGCAAGTTTTTTGGGCCTCATGACAAGTCTGGCGGTTCCGGCAGTCTGTTCGGCTGCGGCTGTTGAGACAGTCACGAAACAGATCCTAAAATATTTAGATCCACTCGTGAAATTCGTGTCTTTTCTTGCTTTAGGTATTTTCTTTCTCTAGTGACTCTATGCGTTTTTCAACTTCTTTTTCACTAAAGAAAAGGCCCATTTCCCGAAAGAGATGGACCTTTTGGTTTTACTGTTCCCATCTTTTTATTTCTTAGTTTCCTTTTTTCCAGAACGCAGCCAGCCCGCGATCCCAATACCGCAAAGGAAAAGTATCCACGCGGAGGGTTCCGGAACCGCCTCGGATTCTCCGCCGCCTCCCAGACTGGCCATAAGCGCAAGTCCGCGTTCGGTCATGACCGTTGACCAGATTCCTGAGGCATTGGTGTCGTTAATCTCAACGATCAGCTCAGAATTATCCGATACGAACTGAAGTACGTCAAAGACAACTGACTCTTCATCGCCAAGTAAAGAGCTGAGAGTCGAATCGTCAACCGTAAGTAAAATGGTCATTTCACCATTCACTTCCGCTGCTTCAAGAGGATGGGCATCTGTCATCAAAACGTCGAAAACATTATCATTTGTCAAATCAATCACATACTCTGAACCTCTTTCAAACGCGAGTTGTCCAGTAATGGTTCCTTCAAACGGCAATAGACTTCCGCCGTTTTGGATTGTGACATTTTCAGCGGTTCCTCCGTCGATTGCCAGAAAAGCCCCGTCGTAAACCGTTACCGGAGACTTAAGGGAACCAGTGAGGAGCAGGGTGCCGCCCTTAACATTGGTTGAACCAGAGTGGGTATTTTGTCCCGCCAATGTCCACGTTCCTTTACCGGATTTCTCGACATTCATGATAATCGACTGGTAATCCGTAAATTTCCCGGCAAAAATTCCATCCATTACCGGAGCTTCCGCGCTATTTTCACCGCCGACGCGCAGATTAACCGTTTTGGTTCCTGCGTTCACGGCATCAAGTCCCGGGCGGACTGTGGCATTTCCGTTGGCGGTTTCCAGCATACCTAATTCAATGAAGTCGGTATCGCTTTGAGGATTGAGCACGATGCCGTCCGCGCTTGTCCCATTATCCAATACGTAACGGGCTTTGCTGCTTCCGGAGTTTGGTCCGTGAAAACCGAGCCAGCTTGTTTGCGAGGTAATGGTTCCGCTGAATTCACGGCTGTCTCCCTGGAGATGAAGCTGATTGGAGCCGGTCTTGACAATATCTTCCGAACCGGTCAGTTTTCCGGTTAAAATCAGCTTGCCGTTTGAGAGTATTCCGCTGTTTGCCGCGATATGCAAGGGATTTGCCAAGCGAACTTCCGTACTGTTCCGAATCGAGCCGCCGTTCATTTCAATCGCGCCGGTCCCCATGGAAAGCGCGTTATTAAAGGCCAGAATCCCTCCTTCTACGATCACGTTTCCGGAGTACTCGGTATTCGCGCCTGGCAAAGCGAGAACGTTTGTTCCCGTTTTCAGGAGTGTTCCAGTTCCTTTCAGGTTTCCCGCGTTAATATCAATTTGAGTTTTTCCGGTAATAGTCAGATCGACATCTTTATCCGAATTTTGGATTGTCACTGGTTTATTAAAGTGAATGACTGCACTTCCATCATTGGAGATTACCGCGTCGGAGGCCGTGACCGTGAATTCGTAGTTACCCGACATTCGGGAACGGTTTGTCCTGAAGGTTCCTCCATTCTCCAAAATCATCGGAAAGAGCCAGCCGCCGCTTTCTCCACCACTTCCATATTGAAGCGTCGTTCCTTCTCCCGTGACAGTAATGGTATTTTGCGCCCAGCCTTTCCAACTGGCAGCCCCTGTCGCCAGAAGGAAGGTGCCTCCGCCGTCAATGGTTACTTTTCCACCCTCATTTCGGTCATTCTCGCCATCCTTTCCAATGAAATTCAGCTTTCCGGTAAAAGTAAGAGTTTTTCCGGAATCGATCGTAAATTTTCCTGCACCTTGAGCTTCATCGCCGCCGCGAATGAAGACCGTGGCGGCGATCTGTGAATCTTCTGTTACCTTTGTCGTTCCCACCAGCAGAATATTCCCATAAGTGCTCCCCTCCAGTCTCTCGCCGTCAGTATTCACTGCCGTGATGGTTCCGCCGTCCAGAATGAGATTTCCGATATTGGCGTGCCCTGTCGTGCTGACGTTAAGTACTCCGCCGTTGGTTAACCGAATGGTGCCGTTTGTTTCAAGCTTTGCCCCCATGACACTTTGGGCGTTTCCAAAAACATTCTGAACCCCAAGGTCCAAAATTGCTCCGTCAACGATGATATTGCTTCCTCGAAATGAAGTATTGGACATTGCCTTCGCGAGCAGCAATTTTCCGCTTCCCGTAACGATCATGGTGGAATACTTTCCAGCCGCGTAGTCTGTGTCCGCAAAATTCAGTTCGGAATTAACTGTCAGGATTTTGCCTTCCGCAATATCAAAAACGCCTACGTTTGCTTTGTCCGGCACACCGTTAGCACTCTGGCGAATAAGGATTTTAGCGCAATTTATTGACGCGTTGTCGGTCACGGTTACTTTCCCGCCCAGCAGAAAATTTCCATACTCTGTTGAAGTTCCCGTCGCTTCAATTAATCCGCCGTTTAAGGTAACATTTCCAAGGTTGGAATGCTGGCCGCTTGCGGACTGTACGATTTTTCCGCCGTTTACGATAATATCGCGAGGATTATTCGCCGCGAAACCGAGCGCGTTGCTTGCCGCGAATTCCAGTACGGCTCCAGAATTGACCGTAATTACTCCAGCCGACGGGCTTAGGCCGTTGGTTGATGTGATTTTCAGAGTCCCGGCATTGATTACGGTTGTTCCGGAGTAAGTATTACTTCCTGAAAGCGTAAAAGTCGTATTCCCATTCTTGACGAGATCGATATTTCCAGTGATCGGAACTCCATAATCACCATCATTTACGACCGTGACAGTCTCCGCGTTTCCCGCAGAGGCAAGCATAAGGGAAAGCAGAATTGCGCCAAGACTCTGACTTTTGTGATTTGTTTTCATATGTCACTCTCCGGATTCCGAGTATTAGTTTAATTGAGCTTTGGGTCTTTTTCCGAATCCTGATTTTAAAGTTTTTTCAAATTTCGTTCGTATTTATGTGCCGTTTCCACCGTACCAGGCTGAAGATGAAGGTATTTGAAACTTTCTCTAGTCAGTTGGTGGTTAGAATTTTCTCAAAATCAGCTCAGCAAATCTAAATATTATTTTACTTCAAATTTTCTTAAAGTCAATAAATTATTTGTAGAAAAATCAAAAAAATTAAAAAAATGCGAAATTTCTAAAAATCAGAAAGAGGGAACATCTTGCGCAAGTGATTATTTTGTGTTAAAATGGAAAAGTCGTTTCGGGGAGCGGAATCATTCCTCGAAATTTTCCCTGAAAACATATTTCAGTGAACTTCCCAAAACTTAATTTTCAGGCGGGAGACTGTTTTGATTTTTACCCACCTTGGCTGAGGTCCGGCAAATTTCCTAAAACGCGGAATACCAGACACTTTTCCCAAAATCAAAACCATTTTTTCTCAGACCGGAAAACGTTTTGGAGATGTTCTTTCGTGATTTTCCCATCTAATACCAAGGAGAAAGCAATGTCCATTACCCGCCGTAATTTTATGAAAGCCTGTTCGTCTCTTTCGCTCGCGGTTTTTATTCCTCAGTATATCGCGCGTCCAACCTTTGGCCAATCCGTTTCGGAACGACTTCGCAGTGCCTATATTGGGCTTGGTCCCATGGGGATGGGAGACGCTTCCGAGTTTAACTCCCTTTCAGACATTATGGCAATTTGCGACGTTGATACCAAATACGGAATCGCGACGGGAATTAATGCCAAACTTGGCCGAAAAATTGACGGAGTATGGCAGCAGCCCGACACGTACACGGACTATCGCAGAATTCTTGAACGTAACGATATTGATGTCGTCGGCATCAGTACCCCGGACCACTGGCACACCAAAATCTCGGTTGAGGCAATGCAGTCCGGAAAACACGTATTTTGTCAAAAACCCCTCACTCTTACGCTCGAGGAAAATATCCTTATTCGTGACGCGGTCAATAAATACGGCAAGGTGTTTCAGGTTGGTACTCAGCAGCGTTCTCAAAAAAATCAGTTTGCCACGGCGGCATTAATGGTGCGCAAAGGTCTGCTTGGGGACATCATTCGTACGACCTGCATTACGGACGGCGGACGTCAGTCTCCCGAACTCTCCAAGGCGATTCTTCCGGAATCTCTTGACTGGAATATGTGGCTTGGTCAAGCCCCAATGACCGACTATCTGGCCTCGCCTGATCTGAAAAGTCCATGGACCAATCGGCCAATTCCGCATTGGAGTAACTGCCATATTACTTTCCGCTGGTGGTTCCAGTATTCCGGGGGAAAAATCACAGACTGGGGAGCGCATCATATTGACTGCGCGCTTTGGATTTTGGGACGTCAAAAGCCGGAACAGCTTCCAGCTCTTTATACGCCGTCAAATCTTACCTTTCAGACGGAATATGAAAACGGCTATCCCATTAAACAAAACGTTTTCAATACCCCGATTACCTTCCGTATCGAATCCAAATTTGAAGACGGTTCCGAATTTATCGTTACTTCACATGATAAAGATCCTAATGGTATCCTGATCGAAGGTACGAAAGGAAAAATCCATGTCAACCGTGCCCGTATTGCCGGAAAACCGTACGAAGAGGGCGGTTGGAAAGAATTTACGGAGGAGGACTACCGTGAACTCTGGAATGGTAAACCGGTTGAAGGGCACAAACAGAATTTCTTCCGCTGTGTTCGTGAAGGCGGCCGTCCGATCGCCGATGCTCGCGTCAATATTCTTTCGATGCACATTTGTCATTTGGCTAATATCGCCTGCCGCCTGAATCGTCCAGTTCAGTGGGATCCGGTAAATGAAAAAATTATCGGAGATGACCAGGCTGCCGCTTTCTTCTCCAGAAAACAGCGCGTGGGCTTTGAACTGCCGAAACTTGGCTGATCCGCCTTTCCCAAAGATTACGGCTTTGGGGGCTTTATTGGTTTCAACTGTTAAAAGGTTTCTGAAAAGGCTGATTTTCCAGGATAGTCCTGATAGAAAGTCAAATTTTTTAGAAGGGCCTGAATCGTTATGGTTTTTATCCGGGCGGCATTCATTCAACGGTTTTCTGATGGAATGAGACTCAAGGTTATTCCGGAGATAACGTTAATTCGAGGATTGAGTCTCGCCCGGACCTGCCTGTTTTTTTCTTTTATGGGAGTTTGTTCATGTTTAAGTCCATTTTTTCCGTTCTTATCCTTGCCGGGGCCTGTTCCGGGATGTTCCTCTCTTCTTCCAGCGCGGCTGATACGCCGACGGAATTTAAAGCTCGGGTTGACGCGGAGCTTAACCGCGACTTGAAACTTTGGTATCCGCTTTCTATTGACCTGGAACGCGGAGGATACCACTCAATTATTACCCGCGAATGGAAACTCCAGCCCTACGAAACTAAGGGAATTGTTCAGCAGGCCCGTATGGCGTGGGTTGCGGCGGAAACAGCAATGCGCCGTCCGGAATGGCGTAAGGAACTTGAACCGTTTGCTTATCAGGGGGCTAAATTCGTCGCGGAAAAAATGTGGGACGCGGAGTTTGGCGGTTTTTACTGGGAAGTTAAGCCGGATGGTACGCCGCTCTCCAAGGAAAATTCCGAAATGAAGCACGCGTATGGCATCGCGTTCGCGATCTACGGATTGGCGAATGTTTATCGTCTGACAGGTGACGAAGCTATTCTGAAACGCGCGGTGGAAGGTTTTCAGTGGCTTGATAAAAACGGACACGACGCGGTAAACGGCGGATACGTTGAGGCTTTTTATCGTGATGGAACGCAAATGCTCGCTCCGCCTAAAGACCGGCCTGAGGTAATTAAGGGAAAAACACGCGAACTCCTCGGCTGTAAATCAATGAACTCTCATTTGCATCTGATGGAAGCGTTTATTGAACTTTACCGAGTCTGGAAAGACCCGCTTCTTCGCGATCTTCTTGAGGAGCTGGTCGTTATCATGCGGGATAAAGTCACCACGTGGCCGGGGGCTATGCGGCAATTCTTCCGTGCTGACTGGACTGCCGCGGCAACCTACGTCTCTTTCGGACATGACGTAGAGACTGCCTATTTGCTTGAAGAAGCAATCGAAGTTCTTGGCCGTCCCAACGATGAAAAAACGCTGGCCGTGTGCAAAAGTCTCGTAGATCATTCCATCGAATTCGGATGGGATAAAGAAAATGGCGGTTTCTTCTACGATGGCGCGACTTTTGGAGCGCATCCGGCTGATTCTACCAAATTCTGGTGGGTCCAGGCGGAAGGTCTCAACGCGCTGTTGCGTCTTTATCTTCGATACGGCGAACAGCGTTACTATGATTTGGCTTTGGCGCAGTGGAATTTCATTGAATCCAAGGTCGTTGACGCGGAATTCGGCGGCTGGTATCCTGTCGTGGACGCGGACGGTTCCAACCCGCGTGGTCTTGATAATCGTTTTTCCCAAGTCTCTCATGGTCTTGAAAAGGCTCATCTGTGGAAAACGGCGTATCATGAAGTCCGTGCTCTGCTGAACGCTTCTGATGTGCTTGGTAAATGTGTTGAAAAGAAATAATTTGAATACGAATACTTTATGTTTTCAAGAATAGGCCTTTATGAAAAGGTATTTTCATAAAGGCTTGGATTTGTTCATGTTAGGATCGAAAAAAAGCTTATTTCCTTCCATTATTCTTATTTTCCCCATCATTCCACAAAGGAAAATGTCATGTTGAAATTTCCATTCAGATTATTACGCGTTTCATATTGTTTTCATTCTTTCCTTCTTCTCGCGGGCTTTCTGCTGCTTGGGGGAATATTGAATTCCGTTTCGGCCGTGAATTACGATGAGTCGAAAGTTCCCGAGTACACGCTGCCGGATCCGCTGGTCTTTAACGACGGTTCCGCTGTCAAAACGGCGGCCGACTGGACCGGGAAACGCCGCGCGGAAATTTTCCGTCACTTTCAGGAAGAAATGTACGGTTTCCTTCCGGAAATGCTCGCCAAGGCGGGAAATCATCCGGATTTCGTGACCTTCCGTCTTCTGGAATCCTCGGATGACGCCCTCGATGGAAAAGCAATCCGGAAGCAGGTCGAGCTGACGTTCACCAATCCGCAGAAGCCGGGCAAAAAAGTGACCGCCAACCTCCTTCTCTACATTCCGAAAAACGCCCAGAAACCCGTTCCCGCGTTCCTGGGGCTGAATTTCTACGGAAATCATGCTGTTGAAAATGACCCGGCGATCCTCCTTTTCCACAATCGGGACGGAAAGATTCTTACCGAAGAAACCGTAGACAAAGAAGGGAAACGTTCCCGAGGCGGCAACAGGACACAGTGGCTCGCTCCGAAACTCATCGAAAACGGCTACGCGCTGGCGACGATGCACTACATCGACCTGGCGAACGACTCGCTCCAGAACGGTTTCAGGACAGGACTCTTCGACCTCTACTCCGACTACGAAAACGACGCATCCCGCGGACCCGCCGACTGGGGATCCATCACCGCGTGGGCGTGGGGATTGAGCCGGGCACTGGACTACCTCGAAACAGACGAACTCATCGACGCGAAAAAAGTCGCCGTCCTCGGTCACTCCCGCCTCGGGAAGACCGCGCTGTGGGCCGGTGCGTCCGACGAACGTTTCGCTTTTGTCATCTCGAACAATTCGGGCTGCGGCGGTGCGGCACTCAGTCGGCGTGAATTCGGTGAGACCATCCAGATCATGAGCGGCGGTCTCCGCTACTGGTTCTGCCCGAACTTCTGCAAATTCGGTCCGCGCGTCAATGATTTCGCCATCGACCAGCACGAACTCATCGCGCTTGCCGCTCCGCGTCCGGTCTACGCCGCCAGTGCGCAGAATGACCAGTGGGCCGACCCGAAAGGCGAGTACCTTTCCTGCCTCCACGCGGTTCCCGTCTATGAACTCTTCGGCATCGAAAAACCGTTTGCCGGCCGCACGGTCCCGAAAATGGCTGAGCTGAACACGTCCGTCGGAAACGTCATCGGACACCATATCCGGACCGGAAAACATGACGTCACGGAATTCGACTGGGAGCAGTATATCCGTTTCGCTGATAAATTTCTGAAATGAATTACGGCCATTTCCTTTTCTCATTCGCGGGAACTTTTCTTTCCGTTCCCGCATGATTTTAATATGAATTACTCTGTTAAGGTTCTTTCAAATGGCGCGGCAGGACGATCCGAAATAAATTTTTCAGGAAAGGTCAAATAAAAAGGAGGTCATCTGGCATAAATTTCATGTTGTCGCGCAGTCAGAGGGACGAACTGGAACTGTTTTGGTATTTTCACTTTCGCTCTTTCGCGTATGGAGCTGGTGAAGAAATAGTGTTTTGAGCTGGCCGCTGCCGGCGGTCGAGGTAATGGATTGGGACAGGTTTCAGGCGTGTTGCCATCGCTATTCCTTTGGGTAATTCCGATTGGAATTTGGGAGGCATGGATAACTTTAAAGCATGATTTTCATTAAGGAGGTTCATTGTGACCGGAATTTTGATGTTTTCTGAGATACGGAAAGTTATGAAGAGGTTTTGTTTTGGCGCGCTCTTCTGCCTGATTGGCGGAATGCTGCTTTTTAACTGTCGGATTTATGCGGCTGAATCCGCTTTAACAGTTCTTCAAAGTGAAAAAGAAGAAGGAATTTGTTTGGAAAGCGGCTTCTTTTCGTTGAAAATTGGGGCGGACGGTCAGGTTTTGAATGCGATCGAGCGCAAAACAGGCAAAGATTGGCTTGCTCCTGGCGGTGGTCAGTTTTTCGCGTTAATTAATATGAAGAAGAATGATCAGGCGATTCTTCCCGAAAAAGTCACCTGGGTTGAAGGAGCGGAAGGTAAAAAAATTAAAATCTTTTTTCGAAACCAGACAGAAGTCATCTTAAACTATGAATCGTTTCAGGACTTTTTTACTCTTGAGGTAGATTCTGTCAACAGTGATTTTTATCGAATTGAGTTTGGGCGTGTGACTCTTGCGCCGGATTACTCGCTTTCAGACGCGTTTGGTTTTTCTTCTTTGATTCTGACAATTCAGACCAATGTCGTAGAGTACCCGGGAAAAGCGACACGCCTTGGAGCGCGCTGTTACGGTGAAATAGGCGCGGTTGGAGCGAAAGCCGCGTTCGTGGCTGTTCCGGAAAATCAAATGCGAAATGTCATGAAGAGCGTAACGGAGATGATCCTGGCCAAATCATCGGAGGATCCCGAGTACTGGAAGATCGCGCCGCCAGTGAGTCGAAATGGAGGGGGGTTCGCGAAGGATAACCAGAAGAATCGCGGATCGTATATTATCACGAGTTATCCGCTTACCGCGGAGGAAGTTCCTCAATGGGCGGAACATCTCGCGCGATTTGGAGTTAATCAGATTGATTTTCATCAGGGAAATCCATATCGGCAGGGAGATTTTGTTTTCAAGGAGTCCGCTTATCCAAACGGAATCACTGATTTCCGGCGAATGACTGATGAACTGAAAAAGCACGGTATGATGGCCGGACTCCATACTTATTCGGAATTTGTTGTTGGAGGGTCAAAATACCTCACGCCGGTTCCTCATAATGATTTGGATATTATTCGATATTTTACTCTGTCGCGGGATATTGATGAAACGGAGAACGAAATTCCTGTTGAGGAAAGCACCCGTGAAGTATCGCTTATTTGCGGATATACGATTCGAAATAGTCTTTATCTGAAAATTGATTCCGAGATCATCGGCTTTCATGATTTGACCCCAAATGGTTTTACAAAATGCGAGCGGGGCGCGTTTGGGACGAAAGCCGCTTCTCATGCCAAGGGTGCCAGAGTGGGGCATTTAACCCGTTTTTTCAATTCCTATTTTGCTCCGAATCCCAAGAGTGAACTGTTTTTGGAAATCGCGCGCAATACGGCCAAAACGTATGATGAGGGCGGATTCAGCATGATCTATCTTGACGCGCTGGACGGAACCAGCTCGATCGTTGAGGATCGAGAACTCGCATGGTACTATGACGCGCTTTTTGTGCGTGAGATTCTGCGGAATATCAAATCAGAGCCTCCGCTTCTCGAGTATAGTACGATGTCTCCGTCTCTTTGGGCTGCCCGAAGCCGAATGGGAGCGTGGGATTCGCCGGTCAGAGGTTACCTGAATTTTTTTGACTGGCATTTTGAATCCAATCTCACCAGTGCGGTTAAGTGTTACCTGCCGGGTCAAATGGGGTGGTTCGCGGTTTGTCCTTCCAGAGTAAAATCTGATTATCTGAATTTTCAGACTCAGACACTTTATCGGGAACATCTGGATTATCTTGGTGCAAAATGTCTTGGCCATGATCATGGACTTTCTTATCTTGACATTTCTCCCGGGACACTTGTTCCCGCCGCTTTCGAAAATGGGAAACGTCTCAGTCTTTACGATACGCTGCGCCGGGAGAATTACTTTACCCCGGAAATTCGTGAAATGCTCAAAGAGCCTGGAAAGCATTTTCGAGTCGTAAAAGAAGGGGAAAAATATCTCATGAAACCGGCGGAGTATTGGACTTTCCGTCCGACCTTGGAGAAACATACTTTTATGATTTCCAATTCTTTTGGGAAACAGAAACCCTATTTGAGAATTGAAAATCTTTATGCCGTTGAAGCGTATGATTCACCGGAAGCAATGGAGCTGATTCCGTTTGATGGAAACGCGAAGGCTCAGAGTGTGTCAGCGAAGAATATAGAGGATCCTTTCATGGATCTTCGAGCAAAGCAGGGACTTGGCCTTTGGATTTTTGGAGACGGTCAGGGACAGATCGTGAACGTGAGGGTGGAGAGTCCGTATTTTAAACTTTCCGGAGTCGCGGATCATTACGCGAAAATAGACCATAAAGGGTGGAAATACTTTGAATTTGCCGAGCTTGAAAATGGAGATTTCAGGGGTACGCGCTGGCCGGCAGGACGGAGCGGTCTTTATGTTGAGTATCGTCAGAGCGTCAAATATGATTCCATATCCGGTATTTACGTGATGATTAACGGACCAGCGGATGGATTACGGTTTCGTACCTTGAAAGCACTTCCGCTTCGGGAAACGGAGCTGAAAGATCCTGTTGTCGCGATTGCCGGAACGGAGATTATCCTTAAGGGAACAATTCCCAGCGGATGTTATGCCGAGATTGTGCCGGAGACGGATAAAATTTTAGTGAAGGATCCTGTCGGAAACGTGGTTGGGGAATTGAGTCCTTCTTTGCCGATACCGGAATTGGCGGATGGTGAATCAGAGGTGAAGATTTCTTTCAGCCAGGAGGCGCCGCGTACCCGATGGACCATAGGTGTTTATGGCAAATAGTTTTTTGATGGGCGGGAACACTCCAGGCATAAGGGACTTTTCAAAACCTGCTTTCCTGGCAGAAAAACGGGAGCGTTTTGATTTTTGGACAGTCGCGCTAAAACTTTTCCGAAGATTTTAGGGCAGTGGAAGAAATCAAAATAAAAAAGTTGCCAGTTTCGAAAAATTTTTTGTCAGGAGCTTCCCCCCCGTCTTGCGTGAATTCAAAAATCGGGTAAAATAAAAATGGATTGTTTATTTTTAACCCTTCATTTTTTTACGAGACAGAAATCATGTCAGAAGTCAAAACCCGTTTTGCCCCGTCTCCTACGGGATTTATGCATATTGGAAATCTTCGTACCGCACTTTATGCCTATTTGACGGCTAAAAGTCAGGGGGGAAAGTTTATTCTTCGTATTGAGGATACCGACCAGGACCGCAAGGTTGACGGAGCTGTTCAGGTAATTTACGATACGTTGAGTATCGCTGGTCTGCGTAATGATGAAGGACCCGATTGCGGCGGGCCGAACGGACCGTATGTTCAGTCAGAGCGTCTGGATATTTATCGAAAGTACGCGCAGCAGCTCGTAGAGCAGGGCGATGCCTACTATTGCTTCTGCACAAAAGACAGACTCGCGAAACTTCACGAGGAACAGGAATCCCCTGATTTTAAGGGGCGTCACGGATATGACGGTCATTGCCGGCATCTGCCGAAAGCGGAGGTGGAAGCTTTGCTGGCTGCCGGTACGCCTTACGTAATTCGTCAGAAAGTTCCGCAGGATGGCGTCACGGCATATCATGACGTCGTTTTCGGGGATGTTTCTGTTAGTAATTCAGAACTCCAGGATATTGTTCTGATTAAGGCGGACGGATTTCCCACGTATAATTTCGCGCATGTGATTGATGATCATTTGATGGAAGTTACTCACGTAACCCGCGGCAGCGAATACGTTGCCCAGACACCCGCATATATTTTGATTTATCGGGCATTTGGCTGGGAGCATCCGACGTATATTCATTTGCCGCTGATTATGGGGAAAGATGCCGAAGGCAATGTGTCGAAACTTTCCAAACGGCATGGTTCGGTCAGCTTCCAGGACATGATTGAGGATGGTTATCTTACGGAAGCGATTATTAACTATATCGCGCTGTTAGGATGGAATCCAAAGACGGACGAGGAAATGTTTACCCTGGCTGAGCTTGAGAAACGTTTCAATCCGGAAGCGATCAATAAATCTCCGGCTATTTTTGACTATGAGAAACTCCTTTGGTTCAATGGTCAGTACATTCGGAAACTTTCCGCGGATGAATTTTACGAAAAAGCCCTTCCATTCATTCGTCAGGCTGTGAAAAATGAATCAATCGACATGCGGAAGTTAGCGGCATTGCTTCAGCAACGTCTGGAAAAGATGACGCAAATTCCGGCTCAGCTTACTTTTTTTGACGCGCTTCCGGAATATTCGAATGAACTTTATGTGAACGCGAAGAGTAAATCGACCCTGGAATCCGCTCCGCAGGCACTGGCTAAGAGCATTGAAGTTCTTGAAGGGCTTGATGAGTGGACGAATGAGAAGCTTTATTACGCGCTGAAAGACGTTGCCGCGGAGCTTGGAGTCAAGGCTAACGCGGTAATGTGGGCAGTGCGTGTTGCCGCGACAGGAACGCTCGTTACTCCTGGCGGAGCGACGGATATTCTCGATATTTTGGGAAAGGAAGAGTCTTTGAACCGTTTGAAAAATGGTTTGGCTCGTTTCTGAGTTTTGGAAGTCCCCTCAAAGGAACGTTTGTTTTGAGTTTCTTTGAGGGGATTGGAATATTCTTTTTCATTCATATCTGGTTTGTTTTCGGCTTATTTAGGGGCATTTGGGAAATTTATGCAAAACTTCACCTCTGAGATTCGCGATGCTCTTCGTCTTGTTCTCGTTAATGGTATTGGGCCGCGCATTCGACGCAATCTGATTAATTATTTTGGAAGTGCCGGAAAGGTTTTTGAGGCGGATCCCTTTCAGCTTCGGCAGGTGCCGGAGGTAGGAGGAAAAATCATTTCCGCGATATTGGATACTCCAGCGTCATTGGTGGATGAGCAGCTTGAACTTTGTCAAAAACATGATATTCGCATTATTACTGATTCAGATCCGGATTATCCCAAGCTAATGAAAACGATGCCGGACGCACCCGGATTAATTTTTATTCAGGGAACGATAACCCCCAGGGACAGTGTTTCTTTGGCTGTTATTGGTACTCGGCATGCTTCTTTTTATGGTGAACGTCAGGCGGAACGGCTTACTGGAGAATTCGTTCGCGCAGGTTTTTCCATCGTTTCAGGACTTGCTCGCGGGATTGACGGTATCAGCCATAAGGCGGCACTTGACTTTGGCGGGAGGACTATTGCTGTTTTGGGGCATGGTTTGGGGTTGCCGCCCTATCCGAGGGAGCATCGCAGTCTGGCTGACAGAATTCTTGAGTCAGGCGGAGCGCTGCTTAGTGAATATCCTCCGCTGCGTCCGGCGACTGCCGGTACTTTTCCTCAGAGAAATCGTCTTATCGCGGGAATGACGCTTGGAACGGTCGTCATTGAAGCCGGGGCACATAGCGGAACGATGCTTACTGCTCAATTTGCCCTTGATTATGGCCGTGAGGTTTTCGCTCTTCCCGGGCCGGTGGATTCGCGTGTCTCGACTGGATGCCACCGTCTCATTCGGTCTGGCGCGTGTCTTATTGAGAGCGTAGAGGATGTTCTTCAGGAATTGGGGCCGATTCATGAACGATTCCCCGTGCATGAAACGGAATCTGTCGCGGAGATGGTGGAGCGGCCGGCTGAGATAGCTTTAACTGACCAGGAGCGTAAGGTATTTGAGACAATTCCAAAAGACGGGGCTACGGTGGATCAGCTCACTCAAAGTACCGCGATTCCTGTCTGGAAAATCATGACCGTTTTAACGGGTTTGGAAATCAAAAGACTGATTAAAAGAGGGGCGGGGCAGCGAATTTATCGTATTTGATTTTTTAAGAGGAGGAAGAATGAAAATCACAGGAAAACTGCTTTTCAGTTTTGGGGTATGTGGAATTTTATTTCTGTTGCTTGTTTCCGGATTTGCTGAATCAACGAAAAAAGAAGGGCTTTGCGTTTTTGTCCCAGGTTGGAAAACTCAGGACCTTGATTACTCGGATGAATTAAAGAAAATGCTCCTGACGCTGGAGCAAAGGGAACCGGATATTCAATTTTCTTCTCATTACTTTATCTGGGAAAGTACTCTTTCAGACGACTGGAATAAATATGCTGTCGCGGTTCGGAATACGAAAAAAGCTGCCGGTCAGTTGGCGGATTTTTTGAGGGATCTTTCGCCCAGTGTGCGGGAGAATACGGTTCTTATTGGACATTCTCTTGGTTGTCGGGTCATTTTTCAGGCTTTTCAGGAACTGGAGCCGGAGGAATTGGCTGTGAAGCGGATTATCTTTTTCGCGGCAGCTGTTCCTGATGATGGGAAGGGAATGGAGAACCAGCAGGAAGGAACGGGAGAACCGTTACTGAACCTTCTGAAAGGAACGAGGGAACCGTTGCTGAATTTCATTCATCCACAGGATGGGGCTTTGATGGCTGCCTCAAAATTTGAGGCAATGGCTCAAAATGGAGATGAGTTAAAATTGGACAGCATGAAGGCTGTTTGGAATTTGAGCGAAGAAGTTGCCGATACGCTTCTTCAGCCGCATTCGCCAATGCTTGGGTTGGGGGCTGCGGTGAAAAGAGAGCATATGAAGGAAATTCTTATCGCGCGTAATGAACGGACCGATTTGTCGATGGCGAGGCAGGTTTGGGAGCCGTTTGCTTATGTTCAGAATCACTACCTCATTCATTTCCTGGAGGCTTGGGAAAAATCCCCTGACAAATCGCTTGTGGAAGATATTTTGGTTCCGCAAGGAACTTTTAATGTCAAAAATCGTGTTATGGATAAAAAATACTGGTGGTGGATCCTGAAGGAATATGAGGGATGGCAGCTGCAGAAAAATATTATTACCGGACACGCCCGAATTCTTGACCCTGAAAGATACCGGATGGCGGTTGGAAATGTCGAGCGTATGAAATTGGTGTTCGAGCGAATTAAAGAACAGCTCCAGAAAGGGGGAGATTCGTGAACTGGAAGTATTTTTCTTCATGCCAATTTTAATCAGATGGATAGAATATGGCGGTTGGGAAAGGGAAAATGGAAAAAATTTTTTCATGAACGAGTAAAATTTTGTGTATTATTGAAAAAAATCCCTCCCTCCCCCTTGAAAAAATGTGCGAACATGCGATAATAAACATATTGATATTTTTCTATCATTTTCCACTTGGATCCTATTGGAAGGAACGAAGTCATGAAATCTTGCGTGTTGGCGTATTCCGGCGGCTTGGACACCTCGGTGCTGCTCGGATGGTTGATGGATGAAGGTTTTGAAGTGCACGCGGTCTACGTGGACGTTGGACAGCCGTGCGAAGACCGTCAGGCGATCATCGACAAAGCGTTGAAGATCGGCGCGAAGACGGCCCGTATCGTGGACGTGCAGAATGAGTGCTGCCGCGATTTCGCATTCCCGATGATCCAGTGGCAGGCGAAATATGAAGGTATCTACCTTCTCGGCACGTCCATTGCCCGTCCGATCATTGCGCGTGCGTGTCTGCGCGTGGCTCATGAAGTCGGCGCGAAGTATTTCGTCCACGGCGCGACGGGAAAAGGAAATGACCAGTGCCGTTTCCAGCTGGCTGCCGAAGCTCTGGATCCGGAGATCGAGATCATCGCTCCGTGGCGCATGGAAAAATTCCGCAATCAGTTCCCTGGCCGTACGGAACTTCTGGCGTACTGTGAACAGAAGAACATTCCGGTCAAAGCCAGCGTGAAGAAGCCGTACAGCTCCGACGAAAACTGCTTCCACATCAGCTACGAAGCCGGCGATCTGGAAGACCTGAACGTCTGCGGCGTCAAGATCGTTGATTTCGGCATGGGCGTCTCTCCGAAAGAAGCTCCCGATGCGGAAGAAGAGATCACGATCAAGTTCGTGGAAGGCAATCCGGTCGCGATCAACGGCGAAGAACTTTCCCCGATCGACATCGTGCGCAAAGCGAACGAGATCGCCGGCCGCAATGGTATCGGACGCATCGACATGGTGGAAAACCGTTTCGTCGGCATGAAGTCCCGCGGTGTTTACGAATCCCCCGGCATGACGCTTCTCTACACGGCGCACCGCCAGCTTGAGAGCCTCTGCATGGACCGTGATCTGACGCACCTGCGCGACATGCTTGCGCCGGAAGTCGCCGAGATGATCTACTACGGCTTCTGGTATCACGCGAAGATGGATGCACTTCTTGCGTTCATCAAAGAGGCTCAGAAAGTCGTGACGGGCGAAGTGAAGCTCCTGCTCTACAAAGGGAACATCGACGTGGCCAGCCGTCAGAGCCCGAATTCGCTGTACGACGAAGGGATCGCGACGATGGAAGGCGGCGGAAGCTACAATCAGACGGACGCCGAAGGTTTCATTCGTCTCCAGAGTCTCCCCGGCCGCGTTCAGGGACAGCGTCATCCGTGGGGCAAAGACTGAATTTCCCCGTGAGCCTGAATTGCTGAGTGGAGTTCGCTCGGCATGAGAATTTGATTTTAGAGCGTCTTTTCTTTGGGAGAGACGCTTTTTCTGTTTGGGGGATGTCTTTTTTCTGAAAATCCATTTTCGTAGAGGTGAAAATGTCCGAAGTTCCATATGGTTCTGAGAAATTTTTAAAATTTTTCGAATTTTGAGTAACACTTGACCGTTCTTTTTTATGGCGGGGATCATTTGGGGAATTTCCGCGAGATCAAAATCGAGACTTTTAAATTTGGGAGGAATGATCCGATGAAACGATTTTGGGCTGCGCTTTTTTTGTTCATGACTTTCTTGGGAGGAGTGGGGTGGTGGTATTTCCTCGCAAGCGTTCCACTGAAGGAGTTGCCGGGCGACAGATTTTTACCAGAGGGAACGAGGTTGGAAAACGGCGTGATCAACTGGTTTGAGGTCCTGAAATCGCAGTATCCGGAAGGGTGGCAGACGGACCGGAATGCGTTTCGCCGGATCACGGAAACGATTTTCGTTTACGAAACGGCAACGAATTGGCCTACGCTTTCAGAAGAAAAGAGAAAAATTCTTCTAGAGGAACAGGAAGAGATGATGGGCCTGCTCGCGCTTGAGCCGGAGGAATACCGTGACTTACGTTTCCTTCCGGACCCGGTCTGCGTTTACCATGAGATGGTGAATGAGAAATACGCGGACGACGATGAGGAGCGGGAAAAAAGAGACGTGGAAAACTCCGCAGACATATTTGCTCTGGATCCGGAATTTGCTGCGGAATGGGTCCGGGAGAACTCGCCGGTGCTGGATGAGATCGCGCGGATCTTGCTGGATTCCGAAATGTACTTCATTCCGTTGATCGGCGATGGCCGCCATTGCGCGGCAGAACAGCTTCTTCCTTACCATGAATCCGCCCGATTATTGGCAAGGGGACTGACATTTCGTGCGGCATACCGGATCAGGCAGGGAGAGCTGGATGGTGCGATCGCCGACGCGGAAGCCTGCCGCCGTTTGGGGCATCTGTTCCAGGAAAATGCCGCATTCATGGTGGATCTTCTGACTGGACTCAACATTAAGCGAATGGTACTGGCGCTCCCATTTTATGAAAATATCGACGCGCCGCTTTCCGAAGACCAGCTTGCGAAACTTGAGGAAATTGCCCGAAAGTATCCGCTGGATATGCTGGAGGAAGTTTACCTCCGCATTGAGCAGAATGACAAAATGATGTGCCTGGATATGATCCTTCCAAGTCCATATTCAAAAGAATATGAGTACGACGAATTCATGTTTCATCCGCTGTTTTATTTGGGAGTGGACTGGAATATTGCCGTGACGGAAATGGCGAGGATCCAGTCAAGACGGCAAACGGA